>JBJHBH010000033.1:0-34998 GCA_050485365.1 Desulfuromonadales bacterium | reverse complement strand
ACCTGTTCCCATCCCGAACACAGAAGTTAAGCCCTGCCGCGCCGATGATACTGCACGGGTGACTGTGTGGGAAAGTAGGTCGCCGCCGAAATTTTTTCGAAAAAGGCCCCTCGCCAGAGGGGCCTTTTTTATTTTCCGTCATCCCGCCTCCCGTCCAGTTCTCCGGGCATTGCCGGCGCGCGTCGCTTGACGCTCCTGTTTCCGGCATGTTAATGTAGCGCACTTTACTCCGGAGCTTTTCCCCGCATGTATTTCCCGTCCATCGAAGAATTCCGCCGTCTGTCGCAAGATGGAAATCTGATACCCGTCTACCGCGAAATTCTCGCCGACATGGAGACGCCCGTCTCGGCTTTTCGCAAAATCGACAACGGCAAGACCGCCTTTCTCCTGGAGAGTATCGAGGGAGGGGAGAAATGGGCTCGCTACTCTTTTCTAGGTAGCGGTTCGTGGAAGATGTTTCGTTGTCGCGGTCGGAATTTCGAGATTCTGGATGGAGAGGTCGTTGTTCGCGCCGGCACCGTCGATGACCCTCTGAAGGAGCTCGAGGCGTTTCTCGCCCCCTTTCGCCCTGTCCAACTCCCTGAACTGCCTAGATTTTTCGGCGGTGCCGTCGGCTATCTCGGCTACGACATGGTTCGCTTCATCGAGGATCTGCCCGAGTTAAATCCTCGCGAAGTCGACACCTTCGATGCTTGTTTCGTTCTGACCGATCAGCTTCTTATCTTTGATAACCGGCGGCAGAAGATCAAGGTGGTCTCCAATGTCCTCCTAGAACCCGGAGACGACCCCGATGCCGCATGGTCAAAGGCGACTTCTCAAGTCGACGCGCTGATTGAGCAGCTTCGCGAGCCTTTGGCAAGACGTAAAGGCAAATCAGGGGGGAGAGCCGTCGATCTGACGCCGAATTTCACCCGAAGCGGCTTTCTCGCCGCCGTCGACCGGTGCAAAGAGTACGTGCGGGCCGGCGACATTATTCAGGTCGTTCTCTCGCAGCGATTCTCAGGGGATCTTTCCTTCGATCCTTTCGACATCTATCGCGCCTTGCGCACCATCAACCCCTCACCCTACATGTTCTTTCTGCGCTTTGGCGAAACCCTCGTCATCGGTGCCTCGCCAGAGGTCCTCGTCCGCAAGGAGGGGGACAGGGTCGAGGTTCGCCCCATTGCGGGGACGCGGCCACGAGGCGCCACACCCGAAGAGGATCTGCGCATGGAAGCCGAACTTCTTGCCGATCCAAAGGAGTGTGCCGAGCACATCATGCTCGTCGATCTCGGGAGAAACGACCTCGGACGGGTCTGCCGCACCGGTACCGTCGAGGTCTCCGAACTGATGGTCGTCGAGCGCTATTCCCATGTCATGCATATCGTTTCCAACGTGCGCGGAGAGCTTGCCGCCGGTCATGACGCCTTCGATGTCTTCCGCTCGACCTTTCCTGCCGGTACCCTCTCTGGTGCGCCTAAGATTCGCGCGATGCAGATCATCGAGGAGTTGGAGCCGAGCCGAAGGGAGATCTACGGCGGGGCGGTCGGATACTTTTCCTATTCGGGGAATATGGATATGGCCATCGCCATCCGGACCCTCGTCGTACAGGGGAGCCGGGTGCATCTGCAGGCCGGGGCCGGGATCGTCGCCGACTCCGATCCCGAGGCCGAGTACCAGGAGACGATCAACAAGGCGCGCGGGGTGATGAAAGCCCTCACCATGGCCAGCGAAGGGCTCGACTGATGCTTTTGATGCTCGACAACTACGATTCGTTCACCTACAACATCGTCCAGTATTTTCAGGAGCTCGGCGAAGAGGTGGAGGTCTATCGCAACGACGCCATCACCGTCGATGAGGTCGCGGCGAAGAGACCGCGTCGTCTCGTCGTTTCTCCAGGCCCGTGCTCGCCGCTCGAGGCGGGAATCTCCGTCGAGCTCATCCGTGAACTGAGCGGCAAGATCCCCATTCTCGGCGTCTGCCTCGGCCACCAGTCAATCGGTCACGCCCTCGGCGGGCGAGTCATCCGTGCCTCTTCGCTCATGCACGGTAAGACAAGCCCCATTCACCACGACGACAGCGGTATTTTTCGAGGGCTCTCCAATCCCTTTGACGCCACTCGTTACCATTCTCTCATTGTCGAGAGGGAAACCCTCCCCGAGGCGCTGCGCGTTACAGCCTGGACGAAGGAGGGGGAGATCATGGGGATCGAGCATCGTGACCTTCCTCTGTGGGGGGTGCAGTTTCACCCCGAATCGATTCTCACCGTCGAAGGGAAGCAGTTGCTGAAGAACTTCCTTGACCTCACATGAGGAGGCAGCCGCCGGAGTCCGGTATCCAGCCTTTGGAATGCTGCCATGATTTCTGGCGGATAGAGGAGAGCAATGATCAAGAGCGCTATCGCTAAAGTGGTGGAGGGAGAAGATCTCGCCGAGGCCGAGATGATCGAGGTCATGGATCAGATCATGGGAGGCGAGGCGACTGCCGCCCAGGTGGCCTCTTTCATCACCGCATTGCGCATGAAGGGGGAGACGGTCGAGGAGATCACCGGCGCGGCCCGGGTGATGCGTTCGCGCGCGACGCCGATCCGGGCCGGCCGCGTCCTCGATCTGGACCGAGACGAGATCAACATCGAGCGCGAGTCGATCCTCGATACCTGCGGAACCGGTGGGAGCGGGACCAAAAGCTTCAACATCAGCACCACCGTGGCGCTGGTCGTCGCCGCCTGCGGCATCAAGGTCGCCAAGCACGGCAACCGCTCGATCTCTTCTGCTTGCGGCAGCGCCGATGTATTGGAGCGGCTCGGAGTCAATCTCGACGTTTCTCCGGCCGTCGTCGAGCGCTGTATCGCCGAGGCGGGGGTCGGCTTCCTCTTCGCACCTGCGTTGCACGGTGCGATGAAGCATGCCATCGGTCCGCGCAAAGAGATCGGCATCCGTACCATATTCAACATTCTGGGGCCGCTGACCAATCCCGCTGGCGCCGACCGGCAGGTTCTTGGCGTCTACCGCGAGGCCCTCGTTGAAGATTTGGCCCATGTCCTTGCGGCGCTGGGCTGTCGGCGCGGCTTTGTCGTGCACGGCCTCGACGGCATGGACGAGATCACCCTCGCCGCGCCGACGCGCGTCGGGGAGATCTGCGGGGAAAAGGTGACCCTCTACACGGTGGCGCCGGAGGATTTCGGGCTGAGGCGCTGCGCCCTTTCGGATCTTCAGGGGGGAGACGCGGCGCGAAACGCCGAGATCGTGCGCGCAGTGCTTCAGGGCGAGGCGGGTCCCCGCCGCGACATCGTCGTTCTCAACGGTGCCTTCGCCCTCGTCGCCGCCGGTGCCGCCGAAAATATTCGGACGGGGATGGCTCTTGCCGCCGAAGCCATCGACAGCGGCGCGGCCATGCAACGTCTGGAGCGCCTCGTGCGCATCACCAATGAGCGGGACGGTGAACGTCAATGATTCTCGATGACATCATGGAGCACAAGAGGGCAGAGGTGGAGGCTGCGCGGCGGGCCGTTCCCGAGGCCGATCTGCGCAGGCGAATCGCCGACAGGGACGACACGCTCCGAGGCTTCGCCCGGGCGCTTAGGGCGCGCCACGCCGCCGGCGCGACGACGATCATCGCCGAAGTCAAGAAGGGGTCGCCGAGCAAGGGGGTGATCCGCCCCGACTTCGATCCTCTGGAGATTGCCGCCACCTACGAGAAGAGCGGCGCGACCTGCCTCTCGGTCCTCACCGACGAGCGCTTCTTTCTCGGACACCTGAGTTATCTGACGCGCATCCGTCAACAGGTACGTTTGCCGCTGCTGCGAAAGGATTTCATCTGCGATCCCTACCAGCTCTGGGAGGCGCGGGCGGCAGGCGCCGATGCCGTTTTGCTTATCGCCGCGGCCCTCTCGCTGACGCAGCTGCGCGAACTGGGCGCTCTGGCCGAAGAGCTCGGCATGGACGTCCTTCTGGAGATTCACGACGAGGCCGAGCTCGAAATCGCGCTGCAGACGCCCGCCGAGCTGATCGGCATCAACAACCGCAACCTGAAGACCTTCGTCACCGATCTCGGCGTCACCGAAAGGCTCACGCCCCGAATCCCGCACGATCGCTTCGTCGTCTCCGAAAGCGGCATCCGCAGCCGTGAAGATATCGTTCGCCTGACAGGGCACGGCGCCAAGGCCTTTCTTGTTGGCGAGAGCCTGATGCGCGAGGCGGACTTCGGTGCCAAGCTCAGAGAACTTGCGGGGAGCGCGTGAGTTTGGCTGCGTCCCGTTTTTCGACCATCGTTTGTTGCCTTATAATCGTCTTTTGGAGTTGTCATGCAGACCAAGATTCTTCTCGACGAAAACCAGATGCCCCGGCAGTGGTACAACATCATTCCCGATATGCCCGGTCCCCTCGCTCCGGTGATCAACCCCCGGACGTTGCAGCCTGTTACGCCCGACGATCTCCTTGCGATCTTTCCCATGGCGATCATCGAGCAGGAGGTCTCCACCGAACGCTGGATCGACATCCCCGAGCCCGTGCGCGATATTTTCCGCCTCTGGCGCCCCACGCCTATGTTTCGGGCTCATCGGCTGGAACAGGCGCTGAAGACCCCCGCCAAGATCTACTACAAGTACGAGGGGGTTTCCCCCGCCGGATCACACAAACCCAACTCGGCCATCCCCCAGGCGTGGTACAACAAGCAGGCCGGAATCCGGCGCCTTGCCACCGAAACCGGCGCCGGACAGTGGGGGAGCTCCCTCTCTCTGGCGTGCTCGCTCTTCGGCCTGGAGTGCACCGTCTACATGGTGAAGGTCTCCTGCACCCAGAAGCCCTACCGAAAGAGCATGATGGAGTTGTGGGGGGCGAAGGTCATCCCTTCACCGTCGAATCTCACCGAGGCCGGTCGCTCCATCCTCGCCGTCGACCCCGACAACCTCGGCAGCCTCGGCATCGCCATCTCCGAAGCGGTGGAGGATGCGGCGACCCATGCCGACACCAATTACGCTCTGGGGAGCGTTCTCAACCATGTCTGCCTGCATCAGACGGTCATCGGCCTCGAGGCCAAGGAGCAGATGAAGATCGCCGGAGATTATCCCGACGTCGTCATCGCCTGCTGCGGCGGCGGCTCCAACTTCGCCGGCCTCGCCTTCCCCTTCCTCGCTGACAAGGCGAACGGACGTTCGCTTCGGGCGGTGGCGGTGGAGCCTGCGAGCTGCCCGACGCTGACCAAGGGGGTCTACGCCTTCGACTACGGCGACACCGCCAAGATGGCGCCGATCTCCAAGATGTACACCCTCGGGCACGATTTCATGCCGCCGGGGATTCACGCAGGCGGGCTGCGCTACCACGGTGACTCTCCTCTGGTGTCCCAGCTCTACGATGCGGGGCTGATCGAGGCGAAGTCGTACCGCCAGAACGCCTGCTTCGAAGGGGCGCTCCTTTTCGCCCGTAACGAGGGGATCGTCCCGGCGCCAGAATCGTCCCATGCGGTGCGCGCCGCTATCGACGAGGCGATTCAGGCCAGGGAGGAAGGCAAGGAGAAAACGATCCTCTTCGGCCTCTCCGGTCACGGGCAACTCGACATGGGCGCTTACGACGCCTATCTCTCCGGCGCGCTCGAAGACTACGAGTATCCCGAGGAGAAGATCCGCGAGGCTCTGTCCAATCTGCCCAAGGTGGGCTAGCGCCGCTTCATGGTCAAGGTCAAGATCTGCGGAATCACGCGCGTCGAGGACGCGTTGCACGCCGTCGCTTCAGGCGCCGATGCGCTGGGGTTCGTCTTCTATCGCCAGAGCCCCCGGTGCGTCGAGCTCGATACGGCGCGTCGGATCGTTGCGGCTCTGCCGCCCTTCGTCACCACCGTAGGGCTCTTCGTCAACGAGACAGTGCAGCGTATCGCAGAGATCGCCTCGGCCTGTCCGCTCGACATGCTGCAGTTGCATGGGGACGAGCTCCCCGGCGCCTGCTTCGCTCTGGCCCCCCGAAAAGTCATCAAGGCGATCAGGGTGCGGGGAGAGGAGACGCTGGCGAATCTTTCACAGTGGCCGGTCTCGGCCATCCTCCTCGACGCGTGGGTTCCCGACGCTTACGGCGGAACGGGGCACCGCTTCGACTGGCAATTGGCTGCTCACGCTGCCCGAGGGCACCGCATCATTCTGGCCGGCGGCCTGACTCCGGAGAATGTCGGCGAAGCGGTGCGCGCCGTTGGCCCTTATGCCGTCGATGTGTCCAGCGGCGTCGAGCAGCGCCCCGGACGCAAGGACCCGCAGAGGGTGGCTGCATTCATTCGCGCCGCAAAGGGGCTCTAATAGTCCCGCATCCCCGGCAGACGTTCATGCGCGGGGGACAGAAGAGAGGTTTCATGTACGATTTCCCCGATTCCAGAGGGCACTTCGGCCCCTTCGGCGGCCGATACGTCGCCGAGACGCTGATGCCGTCTCTCTTCGAGCTCGAAAAGGCCTATGCCGAGGCGGCGGCCGATCCTGCGTTTCATGCCGAGCTCGACGCCTACCTCAGCCATTACGTCGGGCGCCCCAGCCCCCTGTACTTTGCCCGGCGCCTGAGCGAGCATCTCGGCGGCGCCAAAATCTATCTCAAGCGCGAAGACCTCAACCACACCGGCGCCCACAAGGTGAACAACACCGTCGGGCAGGCGCTGCTCGCTCGGCGCATGGGGAAGCGCCGCGTCATTGCCGAGACCGGAGCGGGGCAGCACGGCGTCGCCACGGCGACGGTCGCCGCTCTCTTCGGCATGGAGTGCGAGGTCTTCATGGGGACCGAGGACATCCGCCGTCAGTCCCTCAATGTCTTTCGCATGAAACTGCTGGGGGCAAAGGTTCACGGAGTGACGAGCGGGACCGCCACCCTCAAGGACGCCATGAACGACGCTTTGCGCCACTGGGTCACCCATGTGCGTGACACCTTCTACGTCATCGGCACGGTCGCCGGCCCTCACCCCTACCCGATGATGGTGCGCGATTTCCAGGCCGTCATCGGTCGCGAGGCGCGTCGCCAGATCCTTGAGGCCGAGGGGCGCCTTCCCGATCTCGCCGTGGCCTGCGTCGGCGGCGGCTCCAATGCCATGGGGCTCTTCTATCCCTTCATCGACGATGCGCAGGTGCGACTGATGGGGGTCGAGGCCGCCGGCCTGGGCATCGACAGCGGCAAGCACGCCGCCTCCATCGGGGCGGGGAGCGTCGGCGTGCTGCACGGCAACAAGACCTATCTGCTGCAGAACGGCGAAGGGCAGATCGAGCACGCCCACTCCATCTCCGCCGGTCTCGACTATCCGGGCATCGGGCCTGAGCACGCGCATCTGGCCGATCTTGGCCGGGCCGAATACGTCTCCATCACCGATCAGGAGGCCCTCGAAGCGTTCCAGATGCTCACCCGGCTGGAGGGGATCATCCCCGCCCTGGAGAGCTCCCACGCCATCGCGCAGGTGATCAAGACCGCCCCGACATTATCTCCCGACAAGATCATCGTCGTGTGCCTCTCCGGCCGCGGCGACAAGGACATCCACACCGTCGCCGAGGCGATGGGAGTGGAACTGTAGGGGCGCAATTCATTGCGCCCTGGGCGTGATGAGTCACGCCCCTACCCAGCGAAAGGAACCAATGAAATTTTCCGAACTGAATCTCCCCGAAGAGGTGCTCAAGGGGATCGCGGCCGTCGGCTTCACCGACCTGACCCCCGTTCAGGAGGAGTCGATCCCCCTGGCGCTGCAGGGAAAGGATGTGGCCGGGCAGGCGCAAACCGGCACCGGCAAGACGGCGGCATTCCTCATCTCACTCTTCACCCGCTTGCTGCGCAATCCGCGTCAGACCGGCAGCGACCCGCGGGCGCTCATCATGGCGCCGACCCGCGAGCTGGTGGTGCAGATCGTGGAGGACGCCAAGGGGCTCGGGGCCTTCTGCCCCTTCAAGGTCCAGCCGATATTCGGCGGGGTCGACTACGAAAAACAGCGCCAGGCGCTGCGCGGCGGGGTCGACATCATCGTCGCGACCCCGGGGCGCCTCATCGACTACGCCCGCCAGAAGGTCTTTTCGTTCAAGAACATCGAATCGGTCGTGATCGACGAGGCCGATCGTATGTTCGACATGGGATTCATCAAAGACCTGCGCTACATCCTGCGCAAGCTCCCCCCCTTCGAAATGCGCCAGACGATGCTCTTCTCGGCCACTCTCTCCCCCCGGGTGATGGAGCTCGCCTACGAGTTCATGGATCTGGCCGAGCGGGTCAAGATCGAGCCTGAGCAGGTCACCGCCGAGCGCATCGAACAGATCCTCTATCACGTCTCGCGGCGGGAGAAATTCCCCTTTCTCATGGGGCTTTTGCGCAAGGAAGAAGAGACCGAGCGCGTCCTCATCTTCGTCAACACGAAAAAAGAGGCCGAACACCTCACCGAGCGCCTCAAGGCCAATGATCTGAAGGCGGCCGTCATTTCCGGCGACATCCAGCAGACAAAGCGGATGCGCATCCTCGACGATTTCAAGGAAGGGCGTCTGCGGTTCCTCGTCGCCACCGACGTCGCCTCGCGGGGAATACACATCGAGGCGGTCAGCCACGTCATCAACTACGACATCCCGCAGGACCCCGAGGACTATGTCCACCGCATCGGCCGAACGGCCCGCGCCGGAGCCGAAGGGAAGGCGATCTCCTTTGCCGACGAAGATCTGGTCTTTCATCTTCCCGACATCGAGGAGTACATCGGGCGCAAGATCCCGAGCACCTTCCCCGAGGAGGACGATTTCGTGTGGGATTACAAGCGCCCCGCTCCGCGTAAAAAAGCGCCGGTCCCCGAAAAAACCGCCCCATTGGGGGAGAAGAAGCGGCGCCGAAAACCGCGGCGCCGGGGAGCAAAGCCTGCAGAGCGCCCGCCCAAGACGGATTGAGCCGTGCTGCGGAAGGCTTGTTTTGTTCTGCTGCTTCTCGGAGGGGCTTTCGGCGCTCTCATGCTCACCTCCCGAAACGCCCATTTCCATCAGGAAAATTCCCTCGAGATCCCTCATCCGGCGGCCGCCCTCTGGTCGGTCCTCGTCGATGCGCACAACTGGCCCCGGTGGTGGCCGGGGATGGAGAGAGTCCTCCTGATCGAAGGGCCGCTGGAGGAGGGCGCCAGGATCGAGCTTTTTCTCACGGGCATTCCCGACGGCGAACCGGCGAGGGTGAAAACCTTTTTCCCCCACGAAGAGCTCAGCTGGGAGCGCGACGGCATTCTGGGGAGCCTCACAAGGACCCGGTTTCGTCTCGAAGAGGTGCACGGAGGTACAATGCTCTCCCTCGAAAGCCGGATTTTCGGTCCCCAGGCGGTCCTCGCCAGATACGCCCGCCGTGACGATTTCGTCCGCTATCATGAAGTGGTTTTGAAGAGTCTTCGGCTTTACCTCGAACGCTCCATGTCGGAGGAGGGCTGAGATGCTCGGCGACAAACTCCCGGGACTGTCCGGGTGCCGCAAATGTCGGAGGCTGGTGCGGCATATGGCTGCACTCCCCCCGCGAAAAGGGCTGAGCCGCTCCGATTACTGGAGCGCGCCCGTCCCCGGTTTCGGCGATCCGCAGGCGCGCATCTGCCTGGTCGGTCTCGCCCCCGGCGCTCACGGGGCCAACCGCACGGGGCGCCCCTTCACGGGGGACGGCGCCGGCGATTTCATGTATCCGCTGCTGCACCGCGCAGGCTTTGCGAGCCGCCCCGACGCCGTGCATGCCGAAGACGGCCTCGCCCTTCGCGATCTTTACATCACCAATGCCGTCAAATGCCTCCCCCCAGACAACCGCCCCACGCCGGAGGAGTTCGCCAACTGCACCTCCTTTCTGGCTGCCGAGCTCGCGAGTCTGCCGCGGCTCAAGGTCGTTTTGCTGCTGGGGCAGGGGGCGTTTTCGAGTTATCTTCGCCTCTTGAAGAGCCAGAGGGGGCTTGAGCGGATGGGAGACTACCCCTTCGCTCACGGCAGGGTCTATCGTCCGAAGGAAGGCCCCCTTTTTGTCGCAAGCTATCACACCAGCCGTTATAATCTGCAGACCGGACGGATCGACGAGGCGATGTTTCTCGATGTGCTTCGGAGCGTCAGCTCGGCGGCGGACGGAAAATGATTGAATTGACACTGCGCTTGAATTAGACTGCCCCCTATTTTCGTTGGCAAAGAGGTAAGACCATGGGACGTATCGAGGCGACTTTCTCCCGCCTTCGCCAGGCCGGAGAGACGGCGCTCATCCCTTTCATCACTGCCGGAGATCCCGATCTGGAGGCCACCGAGCGGATCATCCATGCTTTGGTGGAGGCAGGAGCCGACCTGATCGAGCTCGGCGTGCCGTTCTCCGACCCCAGCGCCGACGGGCCGACGATCCAGGCAGCCTCCGAGCGCGCCCTCGCATCGGGAACGACCCTTAGCGGAGTGCTCCAATGCGTTTCGCGTGTGCGCGAGCACACCAATGTCCCCATCGTCCTTATGGGATACTACAACCCGGTGCTGCAGTTCGGACCCGAGCGCTTCGCAACCGAAGCCGCGGCGGCCGGAGTGGACGGTGTTCTGCTGGTCGATCTTCCGCCCGAAGAGTCGGGGGAGATCCTTGGCTTTCTGCAGGCTGCCGGCGTCGCGCTGATCACTCTTCTGGCGCCCACAACCCCGCCCGAGCGTCAAAAGGAGCTTGCGTCGAAGGCCCAGGGGTATCTGTACTACGTCTCGATGACCGGGGTCACCGGCGCACAGCAGGTCGACGCGGGGGCGATCCGCGACCAGGTCAGCGCGCTTCGCAGGGAGCCGGCCGTCCCCGTGGCCGTCGGCTTCGGCATCTCGACCCCTGCCGATGCGCGGGCCGTCGCCGGCTTTTGCGATGCGGTGGTGGTGGGCAGTGCACTGGTCAAGATCATCGCCGCCTGCGCAGAGCCCGCCGAACGTGAGAGGCGGGTGGCCGAATTCGCCGCCGCCCTCAAGGCGGGTGTGCGCGCCGCCCCTTCCGGGGTGTGACGGCATACGTCGCATGTGCGCCGTTCCGAAGAAGCGGGGCACATCGTCCAACGCGTACCGAAAATGAAGATGTTTTTGATGCAAACGAATTCGACGAGGTGAGCTCATGGCCTGGTTTAAAAAGACAAAGGCGCCTATCGCGCCGGTAGAAACGAAAAAGGTGCAGATGCCCGAAGGGGTCTGGACCAAGTGCAAGAGCTGCAGCGAAGTCGTCTACACCAAGGAAATCGAGCGCAACTTTAACGTCTGCCCGAAGTGCGACTATCACTTCCGCATCAGCGCCCGCGAACGCATCGCCCTGGTCCTTGACGAGGGGAGCTTCAGCGAGATGGACGCCGGGATGCAGTCGGTCGACTTTCTCGATTTCAAGGATTCGAAAAGATACAAGGAACGCATCAAGGCGGCCGTGAAGAAGGCTGGAGGAGGAGACGCCGTCGTGTGCGGCGAGGGGGAGATCTTCGGTCTCGGCGTCGTTGTTGCCGTCTTCGATTTCGGCTTCATGGGCGGGAGCATGGGGTCGGTGGTCGGCGAGAAGATCACCCGCGCCATCGAGCGTGGAATCGAGAAAAAGCGCCCCGTCATCATCTTCTCCTCCTCCGGCGGCGCCAGGATGCAGGAGAGCATCCTGTCGCTGATGCAGATGGCCAAGACCAGCGCCGCGCTCGCTCGCCTCAAGGCGCAGGGGATTCCGTTCATCTCTGTGCTCACCGATCCGACCACCGGAGGGGTGACCGCCAGCTTTGCCATGCTCGGAGACATCAACCTGGCCGAGCCGCAGGCGCTGATCGGATTCGCAGGCCCCCGCGTCATCGAACAGACGATCCGCCAGAAGCTCCCGGAAGGGTTCCAGCGCTCCGAATACCTGCTGGAGCACGGAATGATCGACATGATCGTGAGCCGTCCGCAGATGAAGGAGCGGCTGTCGACGATTTTGCGCATCTTCACCAAGAGCTGAGCCCGTGGACTACCGGGAGAGCCTCGACTTTCTCTACGGCCTGCAGCGCTTCGGCATCAAGCTGGGGCTGGAGAATATCCGGGCTCTGCTCGACGAGTTGGGTCATCCGGAGCGCGCCTACGGCATCGTTCACGTCGCCGGAACCAACGGCAAGGGGTCGGTCTGCGCCTGCCTCGCCCAGATTCTGCGTAGCGCCGGCATCCGCAGCGGCCTGTACACCTCTCCCCACCTGCACTCCTTCACCGAGCGTATCCGCGTCGACGGCGAGGCGATCTGCGAGACGCAGGTCGCCGCCCTGACGGACGCCATCCGCCTGCGATCGGGCGCCGTCCCCGCCACCTTTTTCGAGTTCACCACCGCCCTCGCCCTCGATTATTTCCGCGCCCGGCAGGTCGAGATCGCCGTGTTGGAAACCGGCATGGGAGGGCGCCTCGACGCCACCAACGCGGTGACCCCCGAGCTGTGCGTCATCACGCCGGTGAGCCGCGACCACGCCGTTCACCTAGGGGAGACTCTGGCGCAGATCGCGGCCGAAAAGGGCGGAATCATCAAGCCCGGCGTGCCGGTGGTGATGGCGAGACAGCACCCCGAGGCTCTCGATGTTCTGCTCGAGATCGCCCGGCAGCGCCAGGCGCCCGTCTCTCTGTCGGGGAGGGATTTTGGCTGGGAGGCCCTCAGCGGCGAGGCCTTCTCATATCACGCTTCCGGGTTCGCCCTTCATGGGCTTCGACCTGTGCTGCCGGGGCGCCATCAGCACGAAAACCTCTCTCTGGCGATTACCGCCGCCCGCCTGCTGCGTCGAGACGGTGCCGCCATCGACTCGGAGGCTCTTCGCCGCGGCGTCGAGTCGGTGCGCTGGCCGGGGCGTCTGGAGTGGTGGGGAGGGGGGCGCGAAATCCTTCTGGACGGCGCCCACAACGGCGGGGGCGCGAGCGTTCTGGCCGATTACCTGAAGGGGCTTACTCACACAGGAATTCGATGGGTTGTCGGCATCAAGGGGGATAGGCGCCCGGAGGAGATCCTCGGCCCCCTTCTGCCCGAAGTCACGGCCCTTTACGCCACGCAGCCGCCGGTGGAGAGCGCCGTGCCGGCCGAAGATCTGGTGCGTTTTTCCGCCGCTGCCGGCATCGCGGTGCAGAGCCATCCCGATGTGCACAGCGCCCTTCAGGCCGCGCTGCGCGAGCGCCGCCCCGGCGAGATCGTCCTGATCGCCGGGAGCCTCTATCTGGTGGCCGCGGCCCGCGAGTCTTTGATGAAAGCCGAAGGGGAGGCGGCATGAGGAGACGGTTTGCGCGCCTGGTGCTCGGCACACTCCTGGCGATCCCTCTCGTTGGGGCGGTGTCGTCCGCTGCCTGGGGGTTCGGCGACGATCTGCGCGGTGCGGCGCCGGTCGACCTGCGCGCCGATGACCTCGCATACGATCAGGCGACGCAGAGCTATCGGGCGCTCGGTTCGGTACAGGTTCGCAGGGGCGATCTGACGCTGCTCGCCGACGAGATCGTCTTTCGCGCCGCGACCTCGCAGGCCGATGCCCTCGGCAACGTGCACCTGAGCGATCCGGAGGCGCTCGTGGAGGCCGAGCGCATCGAGCTCGACCTGCAGAGCGGCCGCGGCCGGCTCGTCGAGGGGCGCATCCTTTTGCGCGAGCATCAGTTTCGCGTGGCCGGTGATCTCATCGAGCGCCTCTCCGATCAGGACTACCGCATCGAGAGGGGGACCTTCACCACCTGCGAAGGGGAGGTGCCGTCGTGGAAGTTCAGCGCCCGTCGCCTCGACGTCACCGTCGGCGGGTATGCGCGCGCCCGCCACGCCGTCTTTTATCTGCGCGACATCCCCGTTCTGTACACCCCCTATTTTTTCTATCCGGTAAAGACCGAGCGCGAATCCGGATTCCTCATGCCGCGCTTCGGCACCTCGAACCGCCGCGGAACGCAGATCTCCGTCGCCTGGTATCAGGTGATCGCCCAAAACCAGGATGCCACCTTCCATCTCGACTACCTCTCGCGCCTCGGTCTCGGCAAGGGGGCGGAGTACCGCTACATCTTCGGTGACGAGGAGGCCGGGGAGCTCAACCTCTATCATGTGAGCGGCGCCTCCGGCGAAAAGGACTATACCGCCTTCGACTGGCGGCACTCGGGGCGGCTGCCCGGCGACATCCGGATTTTCGCCGATGTGGAATGGGTCAGCGAGCGCGACTATTTCGAGACCTTCGGTGAAATCGCCGGCGAATACAACCGCGAGGAGACCGAGTCGGTCCTCGCCTTCTCGCGCCAGCGCCCCTTCTCGCTGCTGGGAGGGCAGTTCAAGTACACGAGAAATCTGCTGGAGGAGGGGGACCCGACACTGCAGCGCCTCCCCGAGGTCGTCTACAGCACCCTGAGGCGCCCTCTCGGCGACGGCCCGTTCTTCTTCGCCTTCGACACCTCGGCGGCCAACTTCTGGCGGCGCGAGGGGGTAAGAGGTCAGCGCCTGATGCTGCGCCCCGAGATCTCCGCGGCCTTTCACCCCGGCGAGATCCTGACGGTGCGTCCGGCGCTGGGCTATCGCGAACGTCTCTACTGGAGCGACGACGAAGGGGGATTCGAGCGCAAGGGGATGTTCGATTTCAGCACCCATCTCTCCAGCCGCTTCGGCCGATCCTTTGACGTCGATGGGCGAAGGGTGAGCGGCATCGCGCACACCCTTCAGCCCGAAGCCCTCTACGTTTATGTGCCGCATCGCGACCAGCAGGACCTTCCGCAATTCGACGCCTTCGACGCCATCGAGCCCCTGCACCGCATCGAATACGCCTTGGTCAACCGGTTCACCGCCCGCCTGGGCGCCCCCGGCGATGCGGCGCGCTATCATGAATTTCTCTACCTGCGCCTCTCGCAGAGCTACGATTTTCGCCGCAGCGCTCCCGATCTGCTCCTGCCGACCGAAGAGCGCAACGCCTTCTCCGACATCCGCGCAGAGCTCCTCGCGCGCCCCAACCAGTGGAGCCAGGTGGAGCTCGAGACCCGTTTCGACGTCGATTCGCGCGACGACTTTCTCGATCGCTTCTTTTTGTTCAATCTCGCCGGCCGGGTATGGGACCCCTCCGGCAACGGGCTCTCGCTGAGCTACCGGTATCAGGAGGATCTCGTCAGCTACCTGGGGGCGGGTGTCGATCTGGCCGTGCTGCGCCCGTTCTACATCAACTACCAGCACCGCCACGACCTTAACGCCGGGCGCACCCTCGAACAGGTCCTCAATCTCGAGTACCGCGCCCAGTGCTGGAGCCTTTTTTTCACCCTGCGGGACCGTCCGGAGGACACCGAATACCTGATCTCCTTCGCCCTGACCGGCCTGGGGCGGGTGACGGGTCTGGGCGGGCGCTTCGGTGCCGCGCAGCCGCAGTGATGGGAAAAGCCAGCATGGGGGAAAAAGCCGTTGCCTTCAATGGGGCAGGTATGTTAGAGAATTTTTCTATGCATTGAATTTCCGAGCCGCCAAACTGACCGGAAGGGGGGGATGAATGGGGGTCGCGGCGAGGGAGTGTGGACATACAATGAGATACAAATGGAGGTGAACGTGAGATTTTTCGTTCTTTTCGCTTTTGTTGCATGTACCGTCCTCGGCTTCGCTCCCGTACAGACGCAGGCGGCCGAGATCGAGGCTGCCCCCGCCGTGCTGCTGATCAACGTCAACACCGCGAGCGCCGCCGAGCTTCAGAGACTCCCGGGTATCGGGAGAGTGACGGCCCAGAGCATCATCGATTACCGCACCGACGTCGGGGAGTTCTCTGCTCCCGAGGATCTGCTCAAGGTCAAGGGGATCGGCCCCAAGACCCTTGAAGGGATCCGCGATCAGATCGACGTGAATTGACCACCGGCGCCCGTCGGGGATTCCCGGCGGGCGCTCTTTACGCAGGAACGGTGCATGAGCACGTCCGAAACCCCGCCCCCCGCACGCAAGATCCCGATCGTCCCCGTTGTGCTGATCGCGCTGCTGCTCGGTTTCGCCCTCTTCGGCGAGAAGGGGATTCTTCAGGCCCTGCAGTACACCCGCCACAAAAACGCTCTTCAGGCCGAAGTCGACAAGCAGACGGCGATCGCCGCCGAGCTGCGCAGCGAAATCGATGCCCTTCGCAATGATCTGAGAGCGGTGGAGAACATCGCGCGAAGGGAGTTGGGGATGGTCAAGGACGACGAAATCGTCTACCAATTCACCCGCGTCTCGAATTCGGCTCCCCGCGCCGAAGGTCCGCTCGCCCTCCCCGAGGACCGGACGGGCCGCCGCTAGCGATCGCCGCCGCCCCCCCCTGCCTCGCTTCGCTTTTCCCCTCCCGACTCATCTTCTTGACACCCGAAAGTAGGGCCGATAACATACACTGCTTTGCCGACTCCTCTCGACCCGAGACCGTCTGCGGCACGCCGTGACGGCGCGCCCGGGTCGCGGCCATCCCCTGACAGAAAGAACCGACGGATATGAAAGATCGCCTACGCCAACTGATCGCCGACGCCCTGAACGCCTGTTTCGCCCAGAACCTCCTTCACAGCGGCGAGGTCCCTGAAATCGTCCTTGAATCGCCGTCGCGACCCGAGCACGGCGACTTTGCGACCAATCTGGCAATGGTTTTGGCGAGGGCCGAGAAGAAGGCTCCGCGGCAGATCGCCGAGATCGTGCGCGGCGCCCTGGGCGATGGCGGCGGCCTTGTCGAGAAGGTGGAGATCGCCGGGCCCGGCTTCATCAATTTCTTCCTCGCGCCGACCTGCTGGTACGAGGTGCTCGACGACATCACGAGGCAGGGGGCGCTCTTCGGCCGCAGTTCCATCGGCGGCGGGGCGCGCGTTCAGGTCGAATTCGTCAGCGCCAACCCCACCGGCCCCCTGCACATCGGGCACGGCCGGGGCGCCGCAACGGGCGACGCCGTCGCCGCCATCCTCGAGGCGGCCGGATATGCGGTGCAGCGCGAGTACTACATCAACGATGCCGGAAATCAGGTCTCGCTGCTGGGGCGCTCCATCTGGATGCGCCTGCGGGAGCTGCGCGGCGAATCGATCGCCTTTCCCGAGGACGGCTACAGGGGCGACTACATTCGCGACATCGCCCGGGACCTGCAGTCCAAAGACGGCGATGAGATCGCCCGGCGCCCCGAGGCCGAAGCGATCGAGGCGTGCGGACGCTTCGGGATGCAGACGGTTCTGGCCTGGATCGAGCGCGATCTTCAGGAGTTCGGCGTCCGCTTCGACAATTGGTACAGCGAGAAAAGTCTCTACGAGCGCAACCTCGTCTCGGTCGAGCTTGACAAGCTGCGTGGGCACGGTTTGACTTACGACAGCGAAGGGGCGCTGTGGTTTCGCACCACGGCTTACGGCGACGACAAGGACCGGGTCCTGATCCGCTCGGACGGAACCCCGACCTACTTCGCCTCGGACGTCGCCTATCACATGGAGAAGTTCGAGAGGGGATTCGACAAGGTCATCGACGTCTGGGGCGCCGACCATCACGGTTACATCCCGCGCATGAAGGCGGTGCTCGCCGGTCTGGGGCACCCCCCCGAAGATCTGGAGGTGCTGCTGATCCAGATGGTCAACCTGCTGCGCGGCGGCGAACCGGTCACCATGGGGAAGCGCTCCGGAGAGTTCGTGACCCTTCGCGACGTCGTCGACGAGGTCGGCCGGGACGCGTGCCGCTTCTTCTTTCTCATGCGCCGCTCCGACAGCCAGCTCGATTTCGACCTCGCCCTAGCCAAGGAACAAAGCGCCGACAACCCCGTCTTCTACGTCCAGTACGCCCACGCACGGGTCTGCAGCATCAACAGAAACGCGGCAGAGCAGGGGGTGGCGGTGCCGCAGCTCGGAGAGGTCGATTTCTCCACCCTGCGCCTGGAGGAGGAGATCGCCCTGGCAAAGGTTCTCGCCCGCTATCCCGAAGCGCTGGAGAGCGCGGCCCGGCAGCTGGAGCCGCACCGCATCGTCTTCTATCTGCAGGAGCTCTGCGCCCTGTTCCACAGCTACTACAACCGTCAGCGGGTCCTCACCGACGACGCCGCCCAGAGCCGCGCCCGGCTCTACCTCGTCAACGCCGTGCGCACCGTGATTGCAAACGCACTCCTTCTTCTGGGCGTCTCGGCGCCGGAGCAGATGTAGCCGGAGGAAAGCATGAGGCAGAGAATGGCGAGCCGCAGCGAACGACGGGTCGAGAAAAGGCAGGTGATGACCTTTCTCGTTCTGGTGCTGGCCGTCTCCCTTGTCAGTTTCGCTCTCGGGATCATGGTCGGGCGGATGAGCTCGAGCGCGTCTTTGGCCGAAGCGCCTTCGCCTCCACCCGACCGGGTCCCCGTGGCGGCCCCTCCGTCGGCGCCCCCCGCCCAGGCAGCCGCGACTCCCGCCGCAGCCGAGGAGCTGACCTTCTTCGACGCCCTCCCCAAGGGGGAGCGCCCTCCCATGGGGAGCGGCATCAATCTTCCGCGTCAGCCCGCGGCGCCGAAGGACGAGGTTTCGAAAGACGAGTCCCCGAAGAGCGAGCCGCAAAGAAGCGAGCCGCAAAGAAGCGAGGCCCCGCGGCCGAGTGCCCCCCAGCCGCCCAGGGAGGCGGAGACGAAGGCGGCCGCCGTGGTGCAGGAGCGTCCCCCCACGCCGCCCCCCCCCAAGGCACCCGAGCCTCCCGCACCGGCTGCGCCCCGCGCGGGCACCTTCACCCTGCAGGTCGCCTCGTTCCAAGATATCGCCGATGCCCTGCGGCTTCAGGAGCGGCTCGTCTCGCGCGGCTATCCCGCCTACGCCGAGGCCGTCGATCTGGGGGAGAAGGGGACGTGGACCCGGGTCTTCGTCGGCCCCTACCAGGGCGAGCAGTCCGCTACCGAAGCGGCTTCGCGCCTGCGCGAGGAAGAGAAGGTCAACCCTCTGCTCCGGAGAAAGTGAGGCGACAATGGCAGAATCGACCGCGGTACTCGTCACCGGAGGGGCCGGCTTCATCGGCTCGCATCTGTGCGAAGCTCTGCTGAGGCAGGGGAGGCGCGTCGTCATCCTCGACGACTTCAACCCCTTCTACAGCCCTGCGGTCAAAGAGGCCAACGTCGCCCAGGTGCGCCGCACCGCAGAGGCACTCGGCGCAACGCTCATCGTTCTCAAAGGGGATATCCGCAGCCGCGCCGATCTGGACAGGGCGATTTCGGCTCTCGGCCCGCCGGAGCGCTCCTCGGTGGTGCACCTTGCGGCGATGGCGGGGGTGCGCCCCTCCATCGAGAACCCGGCCCTCTACAACGATGTCAACGTCTCGGGGACTCTCGAGGTGCTGGAGGCGTGCAGGCGCAGCGTCGTCACGCGCCTCGTCTTCGCCTCCTCCTCCTCGGTCTACGGCAACAACGAGAAGACCCCGTTTTCCGAGGGCGACGCGGTGGATATGCCCATCTCCCCCTATGCAGCGACCAAAAAGGCGGGGGAGCTCTTCTGTCACAACTACCACCATCTGTACGGCCTCTCGGTGGCGTGTCTGCGCTTTTTCACCGTCTACGGGCCGAGGCAGCGGCCGGATCTCGCCATTCACAAGTTTGCCCGTCTTATCGATGCGAAAAAGCCCCTTCCGTTTTTCGGCGACGGCTCGACGCGGCGCGACTACACCTACATCACCGACACCCTGCAGGGGGTCCTCGGAGCGCTCGCGTGGGTGGAGCAGGCCCAGTCCCCCGTCTACGACATCTTCAATCTCGGCGAGTCGTGCACTGTCGATCTGGCGTCACTCGTCGAGCTCCTCGGCCGTGAGCTCGGCCGCGCCCCCGCCCTGGAGCGGATGCCGATGCAGCCGGGGGATGTCCTGTGCACCTACGCAGACATCCAAAAGGCCCGGCGCGCCCTCGGTTATGATCCGAAGGTCAGGATAGAGGACGGCATCCCCCTGTTCGTCGAGTGGTTCCGCACCAGCGGGAGCGGCGGCGAAAAAAGGGGTTGACAATCGATTCGACAGCGGATATTGTCCACATCCTCTGACGCGGGGTGGAGCAGTCCGGTAGCTCGTCGGGCTCATAACCCGAAGGTCGCAGGTTCAAATCCTGCCCCCGCAACCAGCATCAACGGCGGTCTTTTTCGGCCCGCCGCGCCCCGCGTGCTCCCGCGCTTTGCCCTTGACAGCGCGAGTCGGCTGGGATATAAATCGGCTGCCTGACCGGGTCGGGTCGATCCTCGAAGGCCGATGAAATCACGATTCATGGCGGTGTAGCTCAGTTGGTTAGAGCATGCGGCTCATATCCGCAGTGTCCGGAGTTCGAATCTCTGCACCGCCACCAAACGAGCAAAAACCCCCTCCGGCCCGGAGGGGGTTTTTGCGTTGTCCCTTTGTGAGGGAGTCCGTGCGCGCTGCCGTCGAAGCAATATTGAGGGACGAGGCGGGGGTGGCCCCCGGCGACCGCATTGTGGTCGGCGTCTCCGGTGGGGGCGATTCGGTGGCGCTGCTGCATCTGCTGCGCGAGATCGGCCGCAGCTTTCCCTTCACCCTGCATGCTGCGCACTTCGATCACGCCCTGCGCGCCGAGAGCGCCGCCGACGCCCGTTTCGTCGACGAGCTGTGCCGCGCCTGGGAAGTTCCTCTCGTCTCGCGTCGCGTCGATGTGCTGGAGGCGTCTCGGCGTCTCGGCCTCGGCATCGAGGAGGGGGGGCGCCATGTGCGCCGGGCCTTTTTCGAGGAGACCGCGTCGGCGCTGGGGTGTCGCTGGATTGCCCTCGGTCACCACCGCGGCGATCAGGCCGAGACGCTCCTGCACCGGATCGTCCGGGGGACGGGGGTGGCGGGGATGGCCGCCATGGCGCTTCGCAGCGGCCCGTATCTGCGCCCTCTGCTCGGTTTCGGCCGCGGCGACATCCTCGCCTACCTGCGCAGCCACGATCTGGCTTGGCGCGAAGACGGCAGCAACGACGATCCGCGCTTCACCCGAAACCGCCTGCGCAGCGCAGTCCTCCCCTTGTTGGCCCAATTCAATCCCCGCATCGAAGAGCATCTCGGCCGTCTGAGCGGGCGCATCGCCCTCGAGGAAGACTTCTGGCGGAGCGAAACGGCCCGTTCGCTCGAGGCTCTGCGCTGCCGTGGCGCCTCTTGCCTTGCCCTCGATCGCGCGAAACTTGTCGGGCTCCACCCCGCGCTGCGCCTGCGTGTTCTGCGCGAGGCGATTCTGGAGGCGCGCGGCTCGCTCATGGGGATCGGCGCGGCGCACATCGAGAGCATCGAAGGGCTCGCGCTGTCGACCAAGCCGCAGTCCGAGGTTCATCTGCCGGATCTCCTTGTCCGGCGCCGCTACGACAAGCTCCTCTTCTCGCGCGATCTCTCCCCCTCGCGCCCCTTTTCTCTGCCGTTGAGCCTCCCAGGGGAATGCCGTCTCCCCGACGGCCGTCTTCTTCGAGCCGAAATCGTCCCATGCGCAGGCGCCGAGAGCCTCACGCAGGTGGAGTTCGACGCCGAAGCCGTCCCCTTTCCCCTCACCGTCCGCTCATTCTTGGCGGGCGACCGCTTTTACCCCTGTGGCGCCGCGGGGAGCAAAAAGCTGAAGGATTTTTTCATCGACCGAAAAATCGATGCGGAGTCGCGCCGCTCTCTCCCTCTTGTCGTCGCAAACGAGATCCTCTGGGTCGCCGGAGTCCGGCGCTGTCACGGCCGCCGACCCGTCGCCGGCCGCCCCGTCCTTCGCCTGACCCTCACTCCCCCATGAGCGTTCGCGCCCCTGCGTCTGGCTATGGATGTGCCCTTGCGGGCATCCGACAAGGCGAACAGGGCGCGGCTGCGCCGAAAATAGCCGCTTGCGACCAGAAACCAACTTGTTAAAAATGATGCTTTATGTTAGATTTCCCGTTGCATTCCGTGAGCCGCAGCGTCTCGAAAACGCTCGTTCCGGCTCAGGAAAATCGAAACCTTAGGGGGTTCAGTTGAATCAGTTTTATAAAAATCTCGCGCTGTGGTTGGTCATCTCCTTGGTGATGATCCTCCTCTTCAATATGATGACGCAGCCTGAGCGCGAACCCGAAGGCATCTCCTATACCGCCTTCCTCTCCTATCTTGAAGATCGCCGCATCGACGAAGTCACCATCCAGGGCAACCATATCTCCGGGCGGTTCCTCGACGGCACCCAGTTCCAGACCTACGCGCCGAACGACCCCGGGCTCATCGAGCAGCTGCGCGACCAGGGGGTCATCATTCAGGCCAAGCCCGAGGAAGACCGCAGCTTCTGGTTCACCATGCTCGTCTCCTGGGGGCCGATTTTGCTGCTCATCGGCGTGTGGATCTTCTTCATGCGCCAGATGCAGTCGGGCGGCGGCAAGGCGATGAGCTTCGGAAAGAGCCGCGCCAAGCTCCTCACCGAGAATCAGGCGCAGGTGACGTTCAAGGATGTCGCCGGGATCGACGAGGCGAAGGACGAGCTCGAAGAGATCGTCTCCTTCCTAAAGGATCCGAAGAAGTTCTCCCGCCTCGGGGGGCACATTCCCAAGGGGGTTTTGCTGGTCGGCTCGCCCGGCACGGGCAAGACCCTTCTGGCCCGCGCCATTGCCGGAGAGGCCGGCGTGCCGTTCTTCTCCATCTCGGGCTCGGACTTCGTCGAGATGTTCGTCGGGGTCGGCGCCAGCCGCGTGCGCGACCTCTTCGTGCAGGGGAAGAAGAACGCCCCCTGCATCATCTTCATCGATGAGATCGACGCCGTCGGCCGCCACCGCGGCGCCGGGCTCGGCGGCGGGCACGACGAACGCGAACAGACCCTGAATCAGCTTCTGGTCGAGATGGATGGGTTCGAGGGAAACGAGGGGGTCATCCTCATCGCCGCCACCAACCGTCCCGACGTCCTCGACCCGGCGTTGCTGCGCCCGGGGCGCTTCGACCGCCAGGTCGTCGTGCCGCGCCCCGACGTCAAGGGGAGACTGAAGATCCTGCAGGTCCACGCCCGCAAGATCCCTCTGGCGCCCGACGTCAATATGGAAGTCGTCGCCAAGGGGACCCCGGGCTTCTCCGGCGCCGATCTGGCCAACCTCATCAACGAGGCCGCTCTTCTGGCCGCCCGCGCCGACAAGGAACAGGTCGGGATGGAGGATCTGGAGGCCGCCAAGGACAAGGTCCTCATGGGGGCCGAGCGCCGCTCGCTGGTCATCACCGAGAAGGAGAAGAAGGTTACCGCCTACCACGAGGCGGGGCACGCCCTTGTGGCCCTTCTGATCCCCGAGGCCGATCCGGTCCACAAGGTCTCGATCATCCCGAGGGGGCGGGCCATGGGGGTCACCATGTACCTGCCGGCCGAAGAGAAGTACAGCGAGACCAAAGAGGGTCTGTGCATCGCCATCTCCACGCTGCTGGGGGGGCGTGTCGCCGAGGAGCTGACCTTCTCCACCATCACCAGCGGCGCCTCCAACGACATCGAGCGCGCCACCGCCATCGCCCGCAAGATGGTCTGCGAGTGGGGGATGAGCGACAGCCTCGGCCCTCTGGCCTTCGGCGAGAAGGAAGGGGAGATCTTCCTCGGGCGCGACATGGGGCACACCAAAAACTACAGTGAGGCGACGGCCATCGAGATCGACAGGGAGATCCGGCGCATCGTCCAGGAGAACTACGAGCGAGCGCGTCATCTTCTGACCGAGAAGATCGACAAACTGCAGCTTCTGGCCGAAGCGCTGCTCGAGCGCGAAACCCTCGAAGGGACCGAAATCCGCGCCATCGTCTTCGGGGAAGAGGCGGCCGCGGAACCGGAGGCGCCCTCCGCCCCGGGCGATACGGTCGCTCCGGCCGAAGGTCCCTGCCTCGACGAAGCGGTGAGGCCCGGCGAGTAGATGTATTTCGCACCCCGCCGCCTTCGGTTCGACGATGAAGACGGCGCCCTGCGCGAGTTGCTCGCCGCGGGGATCGATCCGCAACGCGCGCGCCCCCTGGCGGCGCGCGCGCTGCAGGGAATCGTAAGGCTTTCAGCGGTGTCCGCGCCATGCATTGAGGGTCTTCGGTCTGTGACGAAGACCCTCAATGGCGTGGAGATCTGCGCATCCGCCGCAGGGGAGGCCCGCCAGAGCGACCTTGTGCTCATCGGCTCCTTCGACGCGTTGCGAAAGTTGGGCGAGGCGCTGCGCTTCGATCCGCTTATGGGGGGCTTCGCCGCCGATCTCTCGACCGCTCTCTCGGCAGATCCCCCCGCCGTGCTGGCGGGGCGCGCCTGTCGGCTCGATTTGGATCGCCCCTTGATCATGGGGGTCGTCAACGCCACTCCCGATTCCTTCTTCTCCGAATCGCGCTTCACCGCTCTTGACGAGGCGCTTCGCCGGGGGGGCGCACTGGCGGAGCAAGGGGCCGACCTCATCGATGTGGGGGGCGAAAGCACCCGGCCGGGCTCTCTTCCGGTCGGCGAGCAGGAAGAGATGGACCGCGTCGTTCCGCTGATCGCGGCCCTGAGGCGCGAGATCGATCTCCCCGTCTCCGTCGACACGACCAAAAGCGCCGTCGCCCGCGAGGCGGTCGCCGCCGGTGCCGACTTCATCAACGACATCAGCGCCCTGCGCTTCGATCCCGCCATGGCCGACGTCGCCGCCCAAAGCGGCGCCGGGCTCTTTCTCATGCACACCCGCGGGCGCCCCGATCGAATGCAGAGCGATACCCGTTATCGCGATCTCATGGGGGAGATCCTGCGTTATCTCCACGAAGGCCTCGCCCTGGCTCGCGCGGCGGGCGTCCCCGACGAGAAGCTCGCCGTCGATCCCGGCATCGGTTTCGGCAAGAGCGCCGAGGGGAATCTGGAGATTTTGCGCCGCTTGAGCGAGCTCGCCTCCCTGGGGCGCCCCATCCTTCTCGGAACGTCCCGCAAGGGGTTCGTCGGCCAGGTTCTGAATCGCCCCGACCCCTCCGGACGTCTTTACGGCACTCTGGCGACCGTCGCCCTCGGCGTCGCTTCGGGCGCCCATCTCTTTCGGGTTCACGATGTCGGGCCAGCCCGCGACGCCGCCCTGGTGGCGTGGGCGGTCCGCAGCGTACAGTCCAGTGCAGCGCCCTCCAGCGGCAGGGGCCGCGCCACCTAACGACCTTCTCGGCCGGTGTCAGGTATGAGCGGAACATTCGAAATACTGGGAAACCTCCGATGGCTGCTCGATCTGCTCGATATCGCACTGGTGGCGTTCATCATCTATCGGATCATCCTGCTCATCAAGGGGACCCGGGCCGTCCAGATGGTGCTCGGACTTGCGGTCATCCTCATCGTCTACATGGGCTCTCAGGTGGGGGGGCTTCACACCCTTCACTGGATTCTCGACAATTTTCTCTCCTCGATCATCCTCGTCATCATCGTCCTGTTCCAGAACGACATCCGTCGCGCCCTCATCCACGTCGGCCGCAACCCCTTCTTCGCCGATCTGTCCTACCGCGAAGAGACCGAGGTCATGGACGAGCTCGTCAAGGCGTGCGTCAGCATGGGGAACAAGAAGATCGGCGCCCTCATCGTCATTGAGCGCGAGACGGGGCTGAAGGATTTTCTAGAGGTGGGGGTAGAGATCGACGCCAAGGTGTCGAGCGATCTGATCACCTCGATCTTCCTGCCGTATTCGCCGATCCACGACGGGGCGCTGGTCATCCAGCAGGGGCGCCTCAAGCGCGCCGCCTGCTTTTTGCCCCTGAGCCAGAATCCGGACATCAGCAAGTCTCTCGGCACCCGGCATCGTGCGGCCATCGGCCTGACCGAACTCGTCGACGCCGTCGCCATCGTTGTGTCGGAGGAGACCGGCAAGATTTCGGTGGTCGTCGGCGGGCGCATCACCCGCGATCTCGACTCGACCTCTCTGCGCCGTGTCCTCAAGCGCCTGCTCGAACCGCGGCAGGCCAAAAAGAAGAAGTAATCAAAAAGAAGAAGTAATGTATGCTTGAGAAGATTACGGAAAACTGGCTTCTGAAGCTCGTCTCGCTGGTCTTCGCGCTGATCCTGTGGTTTTTCGTCATGGGGGAGCGCAAGCTGGAGGTCGGCTATTCGGTCCCCCTCGAGTTGGAGAACCTGCCGCCGGGGCTGATGATCGCCAGCGATCTGCCGACGACGGTCGACGTGCGCATCAGCGGCCCCCGCACCGTGCTGATGAACCTGCATCCCAGAGACATCAGCGTCTCGGTCGACCTGGAAGGCCTGCCGCCGGGGACGACCTCGTTTCGGCGCCTTGAGGAGCGGATCAACCTCCCCTCGGGGCTGCGGGTGACGCGCATCTCTCCCGCCTCCGTCGACATGCGGCTCGAGCGGGTTCGCCAGAAAAGGGTCCCCGTCGAGCCGGTGCTCACCGGAGCCCCCGGCGAGGGGTTCCGCATCACCGACGTCCTTGTCATCCCGGCCCAGGTCACCGTCGAGGGGGCCGAGAGCGAGCTGCGCGAGATCAACAGAGTCGTCACGGCCGCCGTCGACGTCGACGGTGTCCGGCAAGGCTTCACCCAGTCGGTTCCGCTGAATTTTCGCGGCGATTTCACCTCCCTCGTCAACCACGCGACGGTCGAGGTCCGCATCGCCGTCGAAGCGCTGGAGAGCGGATTTCAAAGAGATCCGCAGCCTCCTCCCGCCGATACCATGACGCCGCCCGTCGAGGCGGATGACGTCCCTACAGGAGCAGATCAATGAACAAGAAACTCTTCGGCACGGACGGTGTTCGCGGCGTCGCCAACACCTATCCGATGACGGTGGAGATCGCCATGCAACTCGGGCGCGCCGCCGCCTACGTCTTCAAGAACGGCAAGAAGCGCCACCGCATCGTCATCGGCAAGGACACGCGCCTGTCGGGGTACATGATCGAAAACGCGCTGGCGGCGGGGATCTGCTCCATGGGCGTCGACGTCCTGCTGGTCGGGCCTCTGCCCACACCGGGGATCGCCTTCATCACCGCCTCCATGCGCGCCGACGCGGGGGTGGTCATCAGCGCCTCGCACAACCCCTACCAGGACAACGGCATCAAGTTCTTCTCCCACAACGGCTACAAGCTCCCCGATGAGTTGGAGCTCAAGATCGAGGATTTGATCTTCTCCAACAAGATCGAGTCCCTTCGCCCCATCGCCTCGGAGGTGGGCAAAGCCTTTCGCATCGACGACGCGGTGGGGCGCTACATCGTCTTTCTCAAGAGCACCTTCCCCCGCGCCCTCGATTTGAAGGGGCTGCGCATCGTTCTGGACTGCGCCCACGGCGCCGCCTACAAGGTCGCACCGGCGGTGCTGGAAGAGCTCGGCGCCGAGGTGATCGCCGTCGGGGTCACCCCCAACGGCTCGAACATCAACGCCGGTTTCGGCTCGCTCCATCCCGAGGTCATTTCCGAGGCGGTCCAGCAGCACCGCGCCCACCTGGGGATCGCCCTGGACGGTGACGCCGACCGGGTCATCTTCGTCGACGAGTTCGGCAAGGAGGTCGACGGCGACCACATCATGGCGATCTGCGCCACCGAGATGCTCAAGGAAAACCGCCTGGCCGACAGGACGCTGGTCGCCACCGTCATGAGCAACATGGGGCTCGACATCGCCGTTCGCGAGGCGGGGGGCAAGGTCGTCAAGACCGCCGTCGGCGACCGCTACGTCGTGGAGGAGATGGTGCGCGGCGGATACAATCTCGGCGGCGAGCAGTCGGGGCACATGATCTTCCGCGATCACAACACGACGGGCGACGGGATGCTCTCGGCGCTGCAGGTCTTGGCCATCCTCCAGCGCACCGGACGCACCCTTTCGGAGCTCGCCGAGGTGATGGTCGCCCTGCCGCAGGTGCTGCTCAACGTCCGGGTGGCCGAACGGCGCGACCTCGACGAGATCCCCGAGATCCGAAAGACGATCGACGCGGTGGAGCAGCGTCTTGGCGACAGCGGCCGCGTCCTGATCCGCTACTCGGGGACCG
The DNA here is from genome assembly GCA_050485365.1 of Desulfuromonadales bacterium. GTDB lineage: Bacteria > Desulfobacterota > Desulfuromonadia > Desulfuromonadales > JACZKF01 > JARFUG01. The sequence continues at coordinate 7,317 of JBJHBH010000033.1, read as the reverse complement.
AGCCGCTGTTGCGCATCATGCTCGAAGGGCAGAACAAAATCGAAATCAACGACATGGCGCACGAGATCGCGGCGGTGATCGAGAAGCACCTCGGCGCGGCGAAGAAGGAGGGTTGAGGTGGCGAAGCTTGGTGTAAACGTCGATCATGTGGCCACGGTGCGCCAGGCCCGCGGGGGGAGCGAGCCTGACCCCGTCACCGCGGCGGCGATCGCCGAGCTGGCCGGCGCCGACAGCATCACGGTGCACCTGCGTGAGGACAGGCGCCATATCCAGGATCGCGACGTCCATCTGCTGCGGCGCACTCTTCAGACGCGCCTCAACCTGGAGATGGCCGCCACCGAGGAGATGACCGCCATTGCTCAGCAGGTGCGCCCCGACTCGGTCTGCCTCGTCCCCGAGCGCCGCGAGGAGCTTACCACCGAAGGCGGGCTCGACGTGGTTCGCCACGAAGAGCCTCTTCGGAAGACCGTGGCGCAGCTGAGGGGTGGGGGGATCGAGGTGAGCCTCTTTGTCGATCCCGACCTCTCCCAGGTGCAGGCCGCCCGGCGCATCGGCGCCGACGCCATCGAGATCCATACCGGCACCTATTGCGAGGCGCGCAGCGCCGTTGCGCGCAAGGCCGAGCTCGAAAAGATCGAGGCGTGCATCCGGGAAGGGGCGCGACTGGAGCTCATCGTCAACGCCGGACACGGCCTCAACTATCTCAACGTTCAGGCGGTGGCGGCCCTGGGGGGGATCGAGGAGTTCAACATCGGTCACAGCATCGTCTCGCGTGCCGTCTTCGTCGGGCTCGAGCGCGCCGTGCGGGAGATGGCGGCGCTGGTGCGGGGACGCTGAAGCGATGCCCGTCGCCGGAATCGGCACCGATCTGGCCCGGGTCGACAGGTTCCGGCGCTTCGTTACCGAGGAGAAATCGGCTCTTCTGGAGCGGCTCTTCACCGAGGGGGAGCGGCGCTACTGCCTGGCGAAACGCGACCCGGCGCCTTTTTTGGCGGCGCGCTTCGCGGCCAAGGAGGCTTTTCTCAAGGCGCTGGGGCTCGGGCTTCGCGACGGCATTGCCTGGCGCGATATGGATGTGGTGAAGGACGATCTCGGCAAACCCTCCTTCGCCCTTTGCGGGCGAGCCCTGGCGATCTGCCGCGAGCGGGGGATCGAGACGGTGCACCTCTCCTACAGCCACGACGGCGACTACGCCACGGCCACCGTCGTTCTGGAGGCGCCATGAAGCTCTTCACGGCTGCGCAGATGCGCGACCTCGACCGCAGGGCCATCGAGGAGATCGGAATCCCTGGCATCGTCCTGATGGAGAATGCGGGGCGGAGTGCGGCGCAGTTGACGGCGCAGCGCTTCGCGGATCTGTACCCTGGGCCGGTGCTCGTTCTGTGCGGCAGGGGGAACAACGGGGGGGACGGCTACGTGGTCGCCCGCCACCTGCAGCACGCCGGCTGGACGGTGCGCACCCTCGTTCTGTGCCCCGAGGGGGCGGTGAGGGGCGACGCGGCGGTGAACCTGGCGATTTTGCGACGCTGCGGCGCAGAGATCCGTTTCGCGCCCGACGAGGCGAGCCTCGCTTCGGCTCTTGATCAATGCGATGCGCGCGTCATCGTCGACGCCCTCTTCGGAACTGGGCTCTCCAGCGAGATCGGCGGTCATTACGCCGTAGCCGTCGACTGGATCAACGCCTGCGGCTACCCCGTCGCCGCGCTCGACATCCCCTCCGGGGTCGACGCAACGAGCGGACGCATCCTCGGGCGGGCCGTCCGCGCCGATCTCACCGTCACCTTCGGAGAGGGGAAGCTCGGCATGGCCGTCCACCCCGGTGCGGGGCGGGTGGGCGAGCTTGCCGTCGTCGATATTGGTCTTCCCCCTCGGCTCGCTGAAGAGCTGCGCCCGGCCGCCCTTCTGGTCGAGAGCGCCGAGGCTGCACCTCCTCTTCCCCCGCGCCCCGACACGGGGCACAAGGGGACCTTCGGCCACCTTCTCGTCGTCGCCGGCTCGCGCGGCAAGACGGGGGCGGCGGCGCTGACGGCCGAGGGCGCCCTTCGCATCGGCGCCGGTCTGGTGACCCTCGCCTGTCCGCAAGGAGCTCAGTCGGTGCTGGCGGCCAAGCTCACCGAGGCGATGACGCACCCCTTGCCCGGGGACGATGCTCTCGGCGCCTCCTCCCTGGCGCCTCTTGAGTCGCTGCTGCAGGGCAAGGATGCGCTGGCCCTGGGCCCCGGCCTGGGGCAGGCGCCGCAGACCTTCGCCCTTATCAGAGATCTGGTGCGCTCGTCCCCTCTGCCGGCGGTCCTCGACGCCGATGCCCTGAACGCCGTGGCCGAAGAGCCGCAGGTCCTCGCAGCGCGCAGGTCGAAGGAGACGGTGCTGACCCCGCACCCCGGCGAAATGGCCCGCCTCGTCGGAGGGACGGTTGCCGAGGTCGAGGCGGACCGTCTCGGCGTCGCCCGCGCATTCGCCGAGCGCTATGGCGTCGTTCTGGTGCTCAAGGGGGCGCGCACGGTCGTCGCCCTGCCCGACGGCCGCGTGCGGATCAACGCCGGCGGCAACCCGGGACTCGCCAGCGGCGGCATGGGCGACGTTCTCACCGGCCTCATCGCGGGGCTTATGGCGCAGGGCCTTTCGGCCGGCGACGCCGCGGTGCTCGGGGTTTACCTGCACGGCTTCGCCGCCGACCGCCTGAGCGCTACCTTCGGCACCGCCGGAATGCTCGCCGGCGATCTGCTGCGCGAGATCCCGGCCGCTCGAAAGGCCTTATCTGAATTTCAATTGAATGCATCCCCGACGGGGGTGTGAAAGGACTGTTTTATGCTGACTGCCAAAGACATCATGACCGACAAGGTTCACACCGTGACCGCCGAGACGAGCGTCGAAGAGCTCGCCCGGCTCTTCGCCGAGACGGGAGTCAACGCCATGCCGGTGGTCGACGAGGAGGGGCGCCTCAAGGGGATCGTCACCCAGACCGATCTGGTCGAACAGGACCGCCCCCTGCACGTCCCCAAGGTGGTGTCGATTTTCGACTGGGTGATCTACCTGGAGAGCGAGAAGAACTTTCGCGAGGAGCTCGAACGGATCTCGGCCCGCAAGGTCGGGGAGATCTACCACCGCGACGTGGTGACGTGTCGCCTCGATACCCCGGTGCCCGATGTCGCCGACCTCATGGTGAAGCACAAGGCTCACCTGATTCCGGTGGTTGAGGGAGGCAAGGTCGCCGGGGTCGTCGCCCGGCTCGACGTCATCCGCTCCATGGGGCGCTGAGCTTTGAAGAGACTCGAGCTCGTCACCACCTCCCCGGAGCAGACGCGCGCTCTGGGCCGCCTTTTGGGTGAGATCCTCCCCCCCGCGGCCCTGCTCCTTCTCACCGGAGACCTCGGGGCGGGCAAGACCTGTTTCGTGCAGGGTCTCGCCCGCGGTCTGCAGGTCCCCGAGGACGAGGCGGTCACCAGCCCCACCTTTACGCTCATGAACCAGTACGCGGGTCGAATCCCTCTCTACCATTTCGATCTGTACCGACTGGAGGGGCTCGGCGATCTGATGGACCTGGGCTTCGAAGAATACCTGCACGGCGACGGCGTCTCGGTGGTCGAATGGGCCGAGCGGGCCGAAGGGCTCGAAGGCGAGGCCCTGTGTCTGCATCTGGAGCAGGTCGAGGACGACAGCCGCCGCGCCGTCTTTCGCCCCCGAGGGGCAATCTACGAACCGATTGTGTCGAAGTTGGCCGATCTCTGGAACGAAAGGGGGATGAAATGAAAGAGTTCGATCTGGCGGTTCTGGGGGGAGGGCCGGGGGGCTACGCGGCGGCGATCCGCGCCGCGCAGCAGGGCGCCTGCGTCTGTCTGGTGGAGCGCGACGCGGTGGGAGGGACGTGCCTCAACCGGGGGTGCATCCCCACCAAGGCGCTCTACAGCACGGCGCTGATGCTGCAGCGCTTCCGCTCCGCCGGGACGCACGGTATCGGCGTCGAGTCCCTCAGCTTCGATTACGCCAAGGCCGCCGCGCGCAAGGACGAGGTCGTCGCCAAGCTGGTCGGCGGGGTCGAGCAGCTCCTCAAGGGGAACGGCGTCGAGGTCTTTCGCGGCGAGGCGTCCCTGGAGGGGCCGGGGCGGGTGCGCATCCGCCGCAGGGACGTCACCGGGCGCATCCGGGCCAAGCAGATCATCGTGGCCACCGGGTCGGTCGCGGCGCGCCCCAAGGCGCTGCAAATCGACGGGAAAAATGTTTTGACCAGTAGTGAAATTCTTGCTATTAAAGAGCTTCCCGCGTCTTTGCTGGTCGTTGGCGGCGGTTACATCGGCTGCGAATTCGCCAGCATTTTTTCTGCCTTCGGCACCAAGGTGACGGTGGTCGAGCAACTCCCCGCCCTTCTTGGAAACACCGATCGACAGGCGGTGCGCGAAGTCGAGAAGGGGCTCAAGGAGCAGGGGGTCGCTGTGCACACGGGGACTTCCGTCGAAGAGATTCGCATCGGCGACGCAGAGGTGAAGACCCGCCTCTCCAGCGGCGAGGAGGTGACGAGCGAAAAGGTCCTCATCTCCGTCGGCCGCGTTCCCAATTCGGCCGGATTCGGCTTCGAAGAAAGCGGCATCCGCCTCGATGACAAGGGTGCGGTGCAGGTCGATGATCGGATGCGCACCTCGGTGGAGGGGATCTACGCCATCGGGGACGTCACCAATATCATCCAGTTGGCCCATGTGGCGACCTACCAGGCCGAGATCGCCGTCGCCAACGCGCTCGGCAAGGAAGCACGGGCTGACTATCGGGTCGTTCCCGCCACCATCTTCACCCTCCCCGAGATCGGCCTTGTCGGCCTCAACGAAGACGAGTGCAAGGAGAAGGGGATCGCCGTCGAGATCGGCCGCTTCGCCTACCAGGCCTCCAGCAAGGCGCTGTGCGACGGTGAGACGCGCGGCATGGTGAAGATCCTGGCGGAGAAGGAGCAGGGACGCATCGTCGGCGCGACGGTGGTCGGCGAGGAGGCCTCCTCGCTGGTGGCCGAGATTGCGGTGGCGATGCAGCGCGGCATGAGCGCCGCGGAGCTGGCGCACGTCATCCACTCCCACCCGACCCTCCCCGAGATGATCAAGGAGGCCGCCGAAGACGTCGGGGGGATGGCGCTCCACAAGGTCGGCCGCCGCTCCCGCCGCAAGGAGAGCTGAGGCGACATCGCTGAAAGATATCGCGACCGTTCCGGCCGCTTTTCCATTACAAGGAGGAATCAGCACCATGGCCCTGGTTGTGCAGAAGTACGGTGGAACCTCCATGGGGTCCATCGAAAGGATCCGCAACGTCGCCCGGCGCGTGGCCAAGACCTACGACGACGGCAACGATCTGGTGGTGATCGTTTCGGCCATGTCCGGCGAGACCAACAAGCTGGTGGCGCTGGCCAACGAGATGTGCGAATTCCCCAGCGAGAGGGAATACGACGTCATGGTCGCCACAGGGGAGCAGGTCTCCATGTCGCTGCTCGCCATGGCTCTGATCTCCATGGGGTACAAGGCCAAGAGCTACTGCGGCTTCCAGGTTCCGATCATCACCGACAGCGCCTTCTCCAAGTCGCGCATCGAGGAGATCGACGACGCCAAGATCCGCGAGGACCTCAAGAACGGCACCATCATCATCGTGGCCGGCTTCCAGGGGATCGACCGGGAGGGGAACATCACGACGCTGGGGCGCGGCGGCTCCGACACCTCGGCGGTGGCGGTGGCGGCGGCTCTGAAGGCCGACGTCTGCGAGATCTACACCGACGTCGACGGCGTCTACACCACCGACCCGCGCATCGTCCCCGAGGCGACCAAGCTGGAGAAGGTCTCCTACGACGAGATGCTGGAGATGGCCTCGCTCGGGTCGAAGGTGCTGCAGATCCGCTCGGTCGAATTCGCCAAGAAATACGGCGTGGTGGTCCACGTCCGTTCGAGTTTCAACGACAATCCCGGTACGCTGGTGATGAAGGAGGATGCCGATATGGAAGCCGTTCTGGTTTCGGGAATCAGCTACAACAAGGACGAAGCGAAAGTCAGCGTGTTCCGCGTCCCCGACAAGCCGGGGATCGCCGCTTTGCTCTTTTCGCCCCTGTCCCATGCCAATATCACGGTCGACATGATCATCCAGAACGTCTCCCACGAGGGGTACACGGACATGACCTTCACCGTCCCGCGCACCGACCTCAAAAAAGCGCTGAAGATCGTGGAGGATACGGCTAAGGAGATCGGCGCCAGCGGCGTCGTCAGCGACCCCAACATCGCCAAGGTCTCCATCATCGGCGTCGGCATGCGCTCCCACTCGGGCGTGGCGAGCAAGATGTTCCAGGTCCTCTCCCAGGAGGGGATCAACATCCAGATGATCTCCACCAGCGAGATCAAGATTTCCTGCATCATCGACGCAAAATACACCGAGCTTGCCGTGCGCGTTCTGCACGAAGCCTTCGGCCTCTCGTCCGGCGACGTCACCGTCGAATAGCCACGCTCAGGCCAACTCGAGTTTTCAGGCATTTTACGGCGGCGGGTGAGGAGCGATTCTCACCCGCCGCCGTGCATGTAGATCGCAGACGCAGCCCCGATCGAACGGTGCGCGTCGAAAAGGGAAGGAATCACCGTGATCAAGCTCTACGATACGACACTGCGTGACGGAACCCAGGCCGAAGACGTCTCCTTTCTTGTCGCCGACAAGATCCGCATCGCCCAACTCCTCGACGAGCTCGGCGTCCACTACATCGAGGGGGGGTGGCCCGGCAGCAATCCCAAGGACATCGCCTTTTTCCAGGACATCAAGAAGGTGCGCCTCAGCCGGGCCAAGATCGCCGCCTTCGGCTCGACTCGCCGGGCGAAGACCACCCCGGAGAAGGACAACAACATCTGCACCCTCGTCGAGGCCGAGCCCGATGTGGTGACCATCTTCGGCAAGACATGGGATTTCCATGTGCACGAGGCGCTTCGCATCAGCCTGGAAGAGAATCTGGAGCTGATCTACGATTCGCTGGCGTACCTGAAAAAGCAGGTCCCCGAGGTCGTCTACGACGCCGAGCACTTCTTTGACGGCTACAAAGCCAACCCCGAGTACGCGCTCAAGACGCTGCAGGCGGCCGAGCAGGCAGGGGCCGACTGCCTTGTTCTGTGCGACACCAACGGCGGGACCCTCCCGCAGGAGATCCCCCCGATTCTCGAGGCGGTGCGCAGGGTCGTCTCGGCGCCCCTCGGGATCCACGCCCACAACGACAGCGAGTGCGCCGTGGCCAACTCAGTGACGGCGGTGGCCCACGGCATCGTGCATGTTCAGGGGACGATCAACGGCTTCGGCGAGCGCTGCGGCAACGCCAATCCT
>JBJHBH010000032.1:0-35215 GCA_050485365.1 Desulfuromonadales bacterium | reverse complement strand
GGGTGACCGACCCCGGCGTCGTCGCCGCCGGTTGGAGTGCGCAGGTCGTGGAGAGCCTGAGCGAAGCCGGCCTCTCCCATGTCCTGTTTCGTTCCGTCTCGTCGAACCCGCGCGCACAGCAGGTCATGGAGGGCGCGGAGCTCTACAGGGAGCAGGGGTGCAACATTCTGGTCGCCGTGGGGGGCGGAAGCTCCATCGATGCGGCCAAAGGGATCGGCATCGTCTCGACCCACGGGCGCCACATTCTGGAGTTCCAGGGGGTCGATCAGGTCCAGGTGCCGATGCCTCCGCTGATCTGCATTCCGACCACCGGCGGCTCCGCGGCGGACGTCTCCCAGTTCGCCATCATCAACGACCCGCGCGAGCGGGTGAAGGTCGCCATCGTCTCCAAGGCCCTCGTGCCCGATGTCTCTCTGGTCGATCCCGAGACCCTGACGACGTTGGATCCCCACCTGACCGCCTGCACCGCCATGGACGCCTTGACCCATGGCATCGAGGCGTTCGTCTCCAACGCGCACTCTCCCATGACCGACCTGCACGCGCTGGAGGCCATCGGGCTGATCTCGCGAAATCTCCTCGCTTCGATGCGCGCCCCCGGCGATATCGACCTGCGCGCCCGAATCATGCTCGGTAGCCTTCACGCCGGGCTCGCCTTCTCCAACGCCATTCTCGGCGCGGTGCACGCCATGGCGCACAGCCTCGGGGGGTATCTCGACCTGGCGCACGGCGAGTGCAACGCCATCCTTCTCGACCGTGTCGTCGACTTCAATTTCGAGGCTGCCCCCGAACGCTTCGAGAAGATCGCCGAAACGATGGGGCTCGATCTGCGCGGACTCACGACCACGGAGAAAAAGGCCGCCCTTGTCGTCGGCATCCGGAAGCTCAAGGAAGAGGCGGGGCTGACGGGGCACCTCGCTCCGCTCGGGGTCGGCGTCGACGACATCCCGCTCCTGAGCAGAAAGGCGCTGCGCGACCCTTGCCTTCTCACCAACCCTCGCCCGTCGAGGCGAAGAGATCTCGAGGTCATCTATGGGGAAGCGCTCTGAGAAGGGCACCTCGAAGGCCCTGCGCGACCGATTGATCGGCCTCGGCGAGCGTTCCTTTCGAAAAAGCTACTATCCCCAGTTGCAGGGACGGCTCGATGAGCTGGAGCGATTCCGGGCTCTGCTCGACCACACCCACGATTTGATCCTGCTGGCCCGGCACCCTTCCTTCGACATCGTCGACGCCAACGCCATGGCTTCGCGCCAGCTCGGTCATGAATCGCTTCTGGGGATCAGCGTCGAGGAGATCGTCGACCTCGATCGTCTTCAATGGCCCGTCGAAGGGTGTCTGGACGGCCTCATCAACACCGTCATGCACCGGCGCGACGGCACGACCTTTCCCGTGGAGATGACCCTGTGCGTCGATCGGTTCGAGGTCGACTCGTATCTGCTCATCGTCGCCCGCGACATCAGCGAACGCCTGCGGATCGAGGCAGGGCTGCGGCGCGCTCTGGCCTCCGCCCAGGAGGAGCGCGACAAGGTCGACGCCATCGTCGCCTCGGTGACCGACGGTCTGCTGGTGGCCGACCCCTCTGGGCGCCTCCAGCTTCTCAACAAGGCGGCTGAAGACCTGCTGGAGGTCGAAGCCGAGGCGGTTCTGGGCCGCTCGGTCGAGGAGATTCTGCAGCAGCGCTGCGGTCGGCACATCGACCTGATGCACGGCGGGACGCAGGATCTCCTCGTGACGAGCGCCGCCGGTGCGACCCGCATCCTGCAGGCCGGCACCGCGCCGATCCGGCAGCGCAGCGGAGGCATCGCCGGGCGACTCGTTCTGCTTCAGGACCGCACCCGGGATCGGCAGATCGATCGGATGAAGACCGAGTTCATCACCACGGCGGCCCACGAGCTGCGCACTCCGCTGACCTCGATCCAGGGGTTCTCCGAGATCCTTCTCGATCGGGAGCTGTCGCCGGCGGAGCGGCAGGAATTTCTCTCCTACATTCACGACAAGTCGGTGGCTCTGGGTCATCTGGTCAGCGACCTGCTCGATATCGCCCGCATCGAAGAGGGAGAGGGGCTGCAACTGGACCGTCGCCTGTGGAGCGCCCGGCAGATCGTCGATCAGGCGACCCTCTTTACGCGCAGCATCCCGACGCATCGCTTCGAGGTGTCGCTGCGCGATCCGCAGACGAATCTGCGGGTCGATCGGGACAAGATCGGGCAGGTGCTGGAGAATCTGTTGAGCAACGCCGTCAAGTATTCGGCGCACCAGACCCTCGTGCGGCTGAGTGCCGAGAGGCGCGGAGAGCGCTATCGCATCAGCGTCGCCGATCAGGGGATCGGCATGACTCCGCAGGAGGCGGCCCGCGTGTTCGACAAATTCTACCGGGTCGACACCTCCAACCGCGCGATCGCTGGGGTGGGGCTCGGCATGAACATCGCCAAGAGTATCGTCGAGGCGCACGGAGGGACGATTCGGGTCGACAGCCGGGCGGGCAGGGGGACGACGGTGAGCTTCGAGCTCCCCCTCGACGCCGCCCCCTGAGCCGCTCTTCGCAGGGTCGAACGCCGCGCCGAGCGTCTTGACTAATCCCGCCGATTTCATTACCCTACCTCCTGACGGATTCAGCTTCTTTGGCGAGTGAGGAATGCCCAGATGCAAGCGCGCCCGTGCACGGCGAAGCTGCAGATGGGCGTTTTTCGTGCGCCTGCCGACCTCCTCCGAAAGGAACCCTCGTTTCCATGCGCGTCACCGCCGTCATCCCGGCCCGCTTCGCCTCAACCCGATTTCCGGGCAAACCCCTCGCCGACATCCTCGGCAAGCCGATGATCCAGAGGGTTTACGAAAGGACGGCGCAGTGCGGCGCCGTCGATCAGGTCATCGTCGCCACCGACGATGCGCGCATCTGCGATGCGGTGCGCTCTTTCGGGGGCGAGGTGCGCATGACCCGCGACGATCATCCCACCGGTACCGACCGCCTCGCCGAGGTGGCCGAGAACATCGAGGCCGACCTGATCGTCAACGTGCAGGGGGACGAGCCTTTGATCGATCCGCGGATGATCGAGGCGGCGGTCGCGCCGCTGCGCCAGGACGCCGCCGTCCCCATGGGGACGCTGAAGTCCCCCATCGCGACGGTTGAGGAGTTTACGAACCACAACGTCGTCAAGGTGACGACCGATCTGAAGGGGTTCGCCCTGACCTTCTCGCGCTCGCCGATCCCCCACCCGAGGGATGTCGGCGCCGCGGAGCTTGTCGACAGCGGTCAGGCCTTCAAGCACATCGGCCTCTACGTCTATCGCCGCGACTTCCTCCTGGCCTATCCGCGTCTGCCGCTCACGCCGCTGGAGCAGTTGGAGAAGCTCGAGCAGCTTCGCGCCCTGGAGCACGGCTACCGCATCCGGGTCGTGGCGACCGATCTCGTCTCTCAAGGGGTCGACACCCCGGAGGACCTGGAGCAGGTCAAGGCGGCGCTGCGGCTCTCATCCGGGCACGATTGATGGTTCTGTTCACCGTGTTGCGCGGTTGCGGCCCCGTGCCGAACGATTGCTTTTGATGTTCCCTTTTGGCCTGTGGAGATGTAGAATCCCGGGTTTAATTTCCGCCGGACCGGCCGTTTTCCGGTGCGTTCCGCTCAAGGAGTCCCCATGAAAACCAAGTTTCTGTTCATCACCGGCGGGGTCGTCTCCTCCCTCGGCAAAGGGCTGGCAGCCGCCTCCATCGGCGCCCTCATGGAGGCTCGCGGCCTGACGGTAGCCATGCAGAAGATGGACCCGTACATCAACGTCGATCCCGGCACGATGAGTCCTTTTCAGCACGGCGAGGTCTTCGTTACCGACGACGGCGCCGAGACCGACCTCGATCTGGGGCACTACGAGCGCTACACCACGGCCACCCTCACCCGCAAGTCGAACTTCACCACCGGGCAGGTCTACGACTCGGTCATCCGCAAGGAACGCCGCGGCGACTACCTGGGCGGCACGGTGCAGGTCATCCCCCACATCACCAACGAGATCAAGAGCAAGATTCTGGACAACGCCAAGGGGGCCGACATCGCCATCGTCGAGGTCGGCGGGACGGTGGGCGACATCGAATCGCTCCCCTTCCTCGAGGCGATCCGCCAGTTCCGCACCGACCGCGGGCACGAGAACGTCCTGTACATCCATCTCACCCTCGTCCCCTACATCCCCACGGCGGGAGAGCTCAAGACCAAGCCGACCCAGCACTCGGTGAAGGAGCTGCGCGAGATCGGCATCCAGCCCGACATCCTTCTGTGCCGCTGCGACCGAGAGATCCCCCGCGACATGAAGGCCAAGATCGCCCTGTTCTGCAACGTGCGCGAGGAGGCGGTCGTCACCGCCCGCGACGTCGACTCGATCTACGAAGTCCCCGCCGCGCTGCACGAGCAGGGGCTCGACGAGCGCATCATCGATTTTCTCAACATCTGGACCAAGGCCCCGGATCTCTCCCCCTGGGAGCGGATCGTCAAGCGGGTCAAGGAGCCGGCGTCGGAGACGACCATCGGCATCGTCGGCAAATACGTCGAGATGACCGAGAGCTACAAGTCGCTGGCCGAGGCGCTGATTCACGGCGGCATCGGCAACGACTGCCGGGTGCGCCTGAAGTACATCGATTCGGAGGCGCTGGAGCGCCACGGCATCAACGGCGCCTTCGACGACGTCGACGGCATCCTCGTCCCCGGCGGCTTCGGCGAGCGCGGCAGCGAGGGGAAGGTGGCGGCGATCCGCTACGCCCGCGAGAGCAAGATCCCCTTTTTCGGCATCTGTCTCGGGATGCAGATGGCGGTGGTGGAGTTCGCCCGCAACGTCTGCGGCATCGAGGAGGCCTACTCCTCCGAATTTCGCGAAGACGCGGCCAACCCCGTCATCCACATCATGGAGGGGCAAAAGAGCGTGACGCGCAAAGGGGGGACGATGCGCCTGGGCGCCTACCCGTGCCGGCTCTCGTCGGGCTCGCTGGCGCGGCGCATCTACGGGCAGGAGAACATCAGTGAGCGTCACCGCCACCGCTACGAGTTCAACAACGCCTACCGCAAGCAGCTCAAGGAGGCGGGACTGACGATCTCGGGGATCTTCCCCGAAGGGGACCTGGTCGAGATCGTGGAGATCGCCGATCACCCCTGGTTTCTGGGGTGCCAGTTCCACCCCGAGTTCCGCTCGCGCCCCATGGCGCCGCACCCTCTTTTCGAATCGTTCATCGGCGCCTGCCTGAAGCAGCGCGGGGAGAAATAAACACGATGGTACGCGAAGTTCGCGCCGGAAACGTCGTCTTCGGGGGAGGGCGCCCCCTGGTTCTGATCGCCGGGCCCTGCGTCGTCGAGGAGGAGGGGCTCACGCTGCGCATCGCCGAGCACCTCAAGAAGCTCACCGACGCGTTGGGGATCGGCTTCGTCTTCAAGGCGTCCTACGACAAGGCGAACCGCACCTCGGTGGCGAGCTACCGCGGGAAGGGGATGGAGGAGGGGCTGCGCATCCTGGCCCGCATCAAGGGCGAGCTCGACGTGCCGGTCGTCTCCGACATCCACGACATCTCGCAGGTCGCCCCGGCCGCCGAGGTTCTCGACATCCTGCAGATCCCCGCCTTCCTCTCGCGCCAGACCGATCTGCTCGTCGCCGCCGGCGAGACGGGGAAGATCGTCAACGTGAAAAAGGGGCAGTTTCTCGCCCCCTGGGACATGCGCAACGCCGTCGGCAAGATCGAGTCGACGGGCAACGCCAACATCCTCCTTACCGAGCGCGGCGCCTCCTTTGGCTACAACAACCTGGTGGTCGACATGCGCTCCTTGCCGATCATGCGCGAGACGGGGTGCCCCGTCGTCTTCGACGCCACCCACGCCGTGCAGCTCCCCGGCGGGGCGGGCACATCCTCGGGGGGGCAGCGCCACTTCGTCGGCGCCCTCTCCCGCGCCGCCGTCGCCACCGGCATCGACGCCCTCTTCTGGGAAGTGCACGAAGACCCGGAAAAAGCCCTGTGCGACGGCCCCAACTCGCTTTACCTGAGGGATTTGCGGGGAATGCTGGAGGAAGTGCTGGCGATCGATGAAATTGTTAAAGGCAGGCGCGAGGCTCTAGGCGCGAGGCCCTAGGAAAGTCAAAATCAAAGGCAGGCGCTGGGATAGACAAAGTCCAAATCGTACGCGCTGGGACCGTGTTCTGGTCTAGGTTTTCCTAGAGCCCAGCGCCCAGAGCCTAGCGCCTTGGGGTTTTATTATGATCAACACGGCAAAACGGGTTCTTCAAATCGAGGCCGAGGCGGTTCTGGCCTTGGCCGATCGGATCAACGGCGATTTCGAGCGGGCGGTGGAGATGATCCTCGCCTGCCAGGGCAGGGTGGTGATCACCGGCATGGGCAAGTCGGGGCTGATCTGCCAGAAGATCGCCTCCACCATGGCGTCCACCGGCACGCCGACCCTCTTTCTCCATCCGGCCGAGGGGATCCACGGCGACCTGGGGATGCTGATGAAGGGGGACGTCGTCATCGCCGTCTCCAACTCCGGCACCACCGAGGAGATCGTGCGGATTCTGCCGATCATCAAGCGCATGGGGCTTCCGCTTATTTCCATGGCCGGCAACCCGGCGAGCCCCCTGGCCCGCGCCGGCGACGTCTTTCTCGACATCTCGGTGCGCGAAGAGGCGTGCCCCCTGGGGCTCGCCCCCACCGCCAGCACCACCGTCACCCTCGCCCTGGGCGACGCCCTCGCGGTGGCCCTTCTGGAGCGCCGCGGCTTTCGCGAGGAGGATTTCGCCCTCTTTCACCCCGGCGGAGCGCTCGGAAGAAAGCTGCTGCTTCGAGTCGAGGACCTGATGCACTCGGGGCGCGACATCCCCATGGTCGACGAGCAGACGCCGCTCAAGGTCGCCCTGTTCGAGATCACCAGCAAGAAGCTCGGGATCACAGGGGTGCGCGACGCCTCGGGGGCGCTCGTCGGCGTCTTCACCGACGGCGACCTGCGGCGTTCTCTGGAGAAGGGGTTCGAGGTTCTGGAATCGCCCATCGGCGACGTGACCACCCGCAACCCCAAGCGCATCCTGCGCTCGAACCTCGCGGCGAAGGCCCTTCAGCTGATGGAGGCCCACACCATCACCTCCCTCTTCGTCTTCGAGGAGGAAGAGTCGCAGGCCCCCGTCGGCATCATCCACATGCACGATCTTCTCAAGGCGGGGGTGGTCTGATGCGGGAGAAGCTCAGGGGACTCAAGCTGCTGCTCCTCGACGTCGACGGCGTCATGACCGACGGGCGCATCGTCTACAACGCCGACGGGGTGGAGATCAAGGCCTTCGACGTCAAGGACGGCCACGGCCTGAAGCTGCTGCAGCGCGCTGGGCTGCAGATCGGCATCATCACCGGCCGCCAGTCGGAGGTCACCCGGGTGCGCGCCGAAGAACTCGGCATCGATCTGGTGATCCAGGGCGCCAAGGAGAAACTGCCGCGCTACCTGGAGGTGGTCGGGCGCCTCGGTCTTCGCGACGAAGAGGTCGCCTACGTCGGAGACGATCTGATCGACCTTCCGGTGCTGCGCAGGGTCGGTTTTTCGGCCACTGTCGCCGATGCCGTCGAGGAGATCAAGCCGCACGTCGACTATGTCGCCCGCAGGCCCGGAGGGCGAGGCGCGGTGCGGGAAATATGCGATCACATTCTGCGCACCGCAGGGAGATGGGAGGAGGTCACGGCCCGGTACTTCGAAGGATGAAGTTCCTTTTCAAAACCCGTGCCAACAGGGGAGAATCGCCTTTACACGCTTGATGGCCAGTGGTATACTGGGCTCGCCTATGTTGAAAAGATTCTCTGTCCGCCATCTTCTGGGTCTCTCCATCCTCATCCTTTCGGCGGTGCTGATCGTCGCTCTGGCGTCTCATCAGCGTGAAAGGGCCCCCGAGGAGACCATCGTCCACCTTCCCAAAGATGTCGATCTCGCGCTGCACGAGATCCATTACACGGAGACCCGCGAAGGCGTGCGGCGCTGGACGCTGGTTGCCGATTCCGCACAGCATATGGTCGGCGAGGCGGTGACGTACATCGAAAACATCCGCATGACCTTCTTCGATCTGGAAGGGCACGGCGATGTGCTGCTGACGGCGCGCGAAGGGGCGCTCCACTCGGAGGCCGGTGAAGTCGAGGTGATGGGGGACGTGGTCGTGGTGAGCCCCGCGGGGTACTCCTTCTATACCGAGCGGGCGCGCTTCTACGACGCCGATGACCAGATCCGGACCGAGGAAGCGGTGCGGATCGTCTCCGAGACGATGGAGCTCACCGGCAAAGGGATGGAGCTCAGCCTGCGCGACCACACGTTCGTGCTGCTCGACGATATCAAGGGGCGCTGGATCAGCGACGGGAGACCGAGAGGATGAAAACCGCGATTCTGCTCATCATGCTCGTTCTGATCGGCGCGCCGGTTTTCGGGCAGCCGGCTGTCGAGCGTTTCCAGCGCGACCTCCCCGTCGACGTGGCGGCCGACCGCCTGGAGGCCGAGGACGTCGCGGGTCGGGTGAACTTTATCGGCAGGGTCGTGGCGACCCAAGGGGACCTGACGATCTATGCGAACCGCATGACTCTTTTCCTGCACCCCGAAAGCCGCGACGTCGAGCGGGTCGAAGCGACCGGCCAAGTGCGCATCGTTCAGGGTGAGCGCGTCGCCACCGGCGACCGGGGGGTCTTTTTCCGGCAGGAGGCCAGGATCGTCCTCACCGGAGAGCCCCGGGTTCACCAGGGAGACGATTTCATCGCGGGCGAGGAGATCGTCGTCTATCTCGAAGAAGAGCGCAGCGTCGTTCGCGGCGGAGAGGACGCGCGGGTCCGAGCGGTCTTTCACCCCAAGGGCGATCGCTGATGTCGAGGCGTCTGACGGCCGAAGGGCTGTGCAAGTCGTACCGGGGACGGCGGGTCGTGCATGAGGTCGATCTGGCCGTCTCCTCCGGCGAGGTCATCGGGCTGCTCGGCCCCAACGGGGCCGGAAAGACGACCTCGTTCTACATGGTGGTCGGGCTCATCCGTCCGGACAAGGGGCGGGTGCTGTTCGACGGGCGCGACATCACCGCCCTGCCGATGTACCAGCGGGCGCGGGCCGGAATCAGCTACCTCGCACAGGAGGCGTCGGTCTTTCGCAAGATGACGGTCGAGGAGAACCTTCTGGCCATCCTCGAAACGATGGGTCTGTCGGCCAAGAAGCGCCAGCACCGAAAAGACGAGCTGCTCGAAGATTTCCGTCTCACCCACGTCGCACGCTCCTACGGCTACGCCCTCTCGGGCGGAGAGAGGCGACGGGTGGAGATCGCCCGGGCGCTGGTGACCGAGCCGGCCTTCATCCTGCTCGATGAGCCCTTCGCCGGGATCGATCCCATCGCCGTGATGGACATACAGAACATCATCGCCGAGCTCAAGGAGCGCAACATCGGCATCCTGATTTCGGACCACAACGTGCGCGAAACCCTGGTCGTGTGCGATCAGGCCTACATCCTGAACCAGGGGGAGATCCTCGAATTCGGCGAACCGGCGCAGGTCGCCGCGAGCCCCCGCGCCCGGGAGATCTACCTGGGAGAGAAATTCCGACTTTAAGCTCCGTGGCTGCTTGACGGTCACCGACTTTTCACGCAACGGGACAGAATGGCTCTGGAAATCCGCCAACAACTCAAGCTCAGCCAGCAGCTGGTCATGACGCCCCAGCTGCAGCAGGCGATCAAGCTCCTTCAGCTCTCGCGCATGGAGTTGGTCGACGTCGTCACCCAGGAACTGGAGGAGAACCCGGTTCTGGAAGAGTCTGCGGACGCCGAGGAGCGGGAGGAGGTCGCGGAGATCGCCGAGATCGCCGGCGAGGAGCTCCCCGCGCCCGAAGAGATCAAGGAAATCAAGGGGGAGACCGAGGGGCTCGACGATATCGACTGGCAGACCTATCTCGAAGGGTACAATCTCGGCGGATCGGTGGCCGACGCCTACGAAGACGAGGAGGAGCGCCCCTCGTACGAGAACCTGCTAACCAAGCGCGGCACCTTGACCGATCACCTCCTGTGGCAGCTCAATCTCTCGCCCATCCGCGAGGAGGATCGCGTCATCGCCGCCGAGATCATCGGCAACATCGACGAAGACGGCTACCTGCGGGCG
Organism: Desulfuromonadales bacterium; assembly: GCA_050485365.1. GTDB lineage: Bacteria > Desulfobacterota > Desulfuromonadia > Desulfuromonadales > JACZKF01 > JARFUG01. The sequence continues at coordinate 25,117 of JBJHBH010000032.1, read as the reverse complement.
GACCTGGAGGAGATCGCCGCGGGGACCGGCGCAGATACGGACAGGGTTTCGGACGTTCTGGCCCGGGTGCAGGAGTTCGATCCGCCCGGCGTCGCTTCGCGCAACCTCCAGGAGTGTCTCCTGCGCCAGATCCGTGTCCTGGGGCTGGACGGGGGGCTGGTCGAGGCGATTTTGCGCGAGCACCTCGGCGAGCTCGAAAACCGCCGCTATCAGGTCATCGCCAAGGTCCGCGGCGTCACCCTCGAGGATGTTCTGGAGGCGGCGAAGCTCATCAGCACCCTCGATCCGCGTCCCGGTCGCCCCTACGGCTCCGACGAGATCCACTACATCGTCCCCGACATCTTCGTCCACAAGATCGGCGATGAATACGTCGTCGTTCTCAACGACGAGGGGCTGCCCAATCTGCGCATCAACTCGTTTTACCGCAACACTCTGGCCAGCGGCGCCGAGGGGGACGCCAAGGCCGGCGAATACATCCAGGAGAAGCTGCGCGGAGCGGTCTGGCTGATCAAGAGCATCCACCAGCGCCAGCGCACCATCTACCGGGTGACCAAGAGCATCGTGAAATTCCAGCGCGAGTTCTTCGACAAGGGGATCGAATACCTGCGCCCCCTGGTGCTGCGGGATGTGGCCGAGGATATCGAGATGCACGAGTCGACCATCAGCCGCGTCACCACCAACAAGTACGTTCAGACGCCCCAGGGTCTGTATGAGCTCAAGTTCTTTTTCAACAGCAGCATCAACACCACCCAGGGCGAGTCGCGCGCATCCGAAAGCGTCAAAAGCAAGATCAAGGAGGTGATCGCCGGGGAGAATCGCAAAAAACCGTATTCCGACCAGAAGATCGTTGAGATCCTGCGCAGCCACGGCATCGACATCGCGCGCCGCACGGTCACCAAGTATCGCGAGATGCTCGGAATCGGCTCTTCCACCGAGAGAAAACGCTTTTTCTGATATCGAGTCGACGTCCTGTGGCCAATGACGGCCGAGGTCGTTATAATTTAATTACGAGACCATCCCCGCCAGCGGCGGGGACTCATCTTCAGGAGGTTATTTATGCAGATCGCCGTCACTTTCAGGCACATGGACGCCAGTGATCCACTCAAGAGCTACGTCGAGGAGAAACTCGCGCGGGTCAAGAAGTACATCGAAGAGCCCATCGACGCCCAGGTCGCTCTTTCAGTGGAGAAGAAGATCCGCCACAAGGCGGAGGTGGCGATCAACGCCAAGGGGATCACCATCAAGGGGTCGGAGGAGACCAACGACATGTACGCCGCCATCGACGCGATGGTGGACAAGATCGAGCGCCAGCTCAAGCGCTACAAGGAGAAGATCAAGAACCACAAGCCCTCCGCCGGCAAGGAGCGTCAGGTGGAGAAGACGGTACTCGCCGCCCAGAGCATCGACGAGGGGGGTGCCGAAGGGCCGGTGATCATCCGCAGTCACAGCTTCCAGGTCAAGCCGATGTCGGTCGAAGAGGCGGTGATGCAGATGGACCTGCTCAACAAGGAATTCCTCGTCTTCACCGACGATCGCACCGAAGACATCAACGTGGTGTACCGCCGCAAGGACGGCAACTACGGCCTGATCGTACCCCAGAGTAAATAATTCCTGACTTCCCCGGGGGAAGGCGCCATCCTTCCCCCTTTTTCTTTTTTGAAAGAGTCTTGCGAATCCGACGATGAAGATCTCAGAGCTGCTCAATCCCGCCGCCATTTCCGCAGAGCTTCGTTCGAAGTCGAAGAACGAGATCCTGACCGAGTTGACCGAGGTCCTTCGCAAAGTCGAATCCGGTCTCGATCGCGACGAGGTCGTGAAGGTTCTGCAGGAGCGTGAACGTCTCGGAAGTACCGGTATCGGCGAGGGCGTCGCCATTCCGCACGGCAAGCTTCGCCGTCTGGACCGCCTGCTCATCTCCTTCGGCCGCAGCCGCGAGGGGGTCGACTTCGACTCGATGGACGGAAAACCGGCTCACCTCTTCTTTTTGCTCATCGCCCCGGAGGAGTCCGTCGGCATTCACCTGAAAACCCTTGCACGCATCTCCAAGCTGCTGAAAAATCAGGATGTGCGCAGCCGCCTCCTCGATGCGGCGGACGCCGACGACATCTACCGTATCATTGTCGAGGAAGAGGACAAACTGTAGCGAAGCGGGAGAAGGGCATGGCCGGACTGACGATTCAGGAGCTGCTCAGCGAAAAGGAGGCCGGACTCGATCTCGAGTTGCTGGCCGGAGAGGCCGGTCTGGGCAAGCGCATTCACATGCCGCGGATCCAAAAGCCGGGCCTCGCCCTGGCCGGTTACACCGTCAATCTTCACCCCGATCGCATCCAAGTGCTGGGCTCCACCGAGCTGACGTATCTGAGCAGCCTCTCCCCCGCCGTCGCCGAAGACAATGTGCGCCGCCTGTGCGCCCTGGACGTCTCGTGCTTCATCATCACCAAGGGGCAGCCCCCGCCCGAGGTCCTCACCCGCGAGGTCGAGCGCCACGGCATTTCACTGCTGCGCACCCATCACCAAAGCTCCATCTTCATCTCCCTCATCACCAAGTTTCTTGAAGAGCGCCTGCTGCCGTCTATGACGGTGCACGGCGTTCTGGTCGACGTCCTCGGCGTCGGCGTCCTTCTGCTCGGCAAGAGCGGCATCGGCAAGAGCGAGTGTGCCCTCGACCTGGTACTGCGCGGGCACCGGCTTGTGGCCGACGACATCGTGAAGGTGCGCCTGAAGCTGCCGGCCGTCATCTTCGGCGAGGGGATGGATCTGCTCCACTACCACATGGAGATCCGCGGCCTGGGGATCATCAACATCAAGCACCTGTTCGGGGTCGCCGCCATCCGCGAGCGCAAGAAGATCGATCTGGCCGTCGAGCTCGTCGAATGGCAGGACGGCCTCGAATACGACCGCCTCGGCCTGGAAGAGCTCAAATACACCGTGCTGGGGGTCGAGATCCCCTTGCTCAAGGTGCCGGTGCGCCCGGGGCGCAACATGACCTCCATCGTCGAGGTCGCCGCCCGCAACCAGCTCCTCAAGGAGATGGGCTATCACAGCGCGCTGGAGTTTCAGGACCGCCTGGAGCAGCGCATGGCCGAGATGGCCCGCCTTCACTCGCACCTGATCATCGGAGACAACCTGGAATGAACCGTCTGCGCCTGATCATCATCACGGGGCTTTCGGGGTCGGGGAAGACGACGGCGGCCCGGGCCTTGGAGGACGAGGGATTCTTCGTCGTCGACAATCTCCCCTTTGTCCTTTTGCCGCGTTTTCTCGAGGTCACCGAGCGCGAGGGGCGCGACAATCCGAGGATCGCCATTGTCCTCGATGTGCGCAACCGCAACTTTCTCGCCGGCTGGGAGACGATCCTGCAGAGCGTGCGCGACGCCGGCCATCAGGTGGAGATCTACTTCTTCGACGCCTCGGAGGACTACCTCATCCGGCGCTACTCCGAGACGCGCCGCCGCCACCCTCTGGTGCAGGAGGAGGGGATCCCGAGCGCCATCGCCCGCGAACGCGAGATGCTCACGGGGCTTCGCCGTCAGGCGACCGCCGTCTTCGACACCTCGGGGATCAACGTCCACCAGCTCAAGCAGCAGGTGCTGACCTATCTGCACGGCGCCGACGGGCGGGCGCTCCCCATGGCGGTTCATCTGCAGTCCTTCGGGTTTCGCTACGGCATCCCTGCCGATTCGGATCTCGTCTTCGATGTCCGCTTTTTACCCAACCCGCATTTCGTCGACGAGCTGCGGCCGCTGACCGGGCTCGATCGGGCCGTGAGCGGCTATATTCTGAAGATGCCGCCGTGTGTCGAGTTCCTTCAGCATCTGCGGGGGCTTTTCGAATTTCTCCTCCCCTACTACCGCAAAGAGGGCAAGAGCTATCTGACCGTCTCCATCGGCTGCACCGGGGGGCGGCACCGCAGCGTCGCCATGGTCGAGGAGCTGCGCTCCAGCTTTGCCGTCGAGGGGGTGACTCTCGAGGTCATTCACAGGGACATCGCCAAAGGATAGAGCCATGATCGGACTCGTTATCGCCACGCATTCGAGGCTTGCCGAAGAGTTCGTCCGCGCCTCGGAAATGATCATCGGACCGCTGCAAAATACCCGGGCGGTCTGCATCACTCCGGAAGACGGCGTCGAGAAGATCCGAAGCGACATCTCGCGCGCCATCGACGAGGTCGGTGCGGCAGGGCAGGGGGTCATCATCCTCACCGACATGTTCGGGGGGACGCCGTCCAACATCGGCCTCTCCTTTCTCGACCCTCTTCGCGTCGAGGTCCTGACGGGGGTCAATCTGCCGATGGTGCTCAAGTTCTTCAACAGCCGCGAGGATGTCCCCCTCGACCAGCTCGCCGGCCTGCTGAAGGCCTACGGCCAGCAGAGCATATCGCTGGCGAGCGAGCTGCTTCAGAACAAATGACCCGCGCGGCGGAGCGACGATGGCCATTGTCCTTGCACGCATAGACAACCGTCTGATTCACGGACAGGTGATCGAAGCCTGGGTCCCATCGGTCAGGGCCGACTGCATCGTCGTGGCCAACGACCAGGTTGCGCAGCACCCCTTCCAGCGGGTGCTGATGGCGGCGGCCGTCCCCAAGGGAATCCGGGTCGAGATCAGCCCTCTCGAAGAGGTCGCCTCCGTTCTCGGCTCCGATGCCTGCCACAGCTGCAGGGTCCTTCTGCTGTTTGCCTCCTCGCAGGACGCGCTGAAGGCCCACCGGGCTGGGGTCGACTTCTCGGAGCTCAATCTGGGCAACATGCACGCCGGGGAGGGGAAGCTGCGCTATACGTGCACCATCGCCCTCGACCCCGACGATATCGAGAACCTCGGCCGGCTCGAAGAGGACGGGGTGGAGATCGTTTCCCAGTGCATCCCGTCGGATCGGCGCCAGCCCTGGCGCAAGATGATCAGAACGACGAGCTGACATGGTGATCGTCGACTATCTTCTGGCGGCGATGGTGGCCGTCGTCGCAGGCCTCGACCGAACCGCCGCCTTTCAGTTCATGATTTCGCGCCCCATCGTGGCCGCGCCGCTGGCGGGACTCGTTCTCGGCAGCCCGCTCACCGGACTGCAGGTCGGCGCCCTCATCGAACTGCTGTGGCTCGGACGCCTCCCCATCGGCGCCGCGATTCCGCCCGACGATACACAGGTCGCGGTGGGGGCGACCGCCATCGCCGTGAGCATGGGGAGCGTTCTTGGGATGGCGGGGCTTCCCCTCGCGATCCTCGCCACCGTGGTGGCCCTCCCCCTGGGAAAGGTCGGCCAGATCTTCGACCGTGCGGGGCGCGGCTGGAACGCCCGGCTGCTGCTGCAGGCCGAGGCCGACGTGAAGCGAGGGAGCCTCGAGACCTTCGAGGCCCTTCACCTGCGGGGGATGGCACATTTCGCCCTCTGTTCGCTCGGTACCTATACGGCCATTTTCGTGCTGGGCTCGCTCCTTCTCTATTCGATCGCACCGATGCTGATCGTCACCGTGGGTGACGGGGCGAACTGGCTCGCTCTGGCCTTCCTCCTGTTGGGGGCGGCGGCCATTCTCGGCACCATCAACGTAAGTCGCTCCATGAGCCTCTTTGCGGCTTCTTTCGCCTCGGCCTTTTTGATGCTGTGGCTTCTGTGAGGGGGAGATGAGCGCGGGGCGATTGACCAAGAAGACGCTCGCCAAGGTGCTGTGGCGCTCGTTTTTTCTTCAGGCGAGCTGGAATTTCGAGCGGCTGCAGAGCCTGGGGATGCTTTTCGCCATCGCCCCGGCGCTCAGGATCATCCACCAGGGGGAGGCGCTGGCGGCGGCGTGCCGCAGGCATCTCGACTATTTCAACACGCACCCCTTCATGGCCTCCCCCGTGCTGGGGACGATCCTCTATCTGGAGGAGCGCTCCGACGACCCGCAGCGCGCCGAGATGATGGAGTTTCGGCGCATGGTGATGGCCCCCTATGCGGCCATGGGGGACGCGCTTTTCTGGGGGGGGCTGCGCCCCGTCGCCGCGGGGGTAGCCCTCTTTTTCGCCGCCAGGGGGTCGCTGTGGGCGCCGGTGGTCTTTCTCGTCCTGTTCAACGTCCCGCACCTCTGGCTGCGCATCAGCGGCCTTGTGCGGGGGTACGCCGACGGTCTCAAAGTGGTGGAGACGATCCAGAGGCGCCGCCTTCCGGATCTGGCGATCCGCCTGAAGGAGGGGATGGTCGTCCTTCTGGGCGCTCTGTGCGCCTATCTGACCTTTCTGACCCTGCGTCAGGAGGAGGTCCCGACCGCCCTGGGCTTTCTGGCGGTTCCTGTTGTTCTGTTGGGGGGGAGGCTCATCGCCAAGGGGGTCTCCACTCTTTTGCTGGTATTGACCACGTCGGTGCTGATTCTCGGTGCGGTGTGGCTCTTATGAGGGAAGGGTAAGGGATGGAAAAATGTGAATTCACCATAAAAAACCGGCTGGGGCTGCACGCCCGCGCCGCGGCCCAGCTTGTCAAGACATCGAACCGGTTCCGCTCCGACGTCTTTATCGACAAGGAGGGAATGGAGGTCAACGGCAAGAGCATCATGGGAATCCTCATGCTCGCCGCGCCCAAAGGCTCGCGCATCACCGTGACCGTCAACGGAGACGACGCCGCCGAAGCGATGAGCGCCCTTCGAGAGCTGATCGAGGCAGGCTTTGGAGAAGACTGATATCGCCCCCGATACGTTCCTGATCGGCATCGCCGCATCGCCGGGGATCGCCATCGGCGAGACGTTTCTGGTGAACCGAACCAGAATGATTCCGGTCGAGCGCCCCATCGCGCCCGAAGAGGTGGCCGAGCAGGTCGAGGCCTTTCGCGAAGCGGTGCGCCTCTCCAAGGCGCAGCTCGAGGAGGTCAAGGCCGGGGTGGCCGACCGGAATATGGCTGAGCACCTCTACATCATCGACACCCACCTGCTCATCCTCGACGACGAGATGCTCATCCAGGAGACGATCTCCCACATCGAGAGCGAGCAGGTCAACGCCGAAGGGGCGCTCAAGCGGGTCCTCAACAAGTTCCGTCAGGTTTTCGACTGCATCGAGGATGAGTATCTCAGAGAGCGCCGCAGCGATATCGACTTCGTCGGAGATCGTCTGCTTCGCAACCTGATGGGCAAAGGGCAGCAGTCCCTCTCCGAGATCGATCACAAGGCCATCGTCATCGCTCACGACCTCTCCCCGGCCGACACGATGCAGATGGACCGCGAGAAGATCATCGGCTTCGTCACCGACGTCGGCGGCCCGACCTCCCACACCGCCATCCTCAGCCGCTCCCTGGCCATCCCCGCCGTGGTCGGGCTGGAGACCGCCAGCTCCCTCATCCCCGGAGGTGTTCCCGCCATCCTCGACGGCACCCACGGCACCGTCATCCTGAACCCGACTCCCGAGACGTTTCGCGAATACCTGGAGAAGAAGCAGTTCCTCGAATACCAGGAAAGAGAGCTTCTGAGCTACCGCGATCTGCCCGCCGTCACTCTGGACGGGTGCGAAATCCGGCTGCGCGGCAACGTCGAGGTCGCCGAGGAGATCCCCTTCGTCCTGGAGCAGGGGGCCGAAGGGGTCGGCCTCTTCCGGACCGAATTCCTGTTCATGAACCGGCTCGCCCCCCCCGACGAGGAGGAGCAGTTCGAAGCGTTCCGGCAGATCGTCACCCGCATGGCCCCCCATCCCGTGACGATCCGCACCCTCGATGTCGGTGGGGACAAGTTCGTGCCGGAGATCAATCTGGCCGATGAAGCCAATCCAGCCATGGGGCTGCGCGGGATCCGCTTCTCCCTGAAGGAGGTGCGCCTGCTCAAGGCGCAGCTGCGCGCGATCGTGCGAGCGAGTGCCTTCGGCACGGTGCGGGTCATGTTCCCCCTCATCTCCGGGCTCTCCGAGATCCGCGCCTGCAAGGACTATCTCGAGGAGATGAAGGCGGAGCTGCGGGCCGAGGGGATCGACTTCGACCCCGGCATCGAGGTGGGGATCATGATCGAGACGCCCTCGGCGGCGCTTATGGCCGACCGCCTCGCCCGCGAGGTCGATTTCTTCTCGGTGGGGACCAACGACCTGATCCAGTATCTTCTCGCGGTCGATCGCGGCAACGAGCACGTCGCCTACCTCTACGAGCCGCTGCATCCGGCTGTGCTGCGCGCGCTGCGCATGATCTGCGACGCGGCCGACGAGAGGGGGATCGAGGTCGGCATGTGTGGCGAGATGGCCGGCGACTCCCTCTACACGCTCGTTCTGCTCGGGCTGGGCTTTCGCGAGCTGTCGATGAACGCCCCGGGGCTGCCCCGGGTCAAGCGCATCCTTCGGCAGGTCACGCGCCGAGACGGCGTGGACCTTCTGGAGCGCCTGCTGCAGTGCGACACGGCGCAGGAGGCGACCGCCCTGCTGGAAGAGGAGATGGGGCGGCGATTTCCCGAGTTTTTCGGCGCCCCGGCCATCTGAGAGGCTTGACATTGGGGAGACGCCTTTCTACAATTCGCATTTGTCTCTTTTGATCCCCACCACAGGAGGATGACTCTCCATGCCCATGACCGATTTTCTCTTCACTTCCGAGTCCGTGACCGAGGGTCATCCGGACAAGATCGCCGACCAGATCTCCGACGGCATCCTCGACGCCATCCTCGCGCAGGATCCCAAGTCCCGCGTCGCCTGTGAGACGCTCGTCACCACCGGGATGGCGATGATCGCCGGCGAGATCACCACCACCGCCCGCATCGACTACCCCGACATCGTGCGCGGCGTCATCCGGGACATCGGCTACGGCGACTCCTCCATGGGCTTCGACTGGGAGACGTGCGCCGTCCTGACCGCCATCGACCGCCAGTCGCCCGATATCGCGCAAGGGGTGACCGAAGGGGAGGGGCTCTACAAGGAGCAGGGCGCCGGCGATCAGGGACTGATGTTCGGCTACGCCTGCGACGACACCCCCGAGCTGATGCCGATGCCGGTCACCTTCGCCCACAAGCTCACCAAGCGCCTCTCGGACGTGCGAAAGAGCGGGCTCCTCTCTTTCCTGCGCCCGGACGGCAAGGCCCAGGTGTCGATCCAGTACATCAACGACAAGCCGATCCGCGTCGATTCGGTCGTCGTCTCTTCCCAGCACTCTGCCGAGGTGGCGTACGAGACGCTCAAGGAAGGGATCATCGAGGAGGTCGTGCGCAAGATCATCCCGGCCGAGTTGCTCGACGAAAACACCAAATACTACATCAACCCGACGGGGCGCTTCGTCATCGGCGGCCCCATGGGCGACTGCGGCCTGACCGGACGCAAGATCATCGTCGACACCTACGGCGGGCAGGGCTCCCACGGCGGAGGCGCCTTCTCGGGCAAGGACCCCTCCAAGGTCGACCGCAGCGCCTCGTACATGGCGCGCTACGTGGCGAAGAACATTGTCGCCTCTGGCCTCGCCACCAAGTGCGAGGTTCAGGTCGCCTACGCCATCGGCGTTGCCGAGCCGGTTTCGATCATGATCAACACCTTCGGCACCGGCAAGCTCCCCTCCAACGAGATCGCCCGCATCGCCAAGGAGGAGTTCGACATGCGCCCCGCGTCCATCATCCGGACCCTCGATCTGCTGCGCCCCATCTACCGCCAGACGGCCGCCTACGGCCACTTCGGCCGCGAGCTCCCCGACTTCACCTGGGAGCGCACCGACCGCGTCGAATCGCTCAGGCAGAGAGCCGGGCTGTAATCGTGAGGAATAAGGGGTGAGGGGCGAGGGAAAAGACATTCCGACTTGCTCCGCACCAGATTACAAAAAGGGCGCGCCTGAGGGTGCGCCCTTTTTTGCTGCCGACCGCCCCGCGCGAAGATCCCCTCCCCAACTCTCCATCATCGTCCCCGTTCTGAACGAGTCCGACTCCCTCCCCGAGCTCTTCGCGTCGCTGAACGCGCAGACGGGCGTCGACTTCGAGGTGATCGTCTGCGACGGGGGGTCGCGCGACGGCAGCGCGGAGCTAACCCGCAGTCTGGCGCGCAGCGCCCCGTTTGTCTGCACGGTTCTTCAGAGCGAACGCGGACGCGCCCGGCAGATGAACGCCGCAGCCGACGCGGCGCATGGCGAAACGCTCCTCTTTCTTCATGCGGACTGCCTCTTCGACGATCCGACGGCCCTTCGCAAAGGGCTCGACGCCCTTGAGGCCGCCGTCCTGCGCCGCTGCGACGACCGGGCGGCGGTGCGCTTCGCCCTTCGCTTCCGGCGCTCAGAACAGACCCCGTCTTTGCCCTATTACATCTCCGAAGCCAAGGCGCGCCTCAACCGCCCCGGGTGCATTCACGGCGATCAGGGCCTTTTGCTGCGGCGCTCTTTTTTTCGCACCGTCGGTCCCTTCGACGAGCGCCTCCCCTTCATGGAAGATGCGCGAATCTCCGAGGCGGTCTTTCGGCAAGGGGAGTGGGTCCTCGCGCAGGCGCAGATCGAGACGTCGGCCCGACGTTTCGAGATCGAGGGGCTGGCGCAGCGCCACACTCTGAACGCGCTGGCGATGAATTTCTTCCACATCGGCTGCAGCGACCTGCTGCGCGCCCTGCCCGATATCTACCGCACCCAGGACAGAAGCGCCCGCCTCGAGCTTTCACCCTTCTTCAACGAGATCCGCCGATACCTGAAAGGGCTTTCTCCGGGGCGGCGATTTGTTCTGTGGTACCGCACCGGGGCCTACGTTCGGGACAACGCCTGGCAACTCCCCTTCGCCTGGGACCAGAGACGGCATTTTCGCAAGCGACGTGCTCCGGGCGCGGCAGAGAACCTCTGGCTGCAGCGCTTCGAGCGCTATGTTGAGCCCCTCATCGACAATGTGGCGGGGCGTCTGCTGAGCGCCCTGGTCGTTCGTCTCTGGTTCGAGGGGGTCTGCCGAAGGCGGCGATAACGTCTGCCATCGTGTTGCGCTCTCTTCATTGGGGCGTCCCCCCTGGTTCCCGTCCGCTCCCCTGTGCTACAGTGGGAATGCAGAAATTCTTTGTCGAATCGGAGTCAGCCATGCGAAAGCACGTCGTTTTTCTGTTGATTCTCCTCCTTCCGCTCGTCCAGGCCTGCGCCACCTACAAGAGCCAGGAGGTCCCTTTTCGCCACCCCACCGCCTTCACCGAGATGAGGACGGCCGCCGGGGCGCAGATCGCCGCTCAGGGGTATGCCGACCCGTCGGAGGCGCGAAGCGCCTTCGGATTCGATATCCGCAGGGTCGGAATCCTCCCGGTGCAGGTGGTGGTCGACAATGTAGGCGAACACCCGCTGATGATCGTCCCCGAGCAGTCGTTTCTCATCGATGAGCAAGGCAATATGTGGAACGTCCTCGAGAGGCGGGTCGCCTACGAGCGTATCGAGAAGAGCACCGAATTCGGCCGCGTGGCCGGCTCGGCGGGACGGCGTTCGGTCCTGGGCGGGGCGGGAGGCGCCCTCGTCGGGGCGGCCATCGGCGTTCTGACCGGGGATAACGTCGGCACCGCCGCGACGCGCGGCGCCGCCGTCGGTGCTGCCGGAGGAGCGGTCATCGGTGGTGCGCAGGAGCTCTCTTCCCCCGAAGCGGGGCGCCAGATTTCGCGCGACCTGGCCAACAAGGAGCTTCAGAACCGGCTCATCGAACCGGGCGTCATCGCCCAGGGATTCCTCTTCTTCCCCGGCGAGGCCCCTTCAGCCCGCGAACTGCGCCTGCAGGTACGCGAACACGACACGGGACGGCTGCACACCTTGATGTTTCCGTTGTGAGGTAGGGAGTTGGGACTGAGGAGGTTCTTCGTCCCATCTGACGCAGCCGGAGCGAAGTGGATTACTCCAAACTCCGCCTGAACTCCTCGAATTCGCGCCGCAACGCCTCCAGCTCTTCACGAAGAGTAGCAACCTCCTGTGCGAGGGTCCCGCGCGTCTCGGTCGGCCTGGCCTCCGCCTCCATTTCCGCAACCGGCTCGCCGCAAAAGAGATGGGCAAATCGCGACTCCTTGCGTCCGGGCTGTCGCGCAAGGCGCGTCACCAGGGGTGTCTCCCTTTCCATCAGATCGTTCAGAACCGTTTCCACGGCGGCGAGATCCCCGAAGGAGTACATGCGCTCGGTGCGGGTGCGCAGCTCCCCGACGGTCTGCGGCCCGCGCAGCAACAGCTCGGCCACGATGGCCAGCTCATAGGGCTCCAGATAGAGCTTGGACGTCAGGGCGTGCGCGTACTTGGCGACCCGGCTCCCCTCGGCCGACTGCATCGCCAGCCCCTTGAAGCGCAACGCGTCGAGGGCTTGCGAGACATCGGCTTCGTCCAGAGACATCACCGGATCGCGGTTCGATCTCTGATTGCAGGCGTTGGTCAGGGCGTTGAGGGAGAGGGGATAGTACTCGGGGGTTGCGAGCTCCTTTTCTATCAAGCATCCGAGGACTCTTGCTTCGATCGATGTGAGATTCATGGGTGTTCCCTTCTCCAGGTCAATGAATAGAACGCGGATCAAATCTGATGCGCGCGGATCAGAATCTGATCTTCAAATCAGATTTTTATCAGAGCCTTTTCCGCGCAAATCCGCGTTCCGGTGCCTTGGATTAATCCCGATAGCGCTTCAGCAGATCGCCGTAGTCGTCGATGCGCCGGTCGCGCAGGAAGGGCCAGATGCGGCGCACCGCTTCGCTGCGGGCGAGGTCGAGCTCGACGGTGAGGACCGTCTCTTCCTGATGGTCGGCCACGGTGAGGATCTCGCCTTGCGGTCCGGCGGCGAAGGTGCGACCCCAGAAGTCGGCCCCCGGACCGCCGAGGGGGTCGGGTTCCAGGCCGACGCGGTTGACGGCGACGACGGGGAGCCCGTTGGCGACGGCGTGAGCACGCTGGATCGTCATCCACGCGTCGAGCTGCCGTTTGCGCTCGGCCTCTTCGTCGCGGGGGTCCCAGCCGATGGCGGTGGGGTAGATGAGGATCTGCGCCCCGGCCATCGCCATCAGGCGCGCCGCCTCGGGGTACCACTGGTCCCAGCAGACCAGCACCCCCAGCCGCCCTACCGAGGTGTCGATGGGGGTGAAGCCGAGATCGCCGGGGGTGAAGTAGAACTTCTCGTAGTAGCCGGGATCGTCGGGGATGTGCATCTTGCGGTAGCGCCCCGCGATGGAGCCGTCTTTCTCCAGCACGACGGCGGTGTTGTGATAGAGACCCGGCGCGCGCCGCTCGAAAAGGGAGGTGACGATCACCACCCCGAGCTCCCGCGCCAGGGCGCCGAAGACCTCCGTGGAGGGGCCGGGGATCGGTTCGGCCTGGTCGAAGCACCCCGTCTCCTCGCTCTGGCAGAAGTAGAGCCCGGCATGCAGCTCCTGCAGAACGACGAGCCGCGCGCCGCGCCCGGCGGCCTGCCGAACCCCTTCGACGCTCTTTGCGATATTTCTTTCGCGATCGGCGCTGCACGCCTGCTGCACCATGCCGACCGTCAGCGTATTGCTCATGCCAGTACTCCTTTGGGGATCTGCATCGTCACGCAGTGCAGTGATCCGTGCTGCAGGATCAGGGCGCTGCAGTCGATCCCTATGATATCACGATCCGGGTAGGCCTGTCCCACCGCGGCCATGGCCGCCCCGTCGTTGGGGTCGCCGTAAGTCGGCACCAGAACCGCACCGTTGATCACCAGATAGTTGGCGTAGGTCGCCGGAAGGCGCTCCCCGTCCTCGTCGAAGACGGCCGAGGGCCACGGCAGGGGGATCAGCCGGTAGGGGCGGCCTTCGGCGGTGCGCAGGCGCTCGAGCTCCGACGCCATGCAGCCGAGCGATCCGTAGTGCTCGTCGTCGGGATCGTCGCAGCGCACATAGGCGATGGTGTCATCGGGGCACAGCCGCGCCAGGGTGTCGATGTGGGAATCGGTGTCGTCACCGGCCAGATACCCGTGCTCAAGCCAGAGGATGCGCTCGATTCCGAGATCGGCGCGCAGGCGCTCCTCCAACTCCTTTTTCGTCAGGTGCGGATTGCGGTTGCGGTTGAGCAGGCAGGTGCTCGTCGTCAGCAGCGTGCCGCGGCCGTCGCTCTCGATGCTCCCCCCCTCGAGGATGAGGCCGGGGATGCGCACGGCGCTTTCCCCGAAGGCGCCGGCCTCCTTGAGGAAGGTCGTTACCTGATTGTCGAGATCGGCCGAAAACTTAAGCCCCCAGCCGTTGAAGCCGTAGTCGAGAAGGACCGGCTTGCCGTCTTCCTCGACGGTGATGGGGCCGAAATCGCGCGCCCAGGTGTCGTTGGTGGGGATCTCGTAGATCGTCACCCGCTCCAGAGGGACATCCGCCGCGCGCAGGCGCTCCATGAGAGGGTCGCGTCGGGGCGCTACGACGATCGCCCGCTCGAAGCGCACGATGTGGCGCACGATCTCGACAAAAACCGGCTCCACCGCTTCGAGATACGGCGCCCAGTCGCTCTGGTCGTGGGGCCAGGCGAGCAGCACCCCGTCCTGCTCTTCCCACTCGGCCGGCAGACGCCGGGATTGATTTATGCTCACTGTGTCTCTCCTTGTTAGATCGGAATCCGGAATCGTATAAAAACTCGTCACCGAATGCAATCCCGATCAGATCGCCGCGAGCCTCTCCAGGCGCCAGGCGAGATAGACCGCGATCCCCACCGCCGTCACGACGGCGGCGACGATGAGAAAGGCGCGCCGCGTCGCCGGACGAAGGCGCACCGGAAGCCAGCCGCTTCGCCAGGGGATCTCGCCGGCGTAGCGGCGTCGCAGCTCGAAAGCCGTCACGAGAAAAGTGAGCCACAGGGCCGCCAGGGCGTAGGCGGCCAGAACGCTGCTCAGCCACTGCAGCCCGAGATAGACGCGGCTGAGCCCCATCAGAAAGACGACGAAGCTCGCCGTCATGATCAACTTCAACCGGTCCTGCCACTCGCTGTAGCTTCCAAGAACGAAGTAGACGCTCAGCCCCGCCAGCAGGGTCGCCGAGAATGCGTGACCGCTCGGAAAGGCGGTGAAGTAAACCGAAGGGGCCGCTACGAAGGGGATCGGTCCCGGCCGGTCGAAGAGAAAATGCAGCAGGAAAAGGAGGGCCTCTCCCCCCAGCATCCCCGCCAGAAGGAAGAGGGCCGATATCTCGCGGTTGTTCAGTAGGAGCCAGAAAAGGACGAAGAGGCCGAAGAGAAAGAGCGCCGGCGCGTCTGCCAAGGCCGCCGTAAGGGCGAGCAGGGTGTCGGCGGCCGGATGGCGATCGGCACCCACCAGGCGATAGAAAAAATTGTCCATGCGCTCGATCCAGCCGAACTCCCCCGAGAGAGCGACGAAAAACGAGGCGAATAGAGCGCTGACGAAAAAACCGAAAGTGAGATAGAGTCCGGTGCCGAGGTGGGGGCTGAAGCGGCGCGACGCCCACCCCCACAACCGGGGGTGCTTCTGCGCGAAGCGCAGCAACGAAGGTGATTGCGCAAAGGCGCTCCACCCCTCCTTCACGCGCAGCCACCACCGCCCGGCGAGGCGAGCCAGGCGCGGGGCGAGCCGTTTCCAGAAGAGGGTGTTGAAGACAACGAGAAGAACGAGCAGGGCGATGATCAGGCTCAGCCTGCCCGTCAGCACCTGCACCCGTTGCCAGCTTGCGCCGCCGAGATAGCCGATGCCGGGGTAGACGATCCCCCAGAGGATGCCGCTCGTCACAGCGAACAGGGCGAAGGCGGCCGGAGACATGCGCGCGCTGCCGGCGATGAATGGGAGAAATCCCCTCAGCGGGCCGATGAAGCGGCCGAGAAAGATGCTCTTGCCCCCGTGCTCGGCGAAGAAGATCTCCGCCTTTCGGACAAGATCGAGGCGGCGCCGCATCCAGCGTCTCTTGAGCAGAATCGGGCCGAAGCGCGCGCCGAGAACGTAGCTGAAGAGATCTCCCCCCACCGCTCCGAACGCCGAGGCGGCCATGACGATGGCGATGTCACCTTTGCCGTGCAGCGCGAGAAAGCCGGCAAAGACGGTGATGACGCTTCCGGGAACGATCAGTCCGGCGAGGATGAGCGATTCGAGAAACGCCACGATGAAAAGGAGGGTGTAGTAGGTCCACCCTTCCGGAAGCCAGAAAAAGAGGTCGTGAAGCCAGCCTTCCATCTCAATGCCATGAAATGTGATTTGAGAAAGTCGAGCCAGAGGTGGAGAAGGGTCTTGTGAGACCCTTGGTGAACAGATTACATTAAAGATTAGCATTCCTCGGGGGGAGAGGACAGGAGGCGAGGGGAGAAAAAAGTCGACCGCGGTCGAAAATCGATTGACACCTGCTTGGCGAGCGTCTACTCTCTCGTCGAAACTCGACCGCGGTCGAGTTTTTTTCGGGAGTGATGATGAGCGGAGTGCGTGCAGCGAAAAAAAAGGAGACGAGACGGGCGATCATGCAGGCCGCCGTCGAGCTCTTTGCGGAAAAAGGGTTTGAGGGGACGAGCATCGAAGACCTCGCCCGCGCAGCCGGGGTCGGCAAGGGGACGGTCTACGGTTATTTCCAGGATAAAAACGAGATTTTTCTCGCCTTTTGCGAGGAAGAGCTCGACTACACCTTCGGTGTTTTGTCGGAAAAGACCGATCCGGACGCCTCGTTGATCGAGCAACTCATGACCCTGTTCATGACGCAATTTCACGTCGTAACTGAAAATCGCGAATTCGGGCGTCACCTGATCCGGGAAATGGCATTTCCCCGCGCCGGCGATGCGCACAAATCGAAGGATCTCGACGCCCGCTATCTCGAAGCGGTCGGCGCGATTCTGGATCGAGCCCAGAAGAGGGGGGAGCTGCGCGAGGGGTATGACCCCTTTCTGGCGACGGCTCATTTCTACTCCCTCTATCTCATCGCCCTCTCCGGCTTCTATTCGGGCTACGTCTCGACGATCGAGGAGGTCGAGGCGTCGCTGCGGGAACTGATCCGCCAGACCATCGAAGGACTGGGGCAAATCGAGGTGACGAGATGAACATCCGAATCGACATGCCGCGCCGAATCCCTGTTCGCCTTGCCCTGCTGGCGCTTCTGGCGGCGGCGCTCCTCCAACTCCACGGCTGCAGCGGCGGGCATGCCGAGGAAACGGCCTCGGGCGGCAATCTTCAGCAGGCGACCAACGTGAAGGTGACCTCCGTCGCCTTGGAGGATCTGCGTGAGACGTTCACCCTCCCTGGAGGGCTCGAGGCGTGGGAGGATCTGACGCTGGCCGCCGAGGTCGCCGGCGTGGTGCGCTGGATCGGGCCGAGAGAAGGGGAGCGGGTGCGCGAGGGGGAGCCGATTCTGCGCATCGACCCCGAGGCCATCGAGGCCGCCCTGGCCCGCGACCGCGCCGACTACGAGCTTCAAAAGCGCCAGCTCGCCCGCATGGAGGATCTGGCCCGGCAAAATTTCGTCAGCCCTCAGGAGCTGGACCAGGCCCGCCGTGCCTTCGAGGTCGCCGAGGCCGAGCTGAGGCGCTCGCGCGTCGCGCTGGAGAAGAGCACCGTGCGCTCGCCCATCTCCGGCATCCTCGATAGGCTTTTCGTCGATCGCGGCGAATACGTCAACGAAGGGACCGCCGTCGCGGCGCTGGTGCAGATCGAGCGCCTCAAGGTCAATGTAGAGGTGCCGGAGAAGGACGTCGCCTTTTTGCGCACCGGCGACACGGTGCGCGTCGTCACCGCCCCCGCAACGGGCCGAGACGCGCTGGAGCGCCAGGGCGAGGTGCTGCACATCTCCTACAGGGCAGACCCCGCCACCCGCACCTATCTCGCCCGGGTCGCCGTCGAAAATCCGCAAGGGGATCTGCGCCCCGGCATGATCGTGCGCGTCGCGCTGGTGCGGCGCGAGCTCCCCGCCGTCATCGCCGTCCCCCTGTTCAGCGTCGTCGAGCGCAACGGCGCGAGGGTCGTCTTCGTCGAGGAGGAAGGGGTCGCCCGCCTTCGCCCCGTCGGCTTCGGCCCCGTCATCGGCGACCGCGTCGTCATCGCCGAAGGGCTCGCCGCCGGCGAACGCCTCATCACCGAAGGGCAGCAGTTCCTCACCGACGGCGCGGCGGTTAAAAGTGCAGGTTATTAGGTTGTTAGGCTGAAGGCTGTTAGGTTGTCAGCCCTTCGGGACTTCCTAACAGCCTAAACCCCTAACAGCCTAGCCCCTTCCTTTCCGGATTCTGAACCATGCTCCTCACCAACGCCGCCATCGGCCATAGGGCCACCGTCTTCACCGTCATGCTCTTCGCCGTCATCGTCGGGCTCTACAGCTATCTGACGCTGCCGCGCGAGTCGACCCCCGACATCACCATCCCCTACGTGCTGGTTCAGACGAGCCACGAGGGGGTCGCCCCCGAAGACGTCGAGACTCTTATCACCCTGCCCATCGAGCGCAAGCTCAAGGGGCTCAAGGGGGTCGAGAAGATCCGCTCGGTCTCGGTCGAGGGCTCTTCGATGATCACCATCGAGTTTCGCCCAGACGTCGTGATCGAAGACGCACTGGCGCGGGTGCGCGACAAGGTCGATCAGGCCAAGGGGGATCTCCCCGACGATCTGGAGAACGACCCCACCATCCTGGAGATCAACCTCTCGGAGTTCCCGATCCTGATGATCGCCGTCTCGGGAGATGTCGGCGAGCCGGTCCTGAAGCAGATCGCCGAGAGGATCGAGGAGGCCATCGAGCAGGTCCCAGGCGTCCTCGACGTCGTGCTGACCGGGGTGCGCGAGCGCGAGATCCGCGTCGAGTTCGACCCGGAGCGCATGGCCGCCTACCGTCTCTCCTTCGCCGAAGTGCTCACGGCGATGCAGAGCGAAAACGTCAACATCCCCGGCGGCAGCATCGACATCGGCAGCGCCAAGTACCTGCTGCGCATCCCCGGGGAGTTCACCGACCCGGCCCAGATCGACAACCTCGTCCTGCTGGTGCGCGACGGCCGCCCCATCTACTTCAAGGACGTCGCCGTCATCCGCGACACCTTTCAGGACCGCGCCAGCTACGCCCGCTACAACGGCAGCCAGAGCGTCACCCTGGCGGTGAAGAAGCGCGCGGGGGAGAACATCATCGCCGTCGCCGATCAGGTCTTCGCCATTCTGGATGAGGCCCGGACGCGGGTCCCCGAAGGGGTGGAGATCGCCGTCACTCTCGATCAGGCCAAGGACATCCGCGCGATGGTCGCCGATCTGGAGAACAACATCCTGAGCGGCCTGATCCTCGTCGTCACTGTCCTATTCCTCTTTCTGGGGCTGCGCAACTCCTTCTTCGTCGCCCTGGCGATCCCCTTCTCGATGCTCCTCTCCTTCGCCATCCTACAGGCCCTGGGGATCACTCTCAACATGGTCGTCCTGTTCAGCCTCATCCTCGCCTTGGGGATGCTCGTCGACAACGCCATCGTCATCGTCGAGAACATCTACCGTCACATGCAGGAGGGCAAGGAGCGCACCCGGGCGGCCCGCGAGGCGGTCGCCGAGGTGGGATGGCCCGTCTTCAGCTCGACCCTCACGACCCTGTGCGCCTTCTTCCCCATGCTCTTCTGGCCCGGGATCATGGGCGAGTTCATGAAGTTTTTGCCGATCACCCTGATCGTCACGCTGAGCGCCTCGCTCTTCGTCGCCCTCGTCATCAATCCCGTCGTCTGCGCCACCTTCCTCAAAGTCGCTCCCGAGCGCCGGCAGGTCGATCCGGACGACTACCTGATCCTGCGGCTCTACCGGCGCCTCCTCGAAAAGGCGCTGCGGCGCCGTCTGCGGGTCGTCTCGGGGGCGCTGGCCTTTCTCGTCGCCATCGTCATCGCCTACGGGGTCCTCGGCAAGGGAGTCGAGCTCTTTCCCGACACCGAGCCGAACAACGCCTTCGTCGAGGTCAAGGCCCCGGAAGGGGCGAACATCGAGACGACCAACGCCCTGGCCCTCCTCGTCGAAGAGGCGGCGATGCGCGAGCCCGACCTGCGCTACGTCATCGGCGAGGTCGGCGTCTCCATGGGGGACGACTTCGGCGGGGGCGGGGAAGGGCAGTCGCACCAGGCGAAGATCTCTCTGGGCTTTCGCGACCGCGACGAACGCGGCGAAAACTCCAACGCCGTGCTGGAGCGCCTGCGCGCGGCCCTCGCCCCGATCACCGGGGCCCAGATCAAGGTGGAGAAGCAAAAGGAAGGCCCCCCCACCGGTCCCCCCGTGAACGTCGAGATCAGCGGAGAAGATACGGCAACTCTCGGAGTTCTGGCCGAGCGGGCAAAGGACCTGATCCGCGGCGTCCCCGGGCTGGTCGATCTCAAGGACGACTTCAACCGCGGGATGCCCCAGATCAACGTCAGGATCGACCGGGAGAAGGCGAGCCTGCTCGGCCTCTCCACCGCCGAAATCTCGCGCACCGTCAAGGCCGCCATCGCCGGCACCAAGCTCGGCGTCTACCGCGAGGGGCAGGACGAGTTCGACATCGTCGGGCGCCTCCCCGAAGAGCGGCGCCAGAATTTCGAGGATATCCGCAGCCTCCTCGTCCCGACGCGCGGCGGCGACCCCGTCCCTCTCTCCACCGTCGCGGAGCTCGAGATCGGGGCCGGCTTCGGCGCCATCCGGCACCTCGACCAGAAGCGGGTCGTGACGATCTCGGCCAACGCCTCGGGGCGCAACAGCAACGAGGTGTTGCGTGACGTGCAGGCGCGTCTGGCGTCGCTGGAGATGCCCGCAGGCTACCGCATCGTCTTCTCCGGCGAGCAGGAAGAGCAGCAAAAAGCCTCGGAGTTTCTGGTCAAGGCGTTCGTCGCGGCGGTCTTCCTCATCTCGCTGGTGCTCATCACCCAGTTCAACTCGGTCTCCCAGAGCGCCATCGTCATGACCGCCGTCGTCCTCTCTCTCTCCGGCGTTTTTGTCGGGCTGCTGCTGACCGGCAAGCCCTTCGGGATCATCATGACGGGCATCGGCGTCATCTCCCTGTCGGGGGTTGTGGTGAACAACGCCATCGTGCTGATCGCCTACGTCAACCAGCTTCGGGCGCAGGGGATGGAGCTCAACGAGGCGCTCGTGCGGGCGGGGACGGTGCGCTTTCGCCCCGTCATGCTCACCGCCGTCACCACCATCCTCGGGCTGCTGCCGATGGCCGTCGGAGTGAGCTTCGATTTTCGCTCCTTCGGCTGGGAGATCGGCGGAGAGTCGGCCCAGTGGTGGGGACCGATGGCGGTGGCGGTCATCTTCGGCCTGAGCGTCTCGACGCTGCTGACCCTCATCGTCGTGCCGGTCCTCTATTCGCTGTCGCAGACCGTCTCGATCCGCGGTGCGCTGCGCCGAAGGGGGCCCGAACCGGAAGCGCAGTCGGCGGCCGCCGAATCGGGGCCTTGACAAGATGAGAGGAATCGACAACAATCAAGACGTTTTTTATCCGGAATTCAGGGCCACATCGGACCTTGAAACGGCCCCCTGAGACGGATTGCAGGACTCAGACCTAAACTGAAAGGAGAGCGATCATGGCGGTATGGAGCTGTGAAAAATGCGGACATGAAAAAGAAGGGCGCTGCAAGCCCAAGAAGTGCCCCACCTGCAACGAGCAGACGACCTTCGTGAAGAAATAGGTTCTGCCGATTTTCTGCAACAAAAAAAAGGGACGGCTTCGCTGCTGCGAAGAACGTCCCTTTTTCATTGCTTTCACGCCTCCGCTCTCCCCTCGGGAGAGGGTGCCCGAAGGCGGGCTTTGGGTGAGGGGTGCCCCCTTTTAAGGCCTAAGCCGCACGCTGAAGCGCGTCTTTCCGTCGGAGCGCTCGATGCTGACGATCTCCCCTTCGTCGGCGTCGAACGCCTTGGCCTGCGGATGGTGAGGAGCGCCCTTCTCGAAGACGAGCACATCCCCTCCGACCCGCATCCGGCTGACGCGCTGCGGCGTGTGCTGTTGCGGTCCCGCGTCGAAGATCTCGACACGACTCCCTACGCTGAGCATCTGGTCCCCAACCCCGGCGATCTCGAAGATCTTTTCCATGATGTCTCCCCGCTTTTTGAAGAATGGAATTAAATGTGTGAAATAATACCATCCTCGCCGGAGATTGTCCTGGAATTTTTTGCTCCTCTCAATCCGCCCAGTAAATGCACGCGACCGGACAGTTGTCCATCGCCACCTCGATCTTTTCCTCCGGCGCGCCGAAGGGGTTGTAGACGGTCGATTTGTGATCGTGTCCGTGTCCGCCCTCTTCGGCGTCTTCCATGCGGAAGACCTCGGGGCAGATCTGGGTACAGACTTCGCAACCGATGCAGATGTCCTGATCGACGACGGGAGTGCGGGACATGGCGGGTATCCTTTCCCTCTTGAAATTGATGCGCCATTGTACCACCTTGACGAAGGATTGCCATTTGATTAATGAAGAGGTAATTTGTCAAGTGGGGCAGGAGCGGGAGATGGACGGGTGCGCATTCAGGTCGGGCTGAGGGCCGAAATCATTCTGCAGGTTACCCTTCTTCTGGCGGCGGCGCTGCTGCTCGGGGGGATTCTTCTGCTCAAGTACGCCGAGCGGGAGCTGCTCGGGCAGGCGGTGGCGCACCATTCCGGCACCGCCGAGGTCCTTGCGGGATCGCTCGCCGAGGCCGGTGCCAACGGCGAGCCGGCGCCGGCCGCCCGTCATCTTCTGGAGCCGATGCGTCAGTCGGGCGCCGTTCGCGGATGGGCGCTGATCGAACGCGGCGGCCTGATCTCCCAGTCGTCCGGCGAAGTCGAACCTCTTGCCCCCGAGACGTTGCGCGCGCTCATTCTTCGTGGCGAGCGCTACGTCGAGGTCATCTTTCGCGGCGCCGGCATCGTCTCCTTCGCGCCTCCCCAGGCCCATCTCGATATCGTCGTCCCCTTCGATCCGGAGCGCTTCTCGGGAGGGGTGCAATTGCGTTTCTCCCTCGACTCGGTCCATCAGCGCGTCCTCAACGGCTATCGGCTGCTGCTGATCTATGTTGTCCTGTATGGAGCCGTCTTCATCTTCTTCGGCGCCTTTTTGCTCAACCGCTCGTTCATCCGCCCCGTGCGGGTTCTGCAGGAGTCGACCCACAAGGTGGCCGCCGGCGAGCTCGCCCACGCCCTGGCCGAAGAGGGTCCCCGCGAGGTGGCTGAACTTGCAAGAGATTTCAACGCCATGATCGAGGCGCTGCGGGCGAGCCGCGGCGAGACGCAGGCGACCATCGAGACGCTGCGCGAGACGATCTCGCAGCTTCATCAGACCCGCAACGATCTCGTCCATGCAGAGAAGATGGCCTCGGTCGGACACCTGGCGGCGGGGATGGCCCACGAGATCGGTAATCCCCTCGGCGCCCTCATCGGTTATCTCGATTTTCTGCGATCGGAGCTGCCGCCGGGGTCGCAGGAGGAGATCGCCGGGCGCGCCCTGGCCGAAGCGCAGCGCATCGATTCGCTGGTGCGCGAACTCCTCGACTACGCCGCGCCGCACAAGGACGGGAGCGAACGCCTCGATCCCGCCGCCGTGGCGCGCGAGGCGGCCGATCTGCTCCATCATCAGGGCAACCTCAAGGGGGTAGCGCTCGAGATGGACCTGGCGCCTTTGCCGCTGGTGCGCATCAGCCGGCACCGCCTCATCCAGGTGCTGGTCAATCTCCTGCTCAACGCCCGCGACGCGTCCGCGCACGGGGGAAGAATCCGACTGCGGGGGGGCGCGTCGGGCGGATTCGTCACGCTGTCGGTGACCGATGAGGGGACGGGGATCGATCCGCGCAGCGCCTCGCACATCTTCGATCCCTTTTT
Source organism: Desulfuromonadales bacterium (assembly GCA_050485365.1). Taxonomy (GTDB): domain Bacteria; phylum Desulfobacterota; class Desulfuromonadia; order Desulfuromonadales; family JACZKF01; genus JARFUG01. The sequence goes on along the minus strand of JBJHBH010000032.1, from coordinate 1,567 downwards.
CACGACAAAGCCGCCGGGGAAGGGGCGCGGCCTCGGCCTTTCGGTCTGCCACCGCATCGTCGCGGAGTCCGGCGGGCGCATCGAGGTCGACTCAGAGCCCGGGCGGGGGAGTACCTTCACCGTGTGGCTGCCTCAGGCAGGGGAGGGTGACGATGAGAGCTGACGACAGAGCGATTCTGGTGATCGACGACGAAGCGCCGATGCGCCACATGCTGCGGCTCGTCCTCGAAAAGGAAGGATACCGCGTGCAGGAGGCCGCCGACGGCGCCGAGGGGCTCGCGCTCCTTCGCGAAGAGCCTTTCGGCACCGTGCTGTGCGACATCCGCATGCCGCAGATGGACGGAACGGCCTTTCTGAAGGAGGCCATCGAGGCCGGGACGCGGGCGACGATCATCATGATGAGCGCGTACGGAACGCTCGACAGCGCCATCGAGTGCATGAAGCTCGGCGCCTACGATTACATCTCCAAGCCGTTCAAGAAGGACGAGGTCGTCCTGACGCTGCGAAAGGCGCAGGAGCGCCTGCGCCTGCAGAGCGAGAACCGCCGGTTGCGCGACGAGCTGAAACGCAGCGGCTCCGCAGGGCACGAGATCGTCTACCGGTGCAACGCCATGGCGCAGGTGATGGATCTGGTGGAGCGGGCGGCCGACTCCTCCTCGTCGGTCCTCGTCACCGGCGAGACCGGCACGGGCAAAGAGCTCGTCGCCCGCGCCCTGCACGCCCGCGGCCGCAGGTGCGACGCCCCCTTCATCGCCGTAAACTGCAGCGCCATCTCGGCGGGGCTCATGGAGAGCGAGCTTTTCGGCCACGCCAAAGGGGCCTTCACCGGAGCCGAGCGGGGACACGACGGGCTTTTTCGCGCCGCCCAAGGGGGGACCCTCTTTCTCGACGAGATCGGCGAGCTCCCCCTCGATTTGCAGCCCAAGCTGCTGCGCGTGCTGCAGGAGAAGGAGGTGCGGCGGGTCGGCGAGTCGCGCGCCACGCCCGTCGATGTGCGGATCGTCGCCGCCACGGCGGCGAACCTGAAGGAGGAGGTCGCCAAAAGACGGTTTCGCGATGACCTTTTTTATCGCATCGCGGTGGTGGAGATCGCCCTCCCCCCTTTGCGGGAACGGCGCGAAGACATCCCCTTGCTGGTGCAGAAGAGTCTCGCGCGTCTGTGCGCCCGCGATGGGCTCAGCGTCCCCGAGGTCTCCCCCGACGCCATGGCCGCCCTTGTGGACTATCCGTGGCCCGGCAACGTGCGCGAGCTCGTCAACGCCCTGGAGCGGGCGCTGATCTTCGCGAAGGAAGGGCGCATCGACATGAACGCCCTGCCGTGGGAGCGGCGCCGACGGCGCAGGGGGAAGGACGACTTTTCGCTGAAGGCCGCTACGGTGCGCCTCGAAAAGGAATACATCGGCAAGGCGCTGGCCCAGGCCGGCGGCAACCGCACCCAGGCCGCACGCCTGCTGGAGATCAGCCTGCGCGGTCTGCTCTACAAAATGAAGGAATACGGGATCGAATAGGGGGAGGGGTAAGGAAGATGCAGTGACGAAATGCGCGAGAGCCGTCGACGGCTCTCGCG
>JBJHBH010000031.1:0-36062 GCA_050485365.1 Desulfuromonadales bacterium | reverse complement strand
GACTGCTCGCCGTCGCGCAGGGTGGTGTCGAAAATCGTGATCGTAGTCGGCTCTTGCATGTTACCTCCTTTTCGGCCGCCGGGCGGTCCGTGCAATCAGGTGCGGATAAATGTCGTCTCGGTGCGGGCGAAGGTCTTCAAGGTCCGATTCCACGCAACCACCCCCTTTCCTTCGGCTGTCGGCAAAAAAAAACTCCCACCCCGTATCAGGGGCGAGAGCGTGCGCTTCGCGGTACCACCCTGGTTCGCCCGACAGATGGTCGGGCCTTCATTTTCCCTTCACGCAGGCTCACGGTCGGGGCTAGCGCCGGCGGCGTTCACCCGAACAGCTCCGAGGCGAGTTCGACTCTCTTTCGTACCGGCTCGCAGCGACCGCCGGCTCTCTGGGACGAAAGGGGGAGCCTACTACTCCTCTTCATCGCTTTTACAGCTTCCAGGCTAATTAAGCAGAGCCCTGTGAAAAAGTCAAGATCCTTGCAGGGGAGATCGAGCTTTTTTGCTTTTCAGGAAGAGGGCTCCTTTCGCCGGCGGACCCACCGGATGAGGGAGTCGAGAGGGGCGGACAGGACGTAGGCGCTGAAAAAGACGAAGAGCATGATTTCTGGCTGCGCCACCACGACGATCAGAAGGACGATGGCGAGAACGAGAAAACCGAAGGGCTGGCGCTTGACCAACTCGGGATCTTTGAAGGCGTAATAGGGGAAGTTGCTCACCATTAAAAAGGCGAGCAGGTAGATCAGCAAAAGGATGGAGACATACTGGACCGTCCCGGTATAGCCCAGGTGGTACAGCAAAAGGACGCACCCTGCGACCATGACCGCGGCCCCCGGGATCGGAAGCCCGACGAAGCGTTTCGATTCGATGGTGCCGCTCTGCACGTTGAAGCGCGCCAGGCGCAGCGCCCCGCACACGACATAGAGAAAGGCGGCGAGCCAGCCGAGCTTGCCGAAGGGCTTGAGGGCCCAGGCGTACATCAGAAGGCCCGGCGCGAGGCCGAAAGCGACCAGATCGGCCAGAGAGTCGTATTCGACGCCGAAGCGGCTGGTGGTGTTGGTGAGGCGGGCGACCTTGCCGTCGAGGGCGTCGAAGACGGCGGAGATGAGGATGAACCAGGCCGCGATGTGGAAATTGCCGTCCATCGTCGCCACGATGCCGTAGAAACCGGCGAACAGGCCGCCGGTGGTAAAGAGATTGGGAAGGATGTAGACACCCTTTCTCAAGCTCTCCCGGCGACCTGTTGGGCGACGCTCTTCAGTCATTTGAGATATCCCAGAACGCTTTCTCCGGCGACGGTTCTCTCTCCGATGCGGACGTTGAGCTCGGTCTCCGGCGGCAGGTAGACGTCGACGCGCGAGCCGAAGCGGATGAGGCCGTATCGCTCGGCGCGCTCCAACCTCTCGCCGACCGCGGGGTACGACACGATGCGCCGCGCGATCAGCCCGGCGATCTGCACGAACAGGATGCGGTGTCCCCGGTCGGTCTCCAGCAGAATTCCGGCCTGCTCATTGCTCAGACTCGCCTTGTCGAGGGCGGCGTTGAAGAACTCCCCCTTATTGTAGAAGATGTCGAGGACCTTTCCAGCGAAAGGGACCCGATTGACGTGGACGTTGAAAACGGACATGAAGATGCTCACCTTGATCGCTTCGGCCTTCAGGGAGCGCTCCTCCTGCACGGTGCCGACGAAGACGATCTTGCCGTCGGCCGGGGCCAGAACCGCATCGGCGTCGACGGGTGGGTGGCGCTCCGGATCGCGGAAAAAATAGACAGTGAAGAGGGTCAGCGCCAAGGCGAGGGCCGTCAGAAACGCCCAGCCCAACAGCGCGAAGACGAGGGTGACGAAGGCGAAAAGTCCGATGAACGGATAGCCTTCGGACGCAACCGGGGAGGATTTTTGTCGCATCGCATTTCCCATTTGCGGCTTCATGGCGGAAGCGCAGAAAAAAACGCGGGACGTGGGCCGCTTCGGCATTCACGTCCCGCGTTTCAGATGACGCAGAGCTGTGCTCGTCGGGTCAGTTTCTTTCTTTGTCGACGATCTTGCTCTTGCCGATCCAGCTCATCATGTCGCGAAGCTTCGCGCCGACTTCCTCGATGGGATGTTCGGCGCCCTTGCGGCGAAGGGCCGACAGGACAGCCTTGTTCGCCTTGTTCTCCAGCATCCACTCCCGGGCGAATTCGCCGTCCTGGATCTCGCGAAGGATTTCCTTCATCGCCTTCTTCGTCTCTTCGGTGACGACGCGCGGCCCGCGGGTCAGATCGCCGTACTCGGCGGTATTGGAAATAGAATACCGCATATTGGCGATTCCGCCTTCATACATGAGATCGACGATGAGCTTGAGCTCGTGGAGGCACTCGAAATAGGCCATCTCAGGAGCGTAGCCGGCCTCGACGAGGGTCTCGAACCCGGCCTGCACCAGAGCGCTGGCGCCGCCGCACAGAACGGCCTGCTCGCCGAAGAGGTCGGTCTCGGTTTCCTCACGGAAGTTGGTCTCGATGATCCCGGCGCGGCCGCCGCCGTTGGCGCTGGCGTACGCCAGGGCGATCTCGCGGGTGTCGCCGGAGGGGTCCTGGTGGATGGCGATGAGGGAGGGGACGCCGGCGCCGCGGGTGTATTCGTGACGCACCAGGTGTCCAGGCCCCTTGGGGGCGACCATGAGGACGTTGACGTCGGGCTTCGGCACGATCTGGCCGAAGTGGATGTTGAAGCCGTGGCTGAAGGCGAGATAGACCCCTTTCTTCATGAAGGGCTCGATCTCGTTGCGGTACATGTCCCCCTGAAGCTCGTCGGGGACGAGGATCATGATGACGTCGGCGATCTTCGCCGCCTCGGTCGTCTCGAGAACGGTCAGACCGGCCTTTTCGGCCTTCTTCCACGAAGCGCTATCGGAACGAAGACCGACGACGACGTCGATCCCGCTGTCTTTGAGATTGTTGGCGTGGGCATGCCCCTGACTGCCGTAGCCGATGATGGCCACTTTCTTCCCTTTGAGCACGTCGAGGTTGGCATCCTTGTCGTAATAAACGTTCATCCCTTTTCGATCCTCCTTTAGGTCGGGAACAGGTCCCGGAATTGTCTGTTCTGGGGTATGACAGGCCCTTATAGCACACCGCTGAGGGCGGCGCCATACCTTTTCGCCGCGAAGATTAATCGGCGCTTCGCCACCCTTTGGGTCCGCGGCCCAGGACGACGGGACCCGAACGGACGATTTCCTTGAGCCCTGCGGGGCGCAGCAGCTCGATGATGGCGTCGATCTTGGGCGGCGCGCCGGTCACCTCGATGGTGTAGGAGCGCGGGGTGACGTCGACGACCTTGCCGCGGAAGATGTCGGTGATGCGCAGCACCTCGGCGCGGGTCTGCTCCTCGGCCGTCACCTTGATCAGGGCCATTTCGCGCTCGACGAAATCGCCGCCGGTGAAATCGATGACCTTGATGGTGTCGATGAGCTTGTTGAGCTGCTTGGTGATCTGCTCCAGGATCTGATCGTCACCGGAGGTGACGATCGTCATGCGAGAGATCGACGGGTCGAGGGTCGGGGCGACCGACAGGCTTTCGATATTGAATCCGCGCCCAGAAAAGAGGCCCGACACCCGCGAGAGAACGCCGAATTCGTTCTCCACCAGCACCGAAATAGTATGTTTCATAAGAAAAATCTCCTCGATCGAATCGCAGGTGCCTAGGACGCCAGTACCATTTCGTTCAGCCCGGCGCCGGCGGGGACCATCGGCATGACGTTCTCTTCCCTCGAGACCTTGAACTCCATGATGACCGGTCCCGGGGTTTCCATCGCCTTGCGGATGACGTCCTCGACCTCTTCGGGCTTGGTGGCCCGAAAGCCGTTGGCGCCGTAGGCCTCGGCGAGCTTGACGAAGTCGATGGGGAGCTCCATGCACGTCTGGCTGTAGCGCTTGTTGAAGAAGAGCTGCTGCCACTGGCGCACCATGCCGAGGAAGTTGTTGTTGAGGATGACGATCTTCACCGGGAGGCGATACTGGACCAGGGTCGCCAACTCCTGCGAGTTCATCTGGAACGAGGCGTCGCCAGAGACGTCGATGACCTGACGTTCGGGGAAGGCCGCCTGCGCCCCGAGGGCCGAAGGGAGACCGAACCCCATGGTGCCGAGGCCGCCGGAGGTGAGGAAGGTGCGCGGCTGGATGAAGTCGAAGAACTGGGCGGTCCACATCTGGTGCTGGCCGACCTCCGTCGTGACGATGGCGTCCTCGGAGGTGAGCTCGCGCAGCTTCTCGATGACGTACTGAGGCTTGATCACCGTGTCGGACGCCTTGTAGGCCATCGGGTGCTGCTCCTTCCACCCGTTGATCTCGTCGCGCCACGAGGCGGTCTCGCCGATGAGCTTTTCGATCTCTTCGCCCTGCTCGGAGATCTTCTTGATCATCTTTTGCAGAACGTCCTTGAGGTCGCCGACGATGGGGAGATCGACCCGCACGTTTTTCTTGATGGAGGTCGGGTCGATGTCGACGTGGATGATCTTGGCGTGCGGGGCGAAGGTGGCGATCCTGCCGGTGACGCGGTCGTCAAAACGCGCGCCGATGGCGATGAGCAGATCGGAGTTGGTCACCGCCATGTTGGCGTAGTAGGTGCCGTGCATCCCGAGCATCCCCATGGAGAGGGGGTGGCGCTTGGGAAAAGACGACATCCCCATGAGGGTCGTCGTCACCGGGGCCTGGATCGCCTCGGCGAAGGTGCGAAGCTCTTCGGAAGCGTCCGAGAGGGTCGCCCCGCCGCCGACATAGACGACGGGCTTGCGGGCGGCCAGGATCATCTTCACCGCCTTCTCAACCTGGCGCACGTTGCCGCTGTAGGTCGGCTTGTAGCCGCGCAGCTCGACCGTCTCGGGGTACTCGAACTTGGTGGAGGCGATCTGGATGTCTTTGGGCAGATCGATGAGGACGGGGCCGGGGCGGCCGGTGCGGGCGATGTAGAAGGCCTGCTTGACGATGCGCGCCAGATCCTTGATGTCCTTGACGAGGTAGTTGTGCTTGGTGATGGGGCGGGTGATCCCGATGATGTCGGCCTCCTGGAAGGCGTCGTTGCCGATCAGGGGGGTCGGCACCTGCCCGGTGATGACCACCATGGGGATCGAGTCCATGTAGGCGGTGGCGATGCCGGTGATGGTGTTGGTGGCGCCGGGGCCGCTGGTGGCGATGGCGACGCCGACCTTCCCCGTGGCGCGTGCGTAGCCGTCGGCGGCGTGCACCGCCGCCTGCTCATGACGCGTCAGGATGTGCTTGATGGGCGAGTCCATCAGGTCGTCGTAGATGTTGATGACGGTTCCCCCGGGGTATCCGAAGACCGTGTCGACCCCTTCGAGCTGAAGGCATTCCAATAAAATTTGTGATCCGGTTTTCTTCACGAACGTTCTCCTCCAGAATACTGCTGAAACCTTCGATTGGATCGGCGGCATCGGATCGATGCCGCCTCAAGAGATCGCGTCAGGCCTTGCAGACGGCTCCGGTCCCCGCCGAAGTCACCACCGATGCGTAACGCTCCAGCCACCCCCCCTTGATCTTCGGCTCGGGCGCCTGCCAGCGGCTTCTGCGCTCGGCCAGCGTCGCCTCGTCGACCATCAGCTCCAGCTTGCGGTTGGGGATGTCGAGACGGATCGTATCCCCCTCCTCCACCAGAGCGATCGTCCCGCCCTCGGCAGCTTCGGGAGAAATGTGGCCGATGCAGGGGCCGCGGGTGCCCCCCGAGAAGCGCCCATCGGTGATGAGCGCAACGCTCTCGCCGAGGCCGAGCCCCATCAGAGCGGCCGTCGGCGCGAGCATCTCGCGCATCCCCGGCCCCCCCTTGGGGCCTTCGTAGCGGATCACGACCAGGTCGCCGGGAACGATCTTGCCCCCCATCAGCGCCGCCATGGCGCCCTCTTCCGAGTCGAAGCAGCGGGCCTTGCCCTCGAAGACCATCATCGATTCGGAGACCCCCGACTGCTTGACGACGGCGCCGTCCGGGGCGAGGTTTCCGCGCAGGATGGCGATCCCCCCTTCGGGGCGCACCGGGCTCTCGACGGGATGGACGACCTCGTCGTTGACTGAGGCGACGCTGCCGACGATCTCTTTGACGGACGGGCCGGTCAGGGTCGGATTGTCGAGGATTCGGTCGCGCAGCTGCCACAGCACGGCGGGGACGCCGCCGGCGGCGTCGAGATCCTCCATGAAGTGGACGCCGCCCGGATTCATCGACGCAAGCTGCGGCGTTTCGCGGCTCAGGCGGTCGAACTCCTCGAGGGGCAGATCGATGCCGGCCTCCCGGGCGATAGCGAGAAGATGCAGCACGGTGTTGCTCGACCCGCCCAGGGCAAGGTCGACGCGGATGGCGTTCTCAAACGCCTCCTTCGTCATGATCTGGCGGGGGGTGATCCCCTGTCGCACCAGCTCGACGACCCGCTCGCCCGAGGCGAAGGCGATGCGCCGCTTCAGCGACGAGACGGCCAGTGCGGTGCCGCAGCGCACCAGGCTCATCCCCATTGCTTCGGTGAGGATCGCCATGGTGTTGGCGGTAAAGAGCCCCTGGCAGCTCCCGGCCGTGGGGCACGCCTCGTCCTCGCACACCTGCAGTTCCTTGGCGTCGATGACTCCCGCCTTGTAGCGGGCCATCGCCTCGAAGGTGTCGGTGACGAAGGAGAAGCGCCGACCCTGCTCGCCGCGCCCCGTCATCATGGGGCCGGCGGTGACGACGATGCAGGGGATGTCGAGGCGCGCGGCGGCCATCAGCATCCCGGGAGTGATCTTGTCGCAGTTGGTCAGAAGGACGAGGCCGTCGAGGCGGTGGGCTTCGGCGACCGACTCGATCATGTCGGCGATGAGCTCGCGGGTCGGCAGCGAGTAGTGCATCCCCTTGTGCCCCATGGCGATGCCGTCGCACACGCCGGGGATGCCGAAGAGGAACGAGTACCCGCCTCCGGTGTGTACCCCTTTTTCGATGAAGCGCTCCAGATCGCGCATGCCGATATGACCCGGAATCAGGTCGGTGAAGGAGGTGGCGATCCCGATGAAGGGCTTTTCCATCTCCTGCCTGGGGACCCCCGTCCCCATCAGCAGGGCGCGCTGCGGAGTCCGTTCGAATCCCTTGGTTATGGCGTCACTTCGTTTCGTCATCTGCTTCGTCGTCCTCATACAAATAAAGACAGGGACACAGATGCCCCTGTCCGCCGATAGCCGTCGCGGCTGGTGATATGGTCGGGTCGGCAGCCGAACCGCGCCGCCGTTGCCGGGAAGAGTGCGGTAAGGCCGCGGCGCCTCTAGCGGCGCGCCCTGCTGAGCATGCGGAACATCTCGTCTTTCCCGGCGAGCTTGAGCTTCTGGACCTTCTTTCTTTCGATCTGATCGTCAGGTGTCAAAAAGGAGAGTGAATCGATATTTCGTAATTCTTTTTCCAAGAGTGCGTGCTCTTCATAGAGCAGACGGAAGCGAGGGCTGCTGTCGAGCATCTGTCGTACGAGCACCTGATCCTGATCCATTGTGTCCATGGCACACCTCCGGAAAAGGGGTTGAAAAAGAGCGAAAACACGATTTTAAAAATAACGAAAGCGGTGATCGATGTCAATGAAAGATGTCATCAGACCAGCTCCGCCGACTCCTTCTTCGCCAAAAGGATTTCCGCCTCCGAGGCGCGGATATAGACGGGATTAAGAGCGGCGAGAGGCACGGCGCCCCCCTGCCTCAGCGCATCGAGAACGAGGGCGGCGGCGCTGGAGGCCCGCAGCGGATGAAGAGGCCAGGGGGCGAAGTGGGCACCGCTGCCGAGGCGCCGCACGATGAGGGAGCGATAGACCTCGCTCCCCCCGCCGATGAAGAGGACCTCGTCGGGGATGCCGTCGAGGAGCGTTTCGGGGGAGACGACGCGCTCGCTTCCGAGGAGAAGGGGTCGTCCCTGCTCCCAGCGGAACAGGGCGGCGTAGACTTCTTTTTTACGCGCGTCGAGCAGGGCGCACACCGGATACGGGGCGCAGGGCGCCTGCATGGCGAGGGCCTGCAGAGACGAAACGCCCACGGCGGGTTTGCCCGTCGCCATGGCGAGACCCTTGACGGTGGCGACTCCGACCCGAAGCCCGGTGAAGGAGCCGGGACCCGCGACGACCCCGAAGGCGTCGATCTGCCCCATCTCGACACCGGCGTCGCCCAGAAGCTGCTTCACCGTCAGCAAAAGCCGATCCGAATGGGTCGAGGCGAGGTTGAGCAGAATCTCCCCCAGCAGCGCCTCGCCGCGGGTCAGCGCGACGCTCCCCGCGGCCGAGGAGGTGTCGATGGTCAGGATCGTCTCGGCCATCACTGCATCCCGACGAAGAGGCGCACGATATCGTTGTAGAAGGCCAGAATCATCAGCATCAGGATGATCATCAAGCCGACCTGCTGGGCGATTTCGCGGGCGCGCAACGACATAGGGCGACGGGCGACGACCTCGTAGAGATTAAAGAAGAGGTGCCCGCCGTCGAGGATGGGAATCGGCAGAAGGTTCAGGATGCCGAGCTGGATGCTCAGAAAGGCCATGACCGTCAGGATGGCGGCCACGTCGGTCTGCGCCGCCTGGCCGGCGATCTGCACCACCGTGATCGGCCCGCCGATATTGTCGGTCCCCACATGCCCGGCGAAGAGCTTCTGGATGAAGACGACGGTCAGCTTGACGAGATCGACCGTGCGCTCGGCGCCGGCTTTCACCGAATCGATCAGACCGTAGCGTTTGAAGACCGTCTCCTGCATCGGCGCCACGCCCACCAGGTAGTCGGCGTTCCCCTCCTGCCGGACCGGCGTGACGCTGAGGTCGACGACGCGGCCGTCCCGCTCGACGCTGAAGGTCTGCGCCTGCCCTCCCCTTTTCTGGATGATCCGCCGCAGATCGTACCACGACTCGACCCTCTCCCCCTCGATGGCGACGATGCGATCGCCCGTCTCCATCCCGGCGGCGTGGGCCGGCATTCCCGGCGCGACCATGCCGACGATCGGCTCCTGCCGCGGCAGAAGACCCAGCGACTGCAGCCCCTCGAGGCTCCCTTCGTCGGCGGGGATGGTGAGGGTGAGCCATTCGCGCCCGCGCTCCACCGTGAAGCTGAGCGGAGCGCCGATATGGGTGATCAATTCCCGGTTGGCTTCGGACCAGGTGCCGACGTCGTCCTGGTTCAGCGCGACGATGCAGTCGCCGGCCTCAAAGCCGGCCCTCTCCCCCTGCGACTCCTCCAGCACATATCCGACGCAGGCGGGCCGCTCGAAGAAGGCGGGGAGATTGACGCCCACCAGATAGGTGATCGGCAGGATGATGAAGGGCAAAAGGAGATTCATCGCCGGGCCGGCGGCGATGATGGCGCTGCGGCGACCGACGGACTGGGCGTCGAAGGCGCGCTTGCGCTCCTGCTCAGAGAGCTGCGCCGAGGCCGCCTCCCCTTCTTCCCCCCCCCCTTCGCCGAGCATCTGCACATAGCCTCCCAGCGGGACGGCGCAGATCATGTACTCGGTCTCTCCCCACTTGCGCGAGACGAGCCGGGGGCCGAAGCCGAGGGAGAACTTCAGAACCTTCACCCCGCAGAACTTGGCGACCATGAAGTGCCCGAGCTCGTGGATGAAGACGAGAATGCCGAGCATGACGATACCGGCAATGACGGTGATCATGAACCCTCCGATGGGGATGTCTTTTTGATGAGTTGCCGGGCGTCGGCCCGTGCCGCGCGGTCGGCGCGCAGAACGTCGTCGATGTGCCGCAGGGGGCGCGCCTCATGCGCGTCGAGAACGCTTCCGATCAGGGCGGAGATCTGAAGAAACGAGATCTCGCCGCCGAGAAAGGCGTCCACCGCGATTTCGTTGGCGGCATTGAGAACCGCCGGTGCGGTCCCCCCGGCGCGAAGCGCCCGGTAGGCGAGATCCAGGCAGGCGAAGCGCGCCAGGTCGGGCGTCTCGAAGCTCAGGGTGCTCAGGGCGCACAGGTCGAGGGGGGGCAGATCGAGCGGAAGCCGCTCGGGGTAGGACAGGGCATAGGCGATCGGCATCTTCATATCGGGGATGCCGAGTTGGGCGATGACCGAGCCGTCGACGTACTCGACCATCGAGTGGACGATGCTCTGTGGGTGAATGTGCACCGCGATGCGATCGGCCTCCAGATCGAAGAGCCAGCGGGCCTCGATCACCTCGAGCCCCTTGTTCATCATCGTCGCCGAGTCGATGGAGATTTTTCGCCCCATGTTCCAATTGGGGTGCGCCAGCGCCTCGGCGGCGGAGACGTTTCGCAGCTCGGCCAGGGAGCGGTTGCGAAACGGCCCCCCCGAGGCGGTCAGGATCAGCCGGCGCACGTCGCCGCGCCGATGCCCCTCGAGGGATTGGAAGATCGCAGAGTGCTCGCTGTCGACGGGAAAAAGGCGCACCCCTCGCCGGGCGACGGCCTCCATCACCAGCGGCCCGGCCGTAACGAGAGTCTCCTTGTTGGCCAAGGCCACGTCCTTGCCTGCCTCGATGGCGGCCATGGTCGGCACGAGGCCGGCGGCGCCGACGATGGCCGAGACGACGAGATCGGCCTCGGGGTGCGTCGCGCAGGCGATCAGCCCTTCGACGCAGCACATGATCGTGGGTGCCAGCGGACCGAGGGAGCGCCGAAGACGTGCGGCCGACTCTTCAGTGAGAACCGCGACGCACAGCGGCCTGAAGCGGCGGATCTGCTCTTCGAGAAGGGCGAGGTTGTTTCCCGCGGTCAGGGCAACGACCCTGTAGCGCTCGGGGAAAGCGGCGACGATGTCGAGGGTGCTGACCCCGATCGAACCGGTGGAGCCGAGAATGGCAAGATTTTTCATCGAATCCGTCTATCCTGAAACCCACAGCGCATAGTAGAAGGCGAGGGGAAAGGCAAAAAGAAGGCTGTCGAGGCGATCGAGAATGCCGCCGTGACCCGGGATGATCGTCCCTGAGTCCTTCACTCCGTAGCTCCGCTTGAGCATCGATTCAAACAGATCCCCCACCTGCCCGGCCGCTCCGACCAGAAGGCCGAAGAAGAGGACATCGGAGACGGTGAGGGCCGGAAAAAAGGTCAAGCTGGCCGCGAAGGCCCCCAACAGGCTGCCGGCGAGGCCGCCCGCAGCCCCCTCGATGCTCTTGTTCGGGCTGATGGCGGGATAGAGCTTGCGGCGTCCGATGGCGCTGCCGGTGAAATACGCGGCGGTGTCTCCTGCCATGATAACCACTAGGACGAGAAAAATCCATTCACGCCCGAACGCAAGCTCACGCAGCAGGCACAGGTGAGCGAGCAACAACGGAAGGTAGAGGAATCCGAAAAAGACGACGCCGAGATGGACGGTAACGCGCTGCAGGTCGCGGAAGCGAAAGAGAAAAAGCGAAGCGAAAAACAAAAAGAGGACGGTCGCCGCCCCTTGCGCGAGGAAGAAATCCCCCGAACAGATGGCCGCGGTCAGCACAACGCCCCCGGCGATGGCGAAGAGCCGCTCCGTGCGCCGCTCGGCGGGCAGGCTCATGGCGTAGAGCTCGTGAAGAGCCACGGCGGTCACCGCCAGCACGAAGACGTTGAAGACCATGGCGCCGGCGTAGGCGATGAACAGGATCAGAAGGGGAAGGGCGATCAGCCCCGTGATGATACGCTGCTTAATGACTGTCCTCCCGCCTCGAAGCGTCGTCTCCTTCGATCTGCGCCCCGGTCAGCCCGAAGCGCCGCTGGCGCCGACCGAAGACCTCGAGCGCCCGGCGCAGTTCGCCGGGGCCGAAATCGGGCCAGAGCACATCGCTGAAGTAGAGCTCGGTGTAGGCAAGCTGCCAGAGGAGAAAATTGCTGATGCGCATCTCTCCGCTGGTGCGGATAAGAAGATCGGGGTCGGGAATGCCGGCGGTGTCGAGAGCGCCGTCCAGCATCTCCTCGTCGACGGCATCGGGATCGATCTCCCCCCGTGCGGCGGCTCTCGCCACGCTTCGCACCGCGCGCACGAGCTCGTTGCGGGCGCCGTACGACAGCGCCAGGGTGAGGACCATCTCGTCGTTGGCCTCGGTGCGCGCCACGGTCTCTTCAAGGATGCGCCTGACCTCGTCGGGCAGTCGGCCGATCTCGCCGATGACCCTCAGGCGGATCCGTCGGCTCATCAGCGTCTCCATCTCGCTTTGAAGATAGCGCACCAGCAGCCCCATCAGGGCGCTGACCTCCCCTTCGGGGCGGCGCCAGTTCTCGGAGCTGAACGCGTAAAGGGTGAGATAGGCGATGCCGAGGGTGCGGCACTCCTTGACGATCTGCTGCACCGTCTCGACCCCCTTGCGGTGCCCGAAAATTCGAGCCAGACGGCGTTTTTCGGCCCATCGTCCGTTGCCGTCCATGATGATGGCGAGATGTCGGGGAATCTGCATGCGTGCGTCCCGGATCGGGGGTCAAATAAAAGACCCCTAACATATCATGAAACATCGATGGGCAACAAGGGGAAAAGGTCGGAGCGAGGGGCGCGGGAGACGGGGGCGGAAGACGCGAAGCGAAAGGGGGACGCTCATGCGTCCCCCTTCGATGGTTGAATCAGCCGACGATGGCGTTGACCGGGCAGCTGTCGACGCAGGCCCGGCACTCGGTACAATCTTCGTTGATCACATATTTGTCGGCGCCTTCGGAGATCGCCCCGAGGGGGCAGGAGTCGACGCAGGTGCCGCAGTTGATGCATTCGTCATTGATGGTGAGAGCCATTTCGATGTTCCTCCTGTTGGGTTTCGTGTGAACGGGAAGCGTCCGAAGATCGGTCAGACCTCCATGACTTCCTTTTCCTTGCCGGCGACGATTTCGTCGACCTTCTTTACGAACTGATCGGTGAGATCCTGGATCTCCTTCTCAGCGCGCTTGAGCTCATCCTCGGAGATTTCCTTGTTTTTTTCAAGCTTTTTCAAACCGTCGTTGCCGTCGCGACGGATGTTGCGGATGGCGATCTTGCACTCTTCGCCCGTCTTCTTCACCTGCTTGACCATCTCCTTGCGGCGCTCTTCAGTGAGCGGGGGGATAATGATGCGCACCAGCGCGCCGTCGGAGGTGGGATTGAGCCCAAGGTCCGACTTGAAGATGGCCCGCTCGATGTCGGGAATCATCTTCTTCTCCCATGGCTGGATGGTGATGAGGCGAGGCTCGGGGACGGCGAGGGTCCCGACCTGGCTCAGGGGAGTGGGCGTGCCGTAATAATCGACACGGACTTCATCGAGGAGCGTGGTAGAGGCGCGCCCGGTGCGAACGCGCGCAAGCTCTTTTCTCAGGGCTTCGATCGCCTTCTCCATGCCGGAGTCGGCCTTAGCGAGGACGTCCTTGTACATGGCATCATTCTCCTGTGACAGTCGTTCCGATCGGCTCCCCGAAGACCACTCTCTTGATGTTCCCCGGCGTTGTCAGGTCGAAGATGACCATGGGGAGTTTGTTGTCCATGCACAGAGAGGTGGCGGTGGCGTCCATCACCTGGAGCCCCTTCTTCAGAACGTCGAGATAGGTCAAACTGCTGAATTTGACGGCGTTCTTCTCTTTGGCCGGATCCGCGTCGTAGACGCCGTCGACCTTGGTCGCCTTCAGGATGACTTCGGCGCCGATCTCCATCGCTCGCAGGCTGGCCGCCGTATCGGTGGTGAAGTACGGATTGCCGGTGCCGGCACCGAAGATGACGACGCGCCCTTTTTGCAGGTGGCGAACAGCACGGCGACGAATATACGGCTCGGCCACTTCCTGCATCTCGATGGCCGACTGCACGCGGGTCGCCACCCCGACGCGCTCCAGGGCGTCCTGCATGGCCAGACTGTTCATGACGGTGGCCAACATCCCCATGTAGTCGGCGCTGGCCCGATCCATGCCGCGCGAGGCGGCGGCGACGCCGCGAAAGATGTTTCCCCCGCCGATCACCAGGGCGACCTCGACGCCGCAGCCGACCACCTCGTGGATCTCTGCGGCAATGGCCGAAATGACCTCGGGGTCGATTCCGTACCCCTGATTGCCGGCCAGCGCTTCGCCGCTCAGCTTCAGGAGTATCCGTTTGTACTTCGGTCCGGCCTCCGCCATAGTGTGTCACCTTTCGTGCGCCCGGCGCCCGACCGGATGCTCGGGCGGGCACCGGAGCTGTGGAGAAATCAGCTGCTCAGAGCAGCCACTTCGGCGGCGAAGTCGTCCTGCCGCTTCTCGATCCCCTCGCCGAGTTGGAGGCGGGCGTAGCGGGTGAGCTCGACGTCGGCGCCGATCTCCTTGGCGAGGTTCTTCACCACCTGACCGACCTTCAGGTCGGGATCGATGACGAAAGCCTGCTCAAGAAGGCAGACTTCGCCGAAGAATTTGTTGATCTGCCCTTCGAGGATCTTCTCGATGATGTTGTCGGGCTTGCCGCTCTCCTTGGCCTTGACCCGCATGATCTCTTTTTCTTTCTCGATGACCTCGGGGGTGACCTCCTCGCGCTGGAGGAACTGAGGATTGGCGGCGGCCACGTGCATGGCGATCTGGCGGCCGACGGCGGCGACGCGCTCGTCGCTCCCCTTGGCGGTCTTGAGCTCGACCAGCACGGCGATCTTTCCGCCGGCGTGAACGTAGCTGGCGACATCCCCTTCGGCGATCTCAAAACGGACGAAGCGGCGCACGCTGATGTTCTCGCCGATGGTGGCCACCTGATGGGTCTGCTCTTCGCCGACAGTGCGGCCCGTCCCGGGGAAGGAGACCTTCAGAAGGGCCTCGACATCTGCGGGTGCCTCGTTCAGAGCCGCCTCTGCGACCCCTGCAGCGAATTTCTGGAAACCGTCGTTCTTGGCCACGAAATCGGTTTCGGCGTTGACTTCGGCGATAACCCCGCGATTGCCTTCGCCGGCGGCGACGACCATCCCCTCGGCGGCGACGCGGCCCGACTTCTTCGCGGCGGCCGAGAGGCCCTTCTTGCGCAGAATGTCGACCGCCTCTTCCATGTTGCCGTTGGCTTCGGCGAGGGCTTTCTTGCAATCCATCATACCGGCGCCGGTCTTGGCGCGCAGCTCACCAACCATCGATGCAGTTACAGCCACAACTAACCTCCAATTTTTTCGGCCGTCCGCTTTGCGCGTCGGCCTCTTAACGTTGGTTTCAAACAGCGTCGTTTAAAAAGGCGGCCGTTCGCAGGGCCGCCTTTCTTCTTCTCTTTGCCTCGGCTGATCAGGCCTGCGCCGGCGAGGCTTCCTCGACGAGCTCGGCCTCAGCGGCCTGCTCTTCGGCTTCGCCCCCTTCGGCGTCGGTGCGCAGCGACGCCTCGCGCGCCTGCACCCCGTCGAGACAGGCGTCGGCCATGCGGGCCGCAAAGAGGCGGATCGCACGGATGGCGTCGTCGTTGCCGGGGATGATGTAGTCGATATCGTCGGGGTCGCAGTTGGTGTCGACGACGGCGACGACGGGGATGCCCAGTTTGCGGGCTTCCTTCACGGCGATCGCCTCTTTTTTCGGATCGATGATGAAGATGGCGCCGGGCAGCTTGTTCATCGTCTTGATGCCGCCGAGGCTCTTCTCAAGCTTGGCTCTTTCGCGCTCGAGCTCCAGGGCCTCTTTCTTGGTGATCAGATCGTAGGTGCCGTCCTGGGACATCGTCTCGATCTTCTTCAGCCGGTCGATGCTCCCCTTGATGGTGGCGAAGTTGGTGAGCATCCCGCCGAGCCAGCGGTTGTTGACGTAGAACTGCCCGGCGCGCGACGCCTCCTCGGCGATGGCGTCCTGGGCCTGCTTCTTGGTGCCGACGAACAGGATCTTGTCGCCGCCCTCGACGGTCTCTTTCAGAAACTGGTAGGCGCTTCTGAAGTAGCGCACCGTCTTTTGCAGGTCGATGATGTAGATGCCGTTGCGCGCCCCGAAGATATAGGGCTTCATCTTGGGATTCCAGCGCTTGGTCTGGTGACCGAAGTGGACGCCGGCTTCGAGAAGCTGCTTCATCGTGATCTGTGCCATGGATCCGTGTACTCCTTCTGAAATGGTTGGTTTCCTCCGCACCCTTCCTCCCCGCCGAACCCCCGCCGCAGCAGCGGAGCACCCATTCGGACGAGTCCGGGCGCGTGCGTTTTAGGACAACACCTGTCTATAGCACGCTCCCCCCTTCAAGGCAAGTATAAAAGGCCCTTTGCGGTTTACAAAGATCGCTCACCTGTACTAATATCCGATCCATGCCCGCCGTCCGAATCCATCGTTATCTCCTTCGGGAAATCGCCGTCCCCACCCTGCTGGCACTCGCGGTCTTCACCTTCGTTCTGCTCATGGGACGCATGCTGCGCCTGGTGGAGATGGTCGTCACCCGCGGGGTCCCGTTCTCGGAGATCTTCCAGCTCTTTGTCTATCTGCTCCCCGCGTTTCTCGTCATCACCCTGCCGCTGTCGTGCCTCCTGGGCATCCTGCTCGGCTTCGGCCGCCTCTCGGGAGACGGGGAGATCGTCGCCCTGAAATCCTCCGGCATCGGCTTGTACGCCATGCTTCGCCCCGTTCTTCTCTTCGCCCTCGTCGTCTCGGGAGCCACCGCCGCCCTCACCTTGTGGGCCGAGCCCGGGGCCAACACCGCCTTTCGAAGCCAGGTCTTCGAGATCGCCGCCAACCGGGCGAGCATCGGCATCCAGCCGCGCATCTTCAACAGCGATTTCGACGGCCTCGTCCTGTACACCGAAGAGATGGACGAGCGCACCAGCGCCATGAGCGGCATCTTCATCTCCGACCAGCGCCTGCAGGGCTCCCCAGCGACGATCACCGCGGCCCGCGGACGCCTTCACGTCGACCGCGACACCCTCACCCTGACGCTGCACCTCGAAGACGGCTCGATTCATCGACGACCCGCGTCGCCGCACGAGGATTATCAGACGATCCAGTTCGCCGCCTACGACATCAACCTGAGCATGGGCGCGCGCGTCGCCGAAGGGCGCCTGCGACGAGACAAGGAGCTCGGCCTCGGCGAGTTGCTGCAGACGCGCGCCCAGGCCGACACCGAGTTGCGCAAAAGCAGCCTGACCGCCGAGATCCACCGGCGTTTCACCCTCCCCTTCGCCCCGATCCTCTTCGCCCTCGTCGCGCTCCCGCTGGGGATCCAGAACCAGCGCTCGGGCAGGGGGGGAGGCTTCGCCATCGGACTCGCGGTCTTTCTCATCTACTACATCCTGCACTCCTTCGCCGGCACCATGGCGGTGGAGGGGGGGCTCCCCTCGGTTCCGGTGCTGTGGACCCCCACCGCGCTCTTTCTCGCCGGGGGTCTCTACCTCGTCCACACCAGCGCCCGCGAGCGGCGTCTGCACTTTCTCGACCGGCTCTTCGTCGAAGTGCCCGACGCCCTGCGCCGGATGATTCGGCGGCGAAAGAAATCATGAACATTCTGAACCGCTATATTCTGGGCGCCTTCTTCCGCGTCTTCGCCCTGTCGCTCGGCGCCTTTGTCGGCATCTACCTGCTCGTCGAGTTTTTCGAGAAGGTCGACGACTTCATCGAGCACAACGCCGACGCGTCGCACTATCTCGTCTACTTCGGCACCAAGATCCCCCTGATCCTGACCCAGGTGACGCCGTTGGCCGTCCTGCTCGCGGCCTTCATGACGCTGGGGGGATTTTCGCGCACCAACGAGCTGACCGCCATGCGCGCCGGCGGCGTCAGCCTGTGGCGCATCAGCGCTCCGCTTCTCGTCGTGGGCCTTGCGGTGAGCGTGGCGGTTCTGTCCCTGGCCGAGTACGTCGTTCCGGCCGCCGCCGCCAAGTCGAACCAGACCCTCGAGATTGCGGTGCGGGGCAAGGCGCCCGACACCCTCAAGCGCGAAAACCTCTGGTTTCGCGAGGGGCAACAGATCATCCACGTCGACATCGCCGTCCCCGAGGAGAGTCGGCTCACCGGAGTACGCACCTTCTACATGGACGAGTCCTTCCGGATTCTCAGCCGCTTCGACGCGGCCCGGGCCGAGTACCGCCAGGGCGCATGGGTGGCCGAGGAAGCGGTGCTGCGCCTCTTCGACCCCTCCACCGGAGAGCTCGTTGCCCTGGAGCGCCATGACACGGCCCCCCTCGTCATGGAGAGGAGCCCGAGGGAGTTCGAGGCGACCGCCACCCGCAACGACGAAATGACCTTTCGCGAGCTTCGCCGCCTCGCCCAGCGGCTGCAGGAGGAAGGATACGAGGCGGCGCGCTACCGAGTCGACCTGCAGGCCCGTCTGGCCACCCCCTTCTCCAACCTCATCATGGCCTTTCTCGGCATCCCCTTCGCCCTGAAGAAAGGGCGCGGCACGAGCCTGGCCGTGGGCATCTCCATCGCCCTGGCCATCGGCCTCACCTACTATCTGCTCCAGTCGTTCCTGCTCGCCTTCGGCTACGCCGCGGCGCTCTCTCCCCTGGTCGCCGCCTGGGCCCCCAACCTTCTCTTTTTACTGCTGGGCGTCTGGCTGATGATGAGCGTGCGGGAGTAGGGCGGATCCTAACTCCCAGAGAAGCAGCAAGAGCAGGCTGAAGGCTGCTAGGCAAACCTAAATCCTTGACTTTTTTGATGCTGTCTTTGCTTTACCTTCAGCCTAAACACCTTCCCTGGCTATAGCCTGCCTTTTTGACGTGGGTCAAAGGCGGCGGCGGCGATCGGGTTTATCCTTTGCGCTGGTTTTCTCCGGACAGAAAGGACCTACCGATGAAATTCGCCCTCCCGGCCGCCTTCCTCTTCCTCGTGTTCTTCGCCTCGCCGGCCCTGGCCAACCCTGTCATCGCGTGCCACTGCTTCCAGGACCGCACCCTCGATCCCTCGCAGCCCGAGAAGGTCGACCCGTACCTTCTGGCCACGACGCAAAACTCCTTTCTGGCCGCGACCTTCGGCGTCAACCGCTCGCAGGTGGTGCGAAAGCGCATGTCGGGCACACCCGCCGAAGAGCTCTGGATCACCTACTCGCTGGGCCAAAAGACCGGCACGCACCCCGACATGCTGCAGCGTGCCCGCCGCGGCGCCGGCTCGTGGGCGGACGCCCTGGCCGCCGCCGGACACGACCCCGACGCTCTGGGCGCGCCGATCGCCTCGGCCCTTAGAAGCGGCAGCGACGAGGTCCTCGCCGCCGCGCTGGCCGACGAGGCGATCTCCCGTCACCTGAAAATCGAACCGGCGACTCTTGCAGAGCTGCGCTCGCGCGGCGCCACCACGCAGGAGGTCCTGCTGGCCTCCTTCCTGTCGCGCCGGGGGGGGAGCCCCGCCGTCGAGATCTGGTCCGAGGTCGAGCGCCGCGAAACGTCCTGGGGGCTCGCCGCCTCGCTGCTCGGGGTGGAGCTCAACAAGATGGAAGAAGAATTCAATCGCCTGAAGAGGCAGGGTTAGCGGGCGAGATCGGTCACCACCGCCCTGAGCCCCGCGACGAGCCGAGCCATGCGGCGATAGTCGAGCCGATGCGGCAGATCGCTCGCCAGGTGGTAGTCGGGGTCGCGAAACAGGGCGGTGTCGGTGATCATGACGGCGGGGATCCCGGCCTGCCAGAAGGAGCGATGGTCGCTCCACGAGACGCCGGGGATCGCCTCGAAGATGCTGATCCCCTCGGACGGCAGCGCCTTCTGCGCGCGGAAGGCGGCGACGGCGCGGCGCACCAGGAGGCGGGAGGGGAAGTTCGCGACGAAGGCGATGAAGTCCCCCCTTGAGGGGTAAAAGAGGCTCAAGGGGGGCGGATATTTCTGGCTGCCCGGCGCTTCGCTGTAGAAGCCGACCGTCTCCAGGCAGAGCATCGACGCCGCCTCGACGCCCCGTTCGCGCAGGGCGCGCACGTACTCGACGCTCCCCATCCCCTCGCCGGTATCGAAGTAGGGGGGCTCCTCGTTGGCGAAGGCGACGAAACGCACATCGAGAGCCGGCCGCTCCCGGCGCAGCGCCCGGGCGAGCTCCAGTAGGGCCGCGACCCCCGAGGCGTTGTCGTTGGCCCCCGGCGAGCCGGGCACCGAATCGTAGTGCGCGCCGATGATGAGGCTTCGCCGCGGCATAACGCTTCCCGGAAGAAGCGCCTCGACGTTGTAGAAACTCTCCCCGCGAAAATCGTACCGAAGCGCCTCCACCTCGTATCCCATCGCGCGCAGCTCCTCGGCGATGTAGCGGCGCGCCCCCTCCAGCCCCTTCCGATTCCCCAGGTTTCTCTCCCCCATCGTCTCCGACAGATAACGCACATGGCGCCGCAGCGCCTCCCCGACCTCCCTCTCAGCGGCGCTCGCGGGCGGCAGCGGTCCGAAGCGGCCGCGCCCGGGCATCGAGGTGGCGTAGGCGAAAAAGGCCAGCGCCGCCACAAGGGGCACCACGATGACGCCCAGGATGATAAGGAAGATGACGAGGAGCACAACGAAGACTCCCATACGAGATGAAAGGCGTTTCGGAGCGCGCGTTTCTCAGCGAGGCGCCAGCCGCCACAGCGAGGTGATCTCCGCCGCCCGGGCGGCGTGCAGCGGATCGGCGCCGTCGAACGCCCGGCGGTGGGTCGGGCGCGCTTCGAGGCGATCGACCATCGCGAGCCCCGCCGCCTCGAAGGCCGCCGAGAGCTCGTCGCGCGAACGAAGCCCCAGGCGCTCGGCGAGATCCGAGAGGATCAGCCACCCCTCCCCTCCCGGCGCGAGATGCGCGGCGAGGCCTGAGAGAAAACCGCGCAGCATGCGGCTCTCTGGGTCGTACACCGCATATTCGAGGGGCGATTTCGGCCGCGCCGGAATCCACGGCGGATTGCACACGACCAGCGGCGCTCTGCCGTCGGGAAAGAGATCGGCCTGCACAACCTCGACCTGCGCGCCGAGCCCGAGGCGCGCGATGTTCTCGCGGGCGCACGCCAGGGCGCGAAGATCCTGGTCGGTGGCGACGACGCGCGCGACGCCGCGGCGCGCCAGAACCGCGGCGAGGACGCCGGTCCCCGTACCGATGTCGAAGGCGAGCGTCGTCGAGGGGAGCGGCGCCTTCGCCACAAGCTCGACGTATTCGCCGCGAACCGGCGAAAAGACGCCGTAGTGCGGATGAATGCGGGCGCCAAGAGCCGGGATCTTCACCCCTTTTCTGCGCCACTGGTGGGCGCCGATGGCGCCGAGAAGATCGCGCAGCGACGCGACGTACGGCTCCTGCGCCGCGCCGAAGGCCTCCTCGCACGCCTGCCGCACGTCGGGCGCCCGCCGCAGCACGACGATGTGCCCTGGCTCGAAGGGGATCAGGAGCATCCCCAGAGTGCGGGCGCGCTGCGACTGGGCGAGACGATGGCGGTGAAAGGCGTCGGCGGGGGACTCGGAAGGAGCCGGAGAGCGCTTGGCGAGGCTGCGCTCCATGCGCCGCCCCAGCGCCTGCAGCATCTGGCGCGCGTTCTGGAAATCACCCAGCCACAAAAGAGCCGTCCCCTCGCAGGCGAGCCGGTACGCCGCATCGGCCTTCGTGGCATCGTCGGCGACCACGACCCGCTTCGGCGGCGGCGCACCGCTCTCCGAGCGCCAGCGGGCGCTGCGCTCCTGTCCCCCCTCGCTCCAACGGATGATCGGATTTTCACTCACGGCGACTCTCTCGAAGCGTGATCGACATCTTTCGCATATACCGAGAATAACATGCGAAAACGGCACGGGAAAGTCATAACGTCAGGCGGCAGAGGGCTGGGGGCGGCGCCGTCTGTCGATAGATCGCATATTTCGCTTGTCTTCACCGCGCTGCGCGTATTAAAACCGCCGGAACCCCTTTGCAGGCTCCGTCATGCAGGACGTCCTCTCCATCATCCTCACCTCCGGGCGCACCGCCGTCGATCTGGCTCTCTATCTCCTTTTGCCGGTGATGGTGATCATGCTCGCGCTGATGACGGCGCTCGAATCGCGCGGCGTCCTGGCGCGGGCGGCAAAGGTCCTCGCCCCTCCGCTGCGCATCTTCGGCGTTCCCGGCAGCGGCGCCTTCGCCATGCTGCAGATCCTCTTCGTGAGCTTTGCGGGGCCGGTGGCGACCCTCTCGCTGCAGAACCGCGACGGCACCGCGCAGCGACGCATCGCCGCCACCCTCGCCATGGTCATGACGATGTCGCAGGCCAACGTCATCTTTCCGATGGCGGCGGCCGGGCTCAACCTCGGCGTCATCCTCCTGACGTCCGTCGTCGGGGGGCTTTTCGCCGCCGCCCTCACCTATTTCGTCCTGACGCGCTCTCTGGGCGCCGAGACGCCCGGCGCAGAAGGGGCGGCTCTTTCCACCGAGCCGCGCCCCCGCCGCAGCATCTGGGGGGATCTGGTCGCCGGGGGGCAGGAGGCGGTGCGCATCGTGCTGGCCGCCGTTCCCGCCCTGATCATCGCCATCTTCCTCGTCAACGTCCTGCGCTCGGTGGGGGCCATCGCCCTGGCCGAGCAGATCCTCGCCCCCCTTTTCGCCCTGGCCGACCTCCCCTCGGCCGCGGTCCTCCCCTTCGCCACCAAGTACCTCGCCGGTGGGACCGCCATGATGGGGGTCTCCCTCGAGTTGATCCGCGAAGGGACCATCACCATGCAGGAGTTCAACCGCATGGCCGGCTTCCTCGTCAACCCCCTCGACATGGTCGGCGTCGCCGTCCTGGCGGCGTCCGGCTCCCGCGTGGCCGCCATCGTCCGCCCCGCCGTCATCGGCGCCCTCGCCGGGGTGCTGCTGCGCGGCATCCTCCACCTGATCATCTTCTGATCGGAACCTCCGCCGTTGTCACGGTTGCGAGAGCCGTGGCAATGAGCCATAGTTTCATCATGGCACCCATCCGCGCCATTTTCGCACCGTTGCGGAGGGCAGACCGAAGGTGTCGGTAGTGTAACTGGACAGGAGAGGAGAAACCGAGATGGCGACGATGCTGCCCTCCCGCACCTTGAGTATATCCATACGGTGCAGCCCCGACACGGCGTATGAGTTCGTCACCAACCCCGAAAACCTGCCGAAATGGGCGCACGGACTCGCCCGGTGGGTGCGAAAACAGGGCTCCGATTGGATCGTCGACACGCCGCAGGGGCCCATGAAAATCCGATTCGCCGATGCGAACCGCTTCGGAGTGATGGACCACTACGTGACCACGCCGTCGGGGCAGGAGGTCTATGTCCCCATGCGCGTCCTTCCCAACGATTCCGGCAGCGAGGTCATCTTCACCCTGTTCAGACTTCCCGACATGTCGGATGAGACGTTCGCCGAGGATATGAAGTTGGTCAACAGCGATCTGAGAGCGTTGAGGGACATGCTGGAGGAATGATCGGTCGGGGGGAGCGGGAGCGAGGATTGCACTGGACACTAAATCTTCCCGCAGACGGTGGCCAAGGTAATTGTAAGTGCCGACCGAGCGGCCTCCCGCACTTTTTTACTCGGTCAGTACGTCCAGCGGCACATCCAAGGCGCGCGCGATGGCGGCGAGGGTTTCGACCGTGCCCTGGCGCTTGCCGGACTCGATCTGCGACAGGTACGGTTTGCTGATGCCGGCCTGGTCGGCCAGTTCCTGCTGGGTCAGGCGGCGATGCTCGCGCCAGAGCCTGATCGACGACTCGCCCTCCAGTTCGCGGCGGAGAATTTCGGCGGGGACCAGGAATTCGCGGCCGGCCCGGTAGTCCTCATGAAATTCGGCGACGATGGCCGCGTCGGCTTTGTCTTCAAACGCCTCCAGCAAGCGCAGGTAATCGGCATAGGGGATCACGGCGTACTCGGGCTTGCCGTTTTTTTCGATGATCTGGGCTTTCATTGGTAAACCTCTCCCCGCGGAGCGATGCGCACCACGGCAATCAGCAGGGCTTGCTCGTGAACCAGATAGACGACCCGCCAGTCGCCCACCCGCAGACGGTAACCGGGGTGGTTGGTGAGCCTGCGCACATTGTTGTTCGGTGCGAAGGGGTCGACTGCCAATGCCTCGACCTTCTCCATGATAAGGGTGGCCGTGTTGCGCGGCATGGTCTTCAGCGTCTTGCGGGCGGCCTTGGAGTATTCGATCGAGAACATGCTCAAGGTTAGCATAAAGCAAACAGGATAGCAAACAGCCAGTGTCCGACTCAATCGAATCGGGGACGTAACTGTTCAGGATGGGTCACAACTCCCACGCCAAGGGACGCTTTTCGCCGTCCATGGCCGCTTGACTGGCGCCGTCCATGGCGCCAGACACCCTTGGCATGGGACCCCTCACAAGGTGAATAGATACTCGGGGACAAAGAAAATCAGTCGAAGTGGGCGGAAGGGGGTCGGTGGGGTTGCCGGAAAGGAAAAAACGATTAGGCTGAAAAACAGAAGGAAGGAAGCTTCACCCTTTCCGCAGAGAAGGCCTACCCCTCTCCCCGGGCTCCGGTGAAGCGGCCGACCGGGAGGGTGCCCCATTCCGGATGAACCGCAAGAATCTGA
Source organism: Desulfuromonadales bacterium (assembly GCA_050485365.1). Taxonomy (GTDB): domain Bacteria; phylum Desulfobacterota; class Desulfuromonadia; order Desulfuromonadales; family JACZKF01; genus JARFUG01. The sequence continues at coordinate 11,825 of JBJHBH010000031.1, read as the reverse complement.
AGCGATTCTCGCCCCTGCTCGTCCTGGCGATCTTTCTGCTGGCCGTGTGGTCGCTGAACCGTACGCTGGAGGAATACCGGTTCAGCGCTATCCTTCAGCAGATAAGGGGATTTCCGCCGGGCCGGATCCTGGGGGCGGTGGGGATGACGGTCGTCTGCTACCTGGTCCTGACCCTCCACGACCATCTCGGCCTGCGCTATCTTGGTCGCTCCCTGAGCCCGGGTCGGATCACCCTTGCGTCCTTCACCAATTACGCCTTCAGCCGAAATGTCGGCTTTGCTCTGCTGAGCGGCGGCTCGGTCCGTTACCGGTTTTATTCCTCCTGGGGGCTGAAGGGCGAGGAAATCGTCCGGCTGATCGCTTTTGGCGCGCTCTCCTTCATCCTCGGCATGGCCACCATGGGTGGGAGCATTCTGCTCTTCTTCACCGCCGCCCTGCCCGATCTGCCCCACCTCCCCCTTCCCCTCTTGCGACCGGTCGGCGCTCTGGCACTGGTGGCGGTAGGAAGCTACCTCCTTCTGATCTTTCTGCGCCGCAACCCCATGCTTCTATGGGGGTGGCGACTTCCCCTACCCACTTTCCGCCAGGCGCTGGCGCAGGTTCTGGTCGGCTCCCTGGACTGGATGCTCACGGCCGGCGTGCTCTTCGTCCTGCTCCCCCCCACGGTCGAGCTGTCGCTCCCGCATTTCCTGCAGATCTATCTCCTGGCGCAGATAGCCGTCGTCATCAGCCATGTGCCGGGAGGTCTGGGCGTCTTCGAATCCGTCTTCCTCCTGCTGACCCCGGGACTATCGGCCCCGGCCCTGTTCGGCGCCCTGCTCGTCTACCGGGGGATCTACTTCCTGCTCCCCTTCAGCCTGGCCGTGGTTTCACTCCTGAGCTTTGAGGCGCTGCAGCGGCGAGGGAAATAACACTGGAGCCAAGGGTCGGGGCGCCTCGGGATCAGAGTTTCTGCAACACGAAGAACACATAGCCGTAGCTTTTCGAATGCCGCCGGAACATCTCGATCTCGGCCTCGCACTCGGCATAAACCACTTCTGCGTCGGCTGCACCGGCGTTTTTGATCCTCAGTTCCTTGAGGCGCTCGAGCATCGGTGTGTAGTAATCGTCCCACCATGCGCTTTCGGGCAGATTGAAGCTTCCGATCACCCGGTAGCCGCTGGCGGCCGACATCCGGCGCACTTCGTCCGCACTTCTCATGTCCGGATAGACGTTATCGAAGTAGGCCTTGGCCTCGGCCGGTGGCTCGGTCACGAACCAGCACATTTCGGTGAAAGCCAGATAGCCTCCTGACTTGAGAAAGGTCCTGAAGTCCTTCAGACCGCGTTCAAGTCCGATGATGAAGATCGAGCCCTCGGCCCAGAGCAGATCGAAGCTCTCCTCGTCGAAGGGCATGTCGATCATCGAGAGCTCGCGCGTCTCGATGTCCAGGCCCTTCCGTGCGGCGGCCCGGTCCAGGGAGTCCAGCAGTGGCCGATAATTGTCGATCGCCAGGATTTTCGTCTTCAGTTCCTGAGCGAGGATCAGCGTCTGCATACCGCTCCCGCAGCCGATGTCCAGCACTCTTGGATGTGACGGCAAATCCTTCAGCAGACCGAGCGCTCTGAGCGTGGCCTCCCTGCAACCCGGGCCCTGCCGAGGCAGGTCCTTGAAGAGTTCGTAGAAGTATTCCATTGCCAAAATGTTTGTCCTTAAAGTGGCTAGGGGGTGCTTTTAGGGAATTTCCTTTTGGTTCCGGCTATTTGACTTGGTCAGACACCGGGGACCATGACCAATGTAAACACCCCGTAAGTCCTCCTACCCACAGACGGTAAAAAGGGTGATGGGCAGGAAAATAGATCTGTCCCCTTTTTGCCCCATAGAAATTCTCATGGCTTAGCTTGCCCGCTCCTTTCCTAGTTAAATGATCCAGCATGTCCGTGCGGCGACCGACCATGAGCAACCGAGTTCACTTGTTTACCATGATTTGGCGCGCCTGTGCCGCTATGAGGCCTTCGCGAACCGAGGCGGGAAGCTGAATAACCCTCACCTCCACGTTCATATGGATTGCGGCCGCAGCCAGCCAAGACCTCCCGCTCAAGCACTTCGCCGCCTCGGGATCGGCGAAGGCAAAAATCTTCCGCCAATTACCCCCCTGAATCTGTTCAACAAACCTCATCTTTAGCAGGTCAGACGCTACTTTGTCAGGCTGAGAACCCTTCAAACGCCCGATGCGGGCATAGATTTCACAGACCACCCGGTTCGATTCATCGTACCCGTCAAGCTGTACACTGATAGTTTGAGCAAGTGGCAAGTGCACAGGCGAAAGGTTCAACTGAAGATCAGTGTTTAACTGGGCTAAGATAACCTGCTCTGCGCTTTGCTGCTCATCGGATCTCGATACGTGCACCACTTGCCCTTTACTTCCCCTGTCTAACGTGCAGGTTCAGACGCGCGGCCGCGAAGCGGGCGCGTCGGCTGCAACCGATTGTTGGGCACCCGACTGTTCTTCGCTATAGTCTGGATGATCACGAGCAGTAAGTCTTTGCAGCGCCGAGCGGGTGTCTGCCGTGTCTCCTCTTGAGTGCCTGATTAAATCTGCGATTGCTTTGTTCTGTGATCGCGGATCAAGAATCTCTTGGATCTCTGAGACAAATTCGCGCTTTATGACGATCAACGTTCCACGTACGCTGCCGAATTGCTCAATGTACTCTGGTTCAGCGTCGGATAACACACGCTCCGCCGCGACAAGATAATCAAGCGCGGGATGCCGAATTCCGCGAAAAGCTGGCGGCTTGTGAAGGCCGATTTCATCTGGGGTGTAGTTAGGAATGAAGAAACGACCTCGATCAATAAGTGCCGAAAGTCGATGTCGGCAACTGCGGTTCAACTCCGGGTCCATAGAACCTGTGTCGCGACGTCCGGGCGCTGCATAAGCAGCCTCGCTCAGTACGTCGATCGCTTCGGAGGCCCACCCCCTAAGATCTCTGAACCAATCTGAGGCGAACGCACTTGCGCTGAGTCGGTATTGGTCAGCGGAGGACCGTTCGGCCCGCATTCCGAGATACCAAGCAGCTGCTAGGGAAAGCGCCGCTATCAATACTTCAGCAATTGATACGTCCATCAGAATCCCCCTGGCGCCCAACGGTGGAGCTCACCGGCGGCGCTGAGATGCGGGCACCATCATGCCCTCGGGCTCGGACTAGGTCAACCCATTGATATCTAAGGACAATCGCCCAAGAAAGGGGCATTATTCAGCGCTATGGGCCGATTTTCGGGGGTAAAATTGACGCCATAGCTTTGCTGGGATTCGCGCAATACAATGAATCACTCACCGATACCACGTAACGACCTTTTCCTCGCATTCCGAGCAACTGCTGTGTTTCCTGACGAAATCCGCGTGGGGCGCGACGGTCGATACAGATGTTATGCCGCCTTTTCCCCATTCGCCATTTTCACCTAAGACGACACCGGCACCTTTAAGCAGCCGCCGCATCCCCTGACCGCCCGGCGTCAGCATTCGCCGTGCTGGAACTGCGACGATAGCTCTCATGCTGCTCTCCCAACTCCTTCGCTTTCAGCAACATGGTCTTCTGCGCATCATACAGGTCGGCGCTCTCGAGAAAGAATTCCTTGCGCCAATTTACAATGTCGGCGTCCCTTTCAAGGAGCAAACGCCTGTGCTCTTCGTGCCTTTCTCCGTTTCTGTGCTTCACGAAATCAGAAATTGTAAACGAGATCGCCACGATAAAAAAAGAGGTGGCCACCACCGCATACGTCCCCTGAATCATCTCGTTGCCGGCCTCAGCATCAATAAAGTGCACTGCTACCAGCGGTGTCATTATCGAGACCGCCAACCACACAAAACGCATCTAATCCTCCATTGTCATTAATCCACGCACTAGCCATTCGCCCAGAGTCCGAACCAACACTGAATTTCCGGGAGCATGCCCGTTCTGGGGGCGTCGGACCAAGCCAACCACCTGATTCAACATTGAATTCTCCACATTCTGGCCCTAAAAAATGGCTTAAAATGCGATTTTTTGGAGGCAAAATGACACACTCGGCTTCGGAACCCCAAAAACATAAAAGCCGCCAAACCGTTCTGCAACGGTCTCGGCGGCTTCTTATCGTCATTTCAATTTCGCCAGTGAAAAAAGCATCCCCCCTGCCCTTTCCCATGAAATACAATAAAGGCACAATATCCTTTTCTAATCCGGCATGTCAATGCAAAAGCCCGCGAGCCCCTGGTTGGGTTCGCTGACTTCGGTTACTTCCGATAGTCCTTGTTGTGTTGGGTATGCAGACTGACGAGGACGAGGGTGGGGCCGTTTAGCAGGCAGGTGATGGTGCGGACGCTGCCGGTGACGCGTAGGGAATAGAGTTGATGGCCGGTGTTCGGCTCGATCATGCCGTGGAGTTTCTCGAAGTTGAGACCCGGGTGGGTCCATAGCTGCGGGAGGTCGATCTCCTGCAGCAGCCGGAGCATTTTGGCCGCCGCCTTGCGCACCGGCAGTTCGGCGGCCATGACCGCTTCATCGAAAGCGGGGCGGATCTCAATCCTCACCGCCCCACCTCTTTGCCGTCTCTTCGGCCTGTTCGGCCGACTCCACCACGGCGGAGGGGCGCGAATCGGTCAGGGAAGCGGTGACCGCTTCTTTTCTCTCGGCGGTCCAGGCCCAGAGCTGATGTTTGGGAACCGGTTCGACCGGCACCAGGATGATCCGGCCGTCCTCCAGCACTTCGAGCTCGAGAATGTCGCCCGACTTCACTCCGACGGAAGCGGGGAGCGTGATTCTTCTTCTGCCGTCTGTCTGCACCAGCATGATGGTTACCTCCTGCCAAGAGGATAACAAATCTGCCCTTTGTGGGCACTGCCTATTTTTTCCATGAGATGGACAAGGCCAAAACGAGCGAAGGCCTCCAATCGGAGGCCTTCGGCGTTGCGTTGAAGTCCCCCTTGAGAAAGGGGGATTTAGGCGGTCGAGCGATGATCAATACCGGTAGAACTCCGGCTTGTAGGGGCCGTCGGCGGAGATGCCGAGGTAGTCGGCCTGCTTCTGGGTGAGGCGGGTCAGCTTGACGCCGAGCTTGCCGAGGTGCAGACGCGCGACCTTCTCGTCGAGGATCTTCGGCAGGACGTAGACCTTGTTCTCGTACTCCCCGGCGCGGCTCCACAGCTCGATCTGCGCCATGACCTGGTTGGTGAAGGAGGCCGACATGACGAAGCTCGGATGGCCGGTGGCGCAGCCGAGGTTCACCAGACGCCCTTCGGCCAGGACGATGAGGCGCTTGCCGTCTGGGAAGATGACGTGATCGACCTGAGGCTTGATGTTCTCCCAGGTGAGATTGCGGATCGAAGCGATGTCGATCTCGAGGTCGAAGTGGCCGATGTTGCAGACGATCGCCTGGTCCTTCATCGCATCCATGTGCTGGCGGGTGATGACGTCGCGGCAGCCGGTGGTGGTGACGAAAATGTCTCCCACGGGGGCGGCGTCTTCCATGGTGACGACCTGGTATCCTTCCATCGCCGCCTGCAGGGCGATGATCGGGTCGATCTCGGTGATGAGAACCCTCGAGCCGAGGCCGCGCATCGCCTGGGCGCACCCCTTGCCGACGTCGCCGTAGCCGGCGATGACGCAGACCTTGCCGGCGACCATGACGTCGGTGGCGCGCTTGATGCCGTCGGCGAGCGACTCGCGGCAGCCGTAGAGGTTGTCGAACTTGCTCTTGGTGACCGAGTCGTTGACGTTGAAGGCGGGGCACTTGAGGGTGCCGTTTTTCTCCATCTGGTAGAGGCGGTGGACCCCCGTCGTCGTCTCTTCGGAGAGCCCCTTCACCCCCTTCATGATCTCGGGATACTTCTCGTGCAGCACGGCGGTGAGGTCGCCGCCGTCGTCGAGGATCATGTTCGGCACCCACCCGTCGGGGCCGTGGATCGTCTGCTCGACGCACCACCAGTACTCTTCCTCCGTCTCCCCTTTCCAGGCGAAGACGGGAATCCCCTCGGCCGCGACGGCCGCGGCGGCGTGGTCCTGGGTCGAGAAAATGTTGCACGAGCTCCAGCGCACCTCGGCGCCCAGGTGAATCAGCGTCTCGATGAGGACGGCGGTCTGGATCGTCATGTGCAGGCACCCGGCAATGCGGGCCCCCTTCAGGGGACGGCTCGGACCGAACTCCTCGCGAAGGGCCATGAGTCCGGGCATCTCGGTCTCGGCGATGGCGATCTCCTTGCGCCCCCAGGAGGCGAGGGAGAGGTCGGCGACTTTGAAGTCTTCTTTCTTCTTCACGGCTTGATCCATGGGTATGAGCTCCTTTTCTGTAGCTGTCTAATGTCGTCTTTGACGTTCATGTAAATCGTCAACCTCCCCCTTTGTCAAAGGGGGAAAATCCGATCAAAACCGGTTTTTTGCTTCCTTGCCCGCAGGATGAAGACGTCGAGCTCGCCCCCCCTCCCCTTCACCTCGGAGAAGGTCTCCACCTCGAATCCGCTCCCGGCGAGCCATTCGGAGAGCTCCTCGCGGTCGAAGCCGAGCCACTGATCGGCCATCCGCTCGCGCGCCCACTCTTTTTCGTGGCGCGCCAGATCGGCGATGACCAGCGTTCCGCCGGAGACGAGGACTCTGGCGATCTCGGCGAGGACCCGCGTCGGCTCTTCGGCGTGGTGGAAGACCATGTTGAGAACGACGGTCTCGACCTCGGCATCGCCCAAGGGGAGGTGCGACATCTCGCCCAGGCGAAGGTCGACGACGGGGGAGCGCGTTCGCGCCTGATCGAGCATCGCAGGGGAGTGATCGACCCCAACCACCCGCTTCGCCCGCGAAGCGAGATGCGGCAGAAGCGACCCCGTTCCGACGCCGACCTCCAGGAGCGAGGTGCTCTGCGGGACGCTCGCGACGAGCCGCTCGAGATAGGGGGCGCTCGGCAGGATCTCGCCGCTCAGGCGGTCCCACTGCTCGGCGTGGCGCTCGAAGAACTCCCGGCTGCGAAGGCGCCTCGCCTCGAAGACCCGCGCCAGGGCGTCGAGGTCGGCGCGCCGCTCGGGGATCTCGTCGAGGCGCGGCTCCAGCGCCGGCCAGATCTCGCGGAAACAGCCGTTCTCGTCGCTCTGCCGGTAGTACCCCCACGTCCCCTGGCGCTTGACCGAAACGATACCGACGTCGGCGAGGATCTTCAAATGCCGCGAGATGCGCGACTGCCCCATGCCGAGCATCTCCGTCAGTTCCTGAACGGTGAACTCGCCGCGGGCGAGGAGCCCCAGGAGGCGAAGACGGGTCGGGTCGGCGAGGGCTTTGAGGGTTTCGACCATGGATCTGAAAGTCCGCATTCTTTAAATCAGGATTTCTTGATATACCACGGCGACACCCTGCCGTCAACACCCCGATCACTCGGGAGCTCTCAGGGGCGAAAGATCAGCCAGGCGCCGGCGAAAAGGAGCGCCGTCCCCGCAAGCCTCTTCAGGTCGAAGGGGATTTCCCGAAGGCCGAAGACGCCGAAGTGGTCGAGGATCAGGGCGGTCGTGAGCTGGGCGGCGATGACGGCGGCCATCGTCGCCGCGGTGCCGATGCGCGGCACGGCGAAGATGGCCGCGGTGACGAAGAAGGCACCGAAGAGCCCGCCGGTCCACTCCCACCAGTGAGCCTGGCCCGCCCCCCGCCAGTTCCCCTGACTGGTGAGGAGGGCGAGGGTCAGCAGGACCGCCGTCCCCACGGCGAAGGAGAAGCAGGCCGCTTCGATGAGACCGACCTTCTGGGCGAGCCGGGAGTTGATGGCCGGCTGAACGGCGATCATCGCTCCGGCGCAGATCATGAGGAGAAAGATGAAAAGGTGCGACATCGGTCATGCCGTCCCTACAGGACCGCGATCCCCCGGCTGCGCAGGTGGTCCTTGACCTGCTGGATGCTCAGCTTTCGGAAATGAAAGACCGAGGCCGCAAGGAGGATGGAGGCGCCCCCCTTGAAGACGGCGTCGGCGAAGTCTTCGAGCTCCCCCGCGCCGCCAGAGGCGATGACGGGGAGGGTGACCGCGTCGGAGATCGCCCTGGTGAACTCCAGATCATACCCCGCTTGCGTTCCGTCGCCGTCCATGCTGGTCGGCAGAATGATCCCGGCACCCAGCTCCTGGCACTGTCTCGCCCACGCGACGGCGTCCTTGCCCACCGGCTGCGTGCCGCCCGCCACCACCAGTTCGAATCCGGAGGGCATGGACGCGCTGCGATGGGCATCGATGGCAACGACGATGCGCTCGGAGCCGAACATCTTCGCCGCTTCGGCGACGAGCTCGGGGCGCTTTACGGCCGCGCTGTTCATCGAGACCCTGGTCGCGCCCGCCTGCAGCGTCTGTTCGATATCGTCCAGCGTCGAGATCCCTCCGCCGACCGTCAGCGGAATTTCGATCACCGAGGAGACCTTTTTCACCCATTCGAGGCGGGTCTTGCGGTTCTCGAGGGTGGCGGCGATGTCGAGCATCGCCAACTCGTCGGCCCCTTCCTTCTGATAAAAGGCGGCGTTCTCCACCGGATCGCCCGCATCCTTCAGATCGACGAAGTGAATCCCCTTGACGACACGGCCGTCCTTCATATCGAGACACGGCATGATCTTGACAACGGACATGGTTTCTCCTTTCACAACGAAGGCGGATAAGAGGCCCTTGGGGGCAAAGCGGGATCATCGATGGCGTCGCGGATATGCTGGAGGTAAACGCGGTCGTCCCTCATAGGGCGGGCCTCCTCCAGAATCCGGGAACGCAGATAGGGGCTCATCCCCTGCTCGGTAACGACATCGACACGCAACCCTAAACGCTCTTCGAGATCCTGCTTCAAACCGACGAGATCGAGCAAATCGCGGCCGGGTTCGAAATCGACCAGCAGATCCAGATCGCTCGACGCGGTTTGGGCGCCCTTTGCAAAGGAACCAAACACCCGCAGATTCTCAGCGCCATGGCGTCGAGCGATGGTTTTGATGTCGGTGGCGAGATTTTCCAGAATCAAGATTTTGGCCATGACACATGTCCCTCTCTCCCCTCAGCGGGCGCACTCCGAGGGGTCTCCTTTGAGCTTGAGAAGGGCGTGCTCCAGGGCTGGGAGGACGACCTCCAGGTTCTCGCGCACCCCTTTGGGGCTTCCGGGGAGATTGAGGATCAGAGAGCGGCGCCGCACCCCGGCCAGCGCCCGCGAGAGCATGGCGTGGGGGGTCTTCTGAAGGCTCGCCGCGCGCATCGCCTCGGCCATGCCGGGGATCTCTTTTTCGAGGACGCGGGCGGTGGCGTCGGGGGTGACGTCCCGGGGGGTGAGACCGGTGCCGCCGGTGGTGAGGATGAGATCGATCTGCTCGGCATCGACCCAGTCGACGAGCGTATCGACGATCGTCTCCTCGTCGTCCGGAATGACGAGGTAGCGCACCACTTCGCCCAAAGAGGCGACCATCTCCCGCACGATCTGTCCGCTCAGATCCTCGCGCTCGCCGCGCGCCCCCTTGTCCGACAGGGTGAGGACGCCGATGGTGAACCTCGGCGCCGTCATCGGTTCTCCTCCGGCCGCTCCGGGCGATAGACGACCGCGATCTCGTCTCCGGCGGCGACCTCTCCGCCCTTGAGGACTTTGGCGAAGATCCCCTCCTTGGGCATGACGCAGTCGCCGGCCTGATAGTAGATGGCGCAGCGCTCGTGGCAGACCTTGCCGATCTGGGTGATCTCGAGCAGGGCGTCCCTGCCGACGCGAAGCTGGGCGCCGATGGGCAGCTTGCAGAGCTCGACCCCGGTGGTGGTGAGGTTCTCGGCGAAGTCGCCGGCGCCGACGTCGAGGCCCGCGGCGCGCATCTTGGCGATGCTCTCGGTTCCGAGCAGCGAGACCTGCCGATGCCAGTCCCCCCCGTGTCCGTCCCCCTCCAGGCCGAAATTCTCCACCAGCACCCCGCGCCCCACGTCGCGTTTGCGCTCGCCTTTGCCGGGGCTGGTGCACACGGCGGTCACCGTCCCTTTTTCCATCTCGATTCTCCTTGTGCGAAACCCGTTCAGCGGCTCTTGTCCTTGACCAGAAGAAGCCGGCGGGCCTGGTTGACGACCACCTGATTCACCCCCCGGCTCTTGGCCAGGTGCTTCAGGTCCTTGGGCGTGAGCACGTTCATGAAGCGCAGCGCCTTGGGCAGGGGGGTGCGCGGGTGGACGACGAGCGCCTTCTGGATCTCGTAGTTCTTCACCCACTCGGGGTTCAGGGTGATCAGGCGGATGAGCTCGTCGTGGCTGCTCTTGTTCTTGGCGATGGCGAGGACTTCCGCTTCGGTGATGCGCGGATTCTTCAGCGCCGCCGCGCTGACGAGCTTGTTGGTGTCCTTCAAAAGGATGCTGCGCCACTCCTTGTCGCCGGTCATCGCCGTCTTGATCTTCTGCGCCACCTCCATCTGCAACGCCTGGCGATACTTGGACGGATCGATCTCCTCGTCCTCGGCGGGAGCCTGCTCCGTCTGCGCGTCCTCGGCGTTATCGGCCTCCTCGGCCTCCTCGTTTCGCGCTGCGTGCGGGTTGGAACGCAGCGCATCGGCGACCGGCGGCTCTGCGGCGCGCTCCCCCGAGGCGATGTCCCGCAAGAGGTCGCCCTCGGCGCGAAGGGCGAGACGGGCGAGGGTTTTCGCGTCGGTCGACGGATTGGCGGCAAGCGCCGCCATCAGGACGGCGTCGGCTGCGCGGACGCGCTCGATCAGATCGATCAGCTTCGGGTGAAGCTGCGGATCGCCCAGGAGCGGCAGCAATGAAGAGTGCGGGAGCCTCTTGAGCGTCCGGATCGACTCGCTGCGCAGCTCGTCATCGCCCCCCTGGATGAGGAAGGCGGTGACCGTCAGAAGCTCTTCCGTCGCCAGGGGCAGCTCTCCCCGGGCGGCGCGAAGACGCTCCCCGCGGTCGGTTCCGCGCACGATTTCGGCAACGCGGGGCGATACCTTCAGGCGTGTGCCGGCGTCGGCGGTCACGGCGCTTACGGCAGGCGAAGAAGCCGGCTCTCGATGCCGGCGCTCTGCACCTTCAGCAGAGCCGCCTCCGCCTCGCCCTCGTCGGCGAAGGCGCCGAAACGAAGGACGCTCACGTCGATGGCGACATCGGCCCGCTGCTCCTCGACGCGAATCCCCTTCTCGAAAAGTTCGTCGGCAAAGAGGCGCGCACGGTCAAGGTCGTGGAAGGAGCCGGCGTACAGGGCGACCCGATCTCCCACGCGAAGGGGAAAGGCGCCGGGGATCACGGCCTGCACCTCGCGCAGCTGCGGCATCGCTTCGTCTGGGGGGTAGACGCCGAGCAGGAGACGGGTGACCTGGAGCGTCTCGGAGACGGTCTCGCGCGTGGGCGAATAGCCGAGGCTGCGCAGCGCCCTTTCGGCCTCGGCGAGCTCGCCGGGGCGCACCAGCGCAGCGGTCTGAAGGGCGAAGGCCCCCTTCGGGGTCGAAGCCGCAGGGGGCTTCGCCTGCTGCATGGTCGGCGGCGCGGCAGGCGAAGCGGCCGGGGGCGGCTCGGCAGCCGCTTCGGATGCCGGGGACGCTGCCTGCGGCGGCGGCGCTTGAGGCGTCGCCTCCGGGGCGGGGGCTGTCGGCTCCGGCGCTGCCGAAGAGGCGGATGGGGACGGTTCAGCCTGCGCCCGCTCGGCGCCTCCGGGCGCCGGGGCGGGGGGAACGGGCATGGTGATGGGGCGGCTGACGACCTGTCTCGCCGGCTGGGGAGGTTCAGGCTCGGCGGCGCCGAAAAAATGGTAGAAGGCGCCCCCGGCCGCGACCACGAGCAAAAGCATCAACAGCAAGAGGCGCCTGGAGGCGCCGGAGGAGCGCTCCTCCGGCGCCGCCCTCGCCGCCCGCTCGTCTTCGCCGCGG
>JBJHBH010000030.1:0-36185 GCA_050485365.1 Desulfuromonadales bacterium | reverse complement strand
CTACCAGGATGCGGTTGCCCATGCGTACCTCCCTTTATCTATGTTGATGCGAATCGTTTGTCAGCGTTCAGCGCATGAAAATCATGGTTGACCCCAAGTGCCTCTATTTCAGATGGAGCTTGACCAGCACCTCGTTGGCCGTCTCCTCCACCGCCTTGCCCGTCACGTCGATGACGACCCAGGGGTTGCGGCGAAAGAGCTTGCGGGCGATCTGCAGCTCGTTCTCGATCTCCTCGTAGGCCGCGTACGCGGTGCGCGGGTCCTGCCCCAGGTTGCGCAGACGGCTCGCCCGAAGCTCCATCAGGCGCTGCGGGTCGATGATCAGCCCGACGACCCGGGAAGGGTCGATCTGGAAGAGCTCATCCGGTGGCTCGATCCCTCCGACCAGCGGCACGTTGGCGACCCGCCACCCCCGATGGGCCAGATAGATCGACAGCGGGGTCTTGCTCGTTCGCGACACCCCCACCAGCACGATGTCGGCCTTGTGGAGGTTTCTCACCTCCTGCCCGTCGTCGTGCTTGACGGTGAACTCGATGGCCTCCACCCGGCGAAAATAGGCGTCGTCGACGCCGTGCAGAAGACCGGGCGTCTCTCCGGGCGAGTGACCGAAGAACTCGGAGAGCCGCATCAGCAGCGGCGTGAAAAGATCGATATGGAGCAGGCCGAGCGAGTCGCACTCGTCGTGCACGAGTTGGGCGAGCTCGCGGTTGACGATGGTGTAGACCACCAGCGCCCCCTTCTCGAGCGCCTCGTCGAGGGCCTCGTAGACCTGATTCTTGTTCCGGACGTTGCTGATGCGCTTCATCCGCACTGCCTTGCCGCGAAACTGCGTCAGGGCGGCGGTCACGATCTTCTCCACCGTCTCCCCGGTGGCGTCGGAGAGAAGATAGACCATCTGCGGTGCGACGTTATCCACTAATGAGAAATCCGTAGGAGTGTATCAGGTTTGAATTCATCCGCAACACGGACCGCACGCGGGCGATGACGAAGAGCCTGGGCGACGGGGTTGTCGGACGAAGGCGCCCGGGATGAAACGGGGCGGGCTCATTAAACGAGCCTTCAAATTAGACTCGATTCACGGGGCCTTGTCAAGGTTTTTATTGCTTTTAATCACTTTCTCTGCTAAACAGCGCAAATGGATGAAAAATGGCTGGAAATTCACATTCGTACCCCCTCCGAGGCCGCCGAGATCCTCGGTGCGGCGCTGAGCGAAGAGGGGTGCGCGGGGATCGTGACGGAAGAGCGGCGCCTCGACACCTTCGTCCCCCCCGACCCGGATGAGCTCCCCGACGAGCTCCTCATCAAGGCGTACTTCCCCGACGAAGACGCCGACTCGCTGCGCCGCCGGGTCGAGGCGCTGCTGAGCGCCCTCGCCCCCCGCATCCCCCCTCCCGGAGCGCACCTGGTAGCGTTGCACCCCGTCGGCGACGAGGACTGGGCCGAGGGGTGGAAGCAGCACTTCGGCGCCGTGCGCATCGGACGGCGCCTCATCATCAAACCGAGCTGGGAGGAGGTCGAGGCCGGGCCCGATGACGCCGTGGTCGATCTCGATCCGGGCATGGCCTTCGGCACCGGCACCCACGCCACGACCCGCCTCTGCCTTGAGGCGCTGTGCGCCGTTTTCGACGGGGGGCGCGCGCCGCAGCGCGTCCTCGACGTCGGGACGGGCTCGGGCATTCTGGCCATCGCCGCCGCCGCCCTCGGCGCCCGCAGGGTTCTGGCCTGCGACATCGAAGAGGACGCCTGCCGCATCGCCCGCCAGAACGCCGAGCGCAACGGCGTCGCCGAGCGCGTCGAGATCACCGCCCGGGATCTCACCGCGCTCGAAGGGGGATTCGAGGTTGTGCTGGCCAACATCCTCGCCGAGGAGAACGCCCGCCTGGCCGCCCCCCTGGCCGAGCGCCTCGCCCCCGGAGGGGTGCTGATCCTATCGGGGATCCTGCAGGAAAAAGAGGGGCTGGTCGCCGCCGCCTTCGCCCCGCTGAATCTCGACGGACCCGAGCTCTCCCGGCGCGAGGAGTGGTCGTGCATGGTCTATCGCCGCAGGGGATGAGCGTGCAGCGCTTCTTCGTGCCGGCCGATACGCTGATCGGCGAAACCGTCGACCTCCCCGCCGAGGTGGCGCACCATCTGGGCACCGTGCTGCGCCGCGGCGAGGGCGAAGAGATCCTGCTGCTGGACGGCGCCGGTCTCGTGTGCCGCTGCCGGGTTCTCTCCCTGAAAAAAAAGGGGGGCGAGGCCCGCGTCGTCGAGCGGCGCACCGAGCCCGAGAGCGCCTTCGCCGTCACCCTCCTTCAGGGGCTCCCCAAGGGGGACAAATTCGACCTGGTGCTGCAAAAGGGGACCGAGCTCGGCGTGAGCGCCTTCGCACCGGTGCTGTGCTCGCGCAGCATCCCCTCGCTGAGCCCCGAGCGCGAGGCGCAGCGCACGGCGCGCTGGAGCAGGATCGTTCAGGAGGCGGCGCGCCAGTGCCGCCGCGCTCACCTGCCCCGCCTCTTCCCTGCGCTCCCGCTTCACGCGGCGCTGAAGGAGCGCACCGAAGAGCTTCGCCTCCTTCTTTGGGAAGAGGAGGCACGCCCTTTGGCCGAGGTGCTCCCCGCCGCGGCGCCCCGCAGCGCCGCCGTGCTGATCGGACCCGAAGGGGGGATCACCGAACAGGAGGCCGAGGAGGCCCGCCGCGCCGGCTTTCTGCCGGTGCGCTTCGGCCCGCGCATCCTGCGCAGCGAGACGGCCGGCTTTTCCGTGGCAAGTATCTTGCAGTATCTCTACGGCGATCTGGGCGCCTCGACCCGGAACCCGACCGACAAGGAGACGCCATGAAGTGCCCCAAGTGCGGATTCACCAGTTTTGACGATCTGACCGAATGCAAAAAGTGCGCAAAGGACCTGAGCGCCTTCAGGTCGAAGTTCAACCTGCGCGGCATCGTGCGCCCCTTCGCCGCCGCCGCGCCGCCGGCCGCCACACCCGCCACCCCAGCTGAAACCGACCGGGGTGACGAGCCCGCCGTCGTCGCCGCCTCGGGGCCCGCCGCCGACCCCGTCGATTTCGGATACGACTTCATGGAGGAGACCCCCGGCGAGCCGACCTCCTCCCTCGACGATCTGCTCGAAGCCGATGCGTCGGCGCCCTTCCCCGCCGAGCTCGATTTCGACGCCGAGCCGCCGGCGCAAACGCAGCCGCGCGACGCCGCTCCGACGGACCTTTTGTTCGACGAAAAGGAGTCTGCCGGGGAGGACGCGGAAAAAGAGGAGGCCTACTTCGACCTCGATGTCGATTTCAACTGGGACGAAAGCGCCGAGAAGGATGAAGGGGGCGGCCAAAGCGAGCCGGCGGACGCCACGGCGTTCGACCTCCCCTCCCTCGATGCGCTCCCCTCCCTCGACGAGTTGGACGAGGAGCCGCTGGAGCTCGACGACTTTCCCGACCTCCCCGAATTCGAGGACGTGGAGGAGGACGCGCAGCCGGCTCCCAAAGCCAAGACCGAAGGAGACCCCCGCGACCCTTTTGATGCAAGGGGGGACGCCGACTCCGGGCGTCCCCCCGCCGCACCGCTCGCCCCGCGCTTTCGCGCCGCCCTGATCGACCTCGCCGCGCTGAGCGTCGTCTTCGCCCTCTTCGTGTCGGCTGCGGAGCTGATCGTCCAGGGCGCCCCCTTCCCCTCGGCCGCCACCTTCGCCCCGCTCATCGTCCCCTACGCCCTCACCCTCTTCTTGCTTTGCTTCGGCTATTTCACCCTCTTTCACGCCCTGACGGGACAGACCCTCGGAAAGATGGTCCTCGGGCTCAAGATCGAGGCGATCGACGGCACGCCGCCCCTCTTCTCACAGGTCTTCCTGCGCGCCGCGGGGGGAGCCCTCTGCCTGGCCCCCCTGGGGCTCGGCTATCTGCACCTGCTGCGCGCCGCCGACGGGCGGGGGCTCAACGACCGGCTGGCGGGGACGGTGGTGGTTCGGGTGAGGGAGGAGACGGAAGAGACAGGAGCCGAAATGCCGGCGGGAGCCTGAGCGCGAAAAAGGGCGAACGCGAGGCTCGCCCTTTCAGTGGCCGCGGCTGAAAAGAGCGGCGCGCCTCACCCCATCCGCAAACGGATGAAGCTCTCCAGATCTTCGCACTGCAAGAAGGGGTTGTTCGCCTTTTCGAAGGCGAGGCTCGAGACGGGGCGCGGACCGTAGTCGTGCCCGGGATAGATCGTGGTTTCATCGGGGAAGGCGGCCAGGCGCCGCAGGCTGCGGTAGAGGGCCTCGGGGTCGCTCCCCGGCAGATCGGCCCGCCCGACGCGGGTGACAAAAAGGGTGTCTCCGGTGATCAGCGCCCCCGCTGGGTGCAGCACGATGGAGCCGGGGCTGTGACCGGGGGTGTGCAGCACCGTCACCTCCCCGTGCCCGACGGCGATGACGCTCCCCTCCTCCAGCGCGAGATCGGCCTCGGGAACGTCGGCGGGGTGAGCCGCCAGACGCGCGCCGGTCGCCGCGAGCACCTGCGCGTTTCCGCCGGTGTGGTCGCGATGGCCGTGGGTGTTGACCACCAGATCGAGCCGCACGCCGCGCCGCTGCGCTTCGGCGAGGAGGTTTTCGGGCGCCAGGGACGGATCGACGCCGATCCCCCGCCGCGTCTCGGGGCACAAGACGAGATACGAGAAGTTCTCCATCTGCCCGGAACGGATCTGGACGATCTCCAGCGCGCTCACCAGCTCTCCCACTCCTTGACGGGCGAGTCGTCGACGCCGTTGCGCTTCACCTCGCCGTCGACGATCTTGAAGCGCTCGCGCGTCTTCTTCACCGTCCACTCGTCCCCCTCGGCCGGCGGGGTGGGGAACTCGCGGGAGCCGAGATAGACATCCTCGTTATCGATAAAGCCCCACCATTCCAGGGAGCCGGTCTGCCAAAGCTTCGTCTTCAGGTTGAACGCCATATCCTTCGATTCTCCTTCGGGCTTTCGCCTCAACAAATGATGATGTTTCCAGTGTACCGGAGCCGCGCCACGGGGGTCAACTTCGCCCGGCGACCCCCTTGTGGGATCGCGATATTATCATTATACTGACGTTTCATTCATGCAAATAAAGGGGCGCACGATGAAATTTGCCAAGATGCACGGGGCGGGCAACGACTACATCTACGTCAACGGCTTCGAGGAGACGCTCGACGACCCGGACCGCCTGGCGGTGGAGCTGAGCGACCGCCACTTCGGCATCGGAGGGGACGGGCTGATCCTCATCCTCCCCTCCCAGACGGCCGACGTGCGCATGCGCATCTTCAATCCCGACGGCAGCGAGGCCGAGATGTGCGGCAACGGCATCCGCTGCGTCGCCAAGTACGCCTTCGACCACGGCCTGGTGCGCGAAAGGGAGATCTCGGTGGAGACCGGCGCCGGTATCCTGAGCCTTCAGACCTTCCTCGATGCGGCGGGGCGGGTCGACCGCGTGAAAGTCGACATGGGTCGGCCGCGCCTCACCCGGGGGGAGATCCCCGTAGCGGGCGATCCCGACGAGCAGGTGATCGGCGCCGAGCTCAAGGTCCTCGACCGCACCTTCCACATCACCTGCGTCTCCATGGGCAACCCCCACTGCGTCATCTTCGTCGACAACGTCGACGAATTCCCCATCGAAAAGTACGGCCCCGCCATCGAGCGCGATCCCCTCTTCCCCAACCGCATCAACGTCGAGTTCGTCGAGGTCGTCTCGCCTTCTCACGTGCGTCAGCGCACCTGGGAGCGCGGCGCCGGCGAGACCCTCGCCTGCGGCACCGGCGCCGCGGCGGTGACGGTGGCGGGGGTGCTCAACGGCCGCACCGAGCGCATCGTGCGCAACGAGCTGCGCGGAGGGGTTCTGGAGATGGAATGGTCCGAAGAGGGTCCGGTCTTCATGACCGGCCCGGCGGTGCAGGTCTTCGAAGGGGAGTATGGGCCGCGCTGAAGGCGCGGGATGGATTCTATGAAAGCTGTCCTTTTCGACCTCGACAACACGCTGTACCCGGCCGAGCGCGAGCTCTTCAGCCTCATCGACGTGCGCATCAACCGCTACATGACCGAGGTGGTGCAGATCCCCGCCTCGCAGGTCGACGAGATGAGACGGCGCTACTGGCGCCTGTACGGCGCGACGCTGCAGGGGCTGATCCGCCACTACGGCGTCGATCCCGAGGACTACCTCGCATACGTCCACGACATCGACGTCTCCTCGCGCCTTCGCCTCGACCCCGCGCTGCGCGAGGCCCTGGAGGGGATGAGCCTGCGCAGGGCCGTCTTCACCAACGGCTCGGACGGCCACGCCCGCCGCGTCCTGACCACCCTCGGGCTCGACGACCTCTTCGAGGAGATCTTCGACATCCGCATCGCGGCCTACCTCCCCAAGCCGTCGCCCGCCCCCTACCGCAAGGTTTTGGAGCGCCTCGGCCTTGGCGGCGAGCACTGCGTCATGGTCGAGGACTCGGCGCCGAACCTGCGCACCGCCAAGGAGCTGGGGATGGGGACGATCCTCGTCGGCGGCGGCGAGCGCCCTCCCTTCGTCGACGTGCAGCTCGCAACGGCCGCCGAGGTCCCCCGGGCGCTCTCGCACTGGCTCGGATAGGATTTTTCATCCGTAACGGTTCAGCATGGGGTCCCACCTCACATGCCAAGGGACGCTTTTCGCCGTCCATGGCCGCTTGACTGGCGCCGTCCATGGCGCCAGACACCCTTGTCATGTGAGCCGCGACCCCACAAGGTGAATAGAACCTTCCATCCTTCATCCCTTATCCTTCATCCTTTGATCTTTTCCGGAGCTTTCCGCCATGCCTTCTGAGCCCTCCTCCCCCCTTCTGATCGGCGCCCACGTCTCGGTGTCCGGCGGCCTGCACAAGGCCTTCGAACGCGCCGAAGACCTCGGCTGCACCGCCATGCAGATCTTCTCCAAAAACGCCAACCAGTGGCGCGCCAAGCCCATCGACGCCGATCAGGCGGCGGCTTTTCGCGACGCCTGGCGCCAAAGCTGCGTCGGCCCCGTCGTCGTTCACGACAGCTATCTCATCAATCTGGCCGCCCCCGGCGACGCCGTGTGGCTCAAGTCGATCGATGCCTTTGCCGACGAGATGGAGCGCTGCGCCCTGCTCGGCATCCCCCACCTGGTGATGCACCCCGGCGCGCACCTCAAGACGGGCGAGGAGGCGGGGCTCGCCCGCGTCGCCGAAGCCTTCCGGCGCCTCTTCGCCGAAGGTCCCGAGGAGGTGACGGTGCTGCTGGAGAACACCGCCGGCCAGGGGAGCTATCTCGGCGGGCGCTTCGAGCATCTGGCCCGGATCATGGAGATGGTCCCCGAGGGGCGCTTCGGCGTCTGCCTCGACACCTGCCATCTCTTCGCCGCCGGCTACGACATCTCCAGCGAGCAGGGGTACGCCACCGTCATCGACGAATTCGACCGCATCGTCGGCATCGAGCACATCTGCGCCTTTCACGTCAACGACAGCAAGAAGGGGCTCGGCGCCGCCGTCGACCGCCACGCCCATATCGGCCAGGGCGAAATCGGCCGCGAAGGGTTCGGCGCCCTCATGCGCGATCCGCGCTTTCGAAGCGTCCCCAAGATCCTCGAGACCCCCAAGGGGGACGACGACGCCTTCGACCGGATGAATCTCGCCACGCTGCGCGAGTTGGCCGGCGCGCCCGCCGAGGGGCGCTGACGATGCGCGCCGTTCTGCAACGGGTCTCTCGGGCATCGGTTCGCGTCGACGGACAGATCGTCGGCGAGATCGGCCCGGGCCTTCTGGTTCTGCTCGGCGTCGAGGTCGGCGACGCCGAAAATGACGCCGCCGCTCTGGCGGAGAAGACCGCGGGGCTGCGCATCTTCGAGGACGCCGCCGGAAAGATGAATCTCTCGGTCGCCGACACCGGCGGGGCGATCCTCGTCGTCTCCCAGTTCACCCTGTTGGCCGACTGCCGGCAGGGGCGCCGCCCCGGCTTCTCCAACGCCGCCCCCCCCGCGCTGGCCGACGCCCTGTACGAACACTACGTCGGCCGCCTTCGCGCGCTCGGCCTGCAGGTGCGGACCGGGGTCTTCCAGGCCGAAATGGAGGTGAGTCTCGTCAATCAGGGGCCGGTCACCCTCCTTCTCGACAGCCGAAAGGCCTTCTGATGGCACGCCGCACAGACTCCCCCGAAGCCGACATCCCGAGCCGCTCCGCCCTGAAACGCGCGGCCAAGGAGATCGAGACGCTGGCCCGCAAGCTCGCCGAGCTCCCCCCTGCCGACCTGCAGCGCCTCGGCCTGGACGACGACGATCTGCGCCGCGAGATCGACCAGGCCCGCGCCACCAAGGGGCACGGCGCCCGGGATCGCCAGATCCGCCATCTTGCAGCGGTATTGCGCAAACGCGAGGACGAGGTCGAGGCGCTGCGCGAATTCATCGACGATCTGGAAGGGGGGAGGCGCCGGGAGGCCGAGGCCTTCCATCAGCTCGAAGCGCTGCGCGAACGCCTGTGCGATCCGCACCTTTTTTCCGCCGCCCTCGTCGAAGCGAAGGAGCGCTGGCCCGCCCTCGACACCCAGGCTCTGGCACGCCTGGCCCGCTCGGCCCACGCCGGCGGCGACAAGAAGGCCTTTCGCGAGATCTTTCGCCTTTTGCGCGCCGCGCATGAAGGACGCGCCTGATCCCGCCTTGCGGATCCTCCCCCCCCTGATACGATCGATAGAGAGAGCTTCGATCCAGGGGGCGTCATGATCCGCATTGCGTTTTTCCTCCTTCTGATCTTTGTCTGGATTTCCCCGGCGTGGTCTGCCGTTCACAGCTGCCGCCTCCCCGACGGCACCATCCATCTGACCGACGATCCCGAGCGCTTCCCCCCGGACTGCGAGCCGCTGGGGGTCCTCGAGCTGCCGCCTCCCCCCGAACCCGACCCCACCGCGCTGCCGCCGCACATTCCCCCCGGCGAGCCCGCCCCCGATGCGCCCCCGGCGGTGCAGCCGTGGGAGACGCCGGAGGAGCCTGCGGACGAAGCGCCGGCCGAGCCCCTCCCCCCAGGCAGCGCCGGCTTCCCCCCGGGCCTGCAGCCGCAGCAGGAGGCCATCGAGGAGGAGGATGACTTCCCGGTGGAAGCGCCCCCCGATCCGGGCGCGCCCCGTCTCGATCCGTGGCTGGAGGAGGCCCGGGCGCTCACACGCGAATTCGACGAAACCCTTCAGGCCCCCGAGGATGCAGCCGAGGAAGCCCCCCTGACGCAGGAGCGGCTGCTGCAGATCGAGGCGCGCATCGATGCCTTCATCGAACAGCTCGCCCGCAGCGGCCTCTCCCCCGGAGAGCAGGACGCGGTGATGCAGGAGTTGCCGCCGCGCGAGTAGGCCGATCCATTTTTTTGAAATAAGGGGCATTAAACCATTGACAGGACAGGGGCGATCGGCTATCTTTGGGGACTCTGACGCGGGGTGGAGCAGTCCGGTAGCTCGTCGGGCTCATAACCCGAAGGTCGCAGGTTCAAATCCTGCCCCCGCAACCAAAGAAACCAGGGACCCGCAGAAATGCCGGTCCCTTTTTCTTTGTCTCGCCCCCGCGACACCCTGCGACAATTTTGCAACATCTCCCCCGCCATATCCCTGCCCCCGAGCTGCCGTTTCGGCTTCCGGCTTCGGCAACATTCCCCCGACCCTCATTCACCGCCCCAAAAATGAATCCACTTTAACTACGCTCGATCACTGGGAAGGACGCTCCTCTCCGGGGGTCGTGCACACCCGGCGCTCCCCTTGAGAATCGACGGATTCAAACTTTGGAATGAGGATTGCATAACCATTGATCTCCACTGCAATCCTTCTCTGTTCGACTTGATTGAATCTATGCGATTTCCGGCGATCAAGACAGCACTGGCGATCCTCTTCTTTTTGCTCCCCGCCTTTTCGGCGGCGGCGCACGACCCCTTTGCGCCGGAGTTTCTCCTCACCCGCATCGATGCACCTGCCGCGCACAACCTTCTGGCCCATGCCATCCAGCCGCTCCCACAGCGTGTCGCACAGGAGGAGGCTCGCCCCGAGACGCCCCCGCCGCGCGTGCGGGTCGAGTCCAACGAATCGCTGACGGCCTTGAACTTCAATCACACCGGCGTCTTCTCCCCCTACCTCGGTGCCGGAATCGGTCACGAAGAGCCGCCGATTCACGAGCCGGGCCAGCCGCTGAACCTGATGCTGCGCCTCGGCGCCGGCTTCGGGTGCAACCTCGACGCCATCACCCGCATCTTCTTCAACTACACCTTTCAGTTTCTCCCCGACGCCCCTTCCGATTCGACGTCGCGCCTCGACGACACCCACCACATCACCCTCGGACTTCAGTTCGCCTTTTAGCGCACCGATCCCTTCGGGCGTCGGCGCCGCTCCCCGCATGCCTGTCGATTGGTGATAAAATTCGTGTACCTATTCACCTTGTGGGGTCGCGGCTCACATGACAAGGGTGTCTGGCACCATGGACGGCGGCAGTCAAGCGGCCATGGACGGCGAAAAGCGTCCCTTGGCATGGGAGGTGGGACCCCATGCTGAACCGTTACAAATGAGTTGGAATTTCCCTCTCCGTCTCGGGATTCGGCCGATGATCATCGAGATGCACAGCCACACCTCCGAGCGCTCCTCCTGCAGCCACGTCGCGGCCGTCGACCTCGTGCGCAGCGCCTTCGAGCGGGGCCTTCAGGGGATCGTCCTCACCGATCACCACTTCCTGTGGAGCGCCGCCGCTCTGGACGAGCTGCGGCGCCGATCGCAGGTGCCGAAGCATTTCGCCCTCTTCTCCGGCCAGGAGACGACCACCGACGACTTCCGCGACGTTCTGGTCTACGGCGCCCGCCGCACTATCGCCCGCGGAACGCCGCTGGCGACGATCCGCCGCGAGTTCCCCGAGGCCGCCCTCGTCTGGGCGCATCCGTACCGCTTCGAGAAGCTCCCCGAAGCCGAGCGCCTCCTCGATGCGCGCCTCGACGGGATCGAGATCTTCAACTCCAATCACACCTACCTCGAGAACTACCGCGGACTGCAGGACTGGCACCGCTACCGATTCACCGCCGTCGCCGGCACCGACACCCATGCGCAAAGCTACACGGGGACGTTTCCGACCCAGTTCGACCATCCCGTGCGCACCATCGCAGAGCTCGCCGCCGAGCTTCGCGCAGGGCGCTGCCGTCCCTTTTTCCAGGAGATCCCCCGCGAGGGGAGCAACCTGCAGATCACCGAGCTGGCCCTCGGGCCCGAACGGGAGCCGGTGGAGAAGATCATCGTCAAGGAGCTGGAGGAGGAGAAATGGGAGGGTGCCGAGCGCGCTCATCGCATCCTGGAGCGGCTCGACGCCTACGGCTTCGGCCAAGGCCCCTTCCGAGCGCCCCGGCCGCTGAGCCGCGACGCGCAGCGCAGAATACTCATCGAGGAGGGGATACGGGGGCGAACCCTCTTCGAGACGCTCCTGAACGCCGATGCCCAAAGCGCCCGGCGCGCCCTGACGCTCTCGGCGCAGTGGCTGGTGCGCCTTCACAACTGCCGCCTGCGCGTCACGGCCGCCGCGGAGTTTATGGAGCGCGAGCCCGATCGTCTGGCCAAATACGTCTCGGCCTTCTCCGCCATCGACCACAAGCTCACGCGGCGCGCCCGCGAGATCGTGCAGACCATCCTGGAGGCCGAAAAAGACCTCTTCGCCCGCCACGAAAAGGAGCTGCGGCAGGGGCACGGCGACTTCAACCCCAAGAATATCTTCATCGGGCGCGACGACCCCGACGACCCGCGCACCCTCTTCGCGGCGGCCATCGACTTCGACGGCTCCTACGTCATGCTCCCGGCCTTCGACGTCGGCACCTTCGCGGCGCAGTTCCGCAACCAGTTCCACCCCCACCCCGAGGTGCTGCGCACCGTCTCCGAATCGCTCTTTATCGACGCCTACCTGGCGGCGGCCGACGAGGTCCCCGGCGACTTTCACCTCCAGCTCGATCTGTACCGGGCCCGCACCAACATGAGCATCGCCTACTACCTGATCAAGGTCGGGCTCGGCGAGAGCGAGAATCTCTGGCGGGTGCTGATCGAAGCGGATCAGGCCCTGACGCGCAGGGCGTTTCGCAACGCCTGAGCGCTACAGATATCCCCGGCACAGCGTCCGGATCTCGTTGTCGCTCAGGGCGCGCTTGTTGCGCACCGAGATGCTGCGCACCCGTTCGAGCAGATCGGCGGCTTCGAGGCGGCCGAGGCCGATCCCGAGCTGCTGCAGCCGGTGGGCGAGGCCTCGGCTCCCCGAGTGCTTGCCCACCACCAGGCGGCGCGTCAGACCGACCTCCGCCGGATCGAACCCCTCGTAGTTGGCCGGATGCTTCAGGACCCCGTCGGCGTGAAGGCCCGACTCGTGGCTGAAGACCCCCTCGCCGACGATGGCTTTTCCCGGCGGCACCTCCCGGCCGCTCGCCCCTGCGACGAAGCGCGACAGCTCGGCGAAGCGCCGGGTGTCGATGAGGGGGTCGCGCCCGCAGGCATGCTTCAGCGCCATGACGACCTCCTCCAGGGCGGCGTTGCCCGCCCGCTCGCCCAGGCCGTTGACGGTGGTGCTGACGAAGCGCGCGCCGGCGCGCACCCCCGCCACGGCGTTGGCGGTGGCCATCCCGAGATCGTCGTGGGTGTGCACCTCCAGATCGAGATCGACGCGCTCGCGCAGATAGGCGATCTTGGCGTAGGTCGCGAACGGGTCGAGAATCCCCAGGGTGTCGCAGAACCTGAACCGGTCGGCCCCCATCCCCCTGGCGACGCCCATCAGCTCCGCCACGAAATCGAGATCGGCGCGGCTGCTGTCCTCCGCGCCGACGCAGACGTACAGATCGTGCTCCTTGGCGTAGCCCAGGGCGACCTTGAGCTGCTCCTTCACCCAGTCGCGGCTCTTGCGCAGCTTGTGCTCGATGTGGATGTCGGAGACCGACACCGAGATGTCGACCGCCCCCACACCGGCCTCGATGGAGGCGCGGAGATCGGAGACGAGCGCCCGGTTCCAGGTGATCAGCCGCGCCCGAAGGCCAAGGTCGACCAGCGCCCGCACCGCGTCGCGCTCCTCGCGCCCCATGGCGGGGATGCCGCACTCGATCTCCCCCACCCCGATCTCGTCGAGGGTGCGGGCGATGCGCATTTTCTCCTCCAGCGTGAAGACGACGCCGGCCGCCTGCTCGCCGTCGCGCAATGTGGTGTCGTCGATGACGATCGTCCCTTCGGCTTCCATGTGGCCCTCCACGTAAAAAGCCCCGGGAACCGTACGGTCCCCGGGGCTGCGCTGCCCATCGGCTCCGGCGGCGCTGCCGGAGCTCTCGTTATGTATCCGCTGAAGCATAAGTCGTGCCACACGACGAAATGGCCGCCCGCTGCCGTTTTTGTGCTCTCAACCTCTGCCATGGCGCTGAAAAGGCGCTCAGGGGTGATCGTTTTTTCGTCTGTGCTGCGCGCTTCAGTATTTGCCGAACTCGCTGTCGTCGAGGGGGATCATCTGGCTCGCGGAGGGCGCGGCCTCCTTCGCGGGGGCGGCCCCGCCCCAGGGTGCTCCTCCCCCCGACGGTGCGACGGCGACCTGCGCCTTGCGCCCCGGCGCGGCCGCCGCGATGGCGGGCGCGGCTCCCGCGCCGCTGAGGCGGAAGCGCTCCACCAGCGCCCGCAGCTCTTCGGCCTGACCCGAGAGCCCCTGGGCCGCCTCGGCGCACTCCACCGAGCTGGCGGTGTTTTGCTGCGTCACCTGGTCGATCTGGCTCAGTCCGATGTTGACCTGCCCGATCCCTTCGGCCTGCTCGCGGGAAGCCGCGGCGATCTCGGCCACCAGATCGGTCACCTTGTTGATGGCCGTCACGATCTCATCTAGGGCGGCCGAGGTCGCCCCGGCGGTGTTGGTCCCCTTGCGAGTCTTCTGCACGGCGCTCTCGATAAGCTCGGCCGTCTCCCTGGCGGCGGTGGCGCTTCGGGCGGCGAGGTTGCGCACCTCTTCGGCAACCACGGCGAATCCCTTGCCGTGCGCGCCGGCCCGGGCCGCTTCCACGGCCGCGTTCAGGGCGAGCAGGTTGGTCTGGAAGGCGATTTCGTCGATGGTCTTGATGATGCGCGAGATGCTCTGCCCCGCCGTGTCGATCTCCTGCATCGAGTCGACCATCTCCTGCATCTGCTGTTGGCCCCTCTCGGCCGAGACGCGGGCCTCGGCCGTCAGGGCGCTCGCCTGCGAGGCTCCGTCGGCCGCCTGGCGGGTCTGACCGGACATCTCGTTCATCGAGGCGGCGATCTCTTCCAGCGCCGACGCCTGCTGGGTCGCCCCCTGCGAGAGGGACTGGCTGGTGTCCGAGACCTGAAGGGCCTCCACGGCGATCTGCGACGTCATCTCCTTGAAGCGGTGCATCGTCGCGTTGAGCTCCTTGTTGGCCTGGGCGAGAGGCTCGCGGATCACCCCTTTGGCCTCGAAGGTGAAATCCCCCTCGGACAGGCGATTGAAGGCGGTAAGGATCTCCTGCTGCATGGTGTCGGCAAACTCGTCCAGGGCGGCGGCCACCTGCCCGAGCTCGTCGTTGCGGCGAAGGCGCAGCCGCGTATCGAGGCGTCCCCGGCTCAGATCGTCCACCATCTCGGTGATCCTTCGGATCGGCTTGAGGATTCGGATGTCGACTACGAACCCGCACACGGCGGCGGCCCCCAGCGAAAGGACCGCCCCGAACAGGAGAAAGGTCTTGAGGGTCGCGACCTTGCCGCGGGCGCTCTCCTCGAAGAGGGAGACGGCCCGGTCGGCCTCCTGCAGAAAATTCATGTTCCGGGTCTCCAGAGCCGCCAGCGCCCGCGCGAGCTCCGGACTGTCCGAGGAGGTCCCGGCGATGGTCTGAAGATGCGGCCGAAGCTCCTTCCAGATGCCGTCGACCCGCATCATCTGGGCGAGGATCGTCTGGTTCGTCATCGGTGCGAAACCCAGCGCGTCGTTGCCGTGGATCAGCCCGGTGTGCGAGGTGTCGAAGAGACGGATCGATTCCTCCAGCGCCCGCCGATGCTCCGGATTGCCGGGGAAGGCCGCCACCGCGAAGGCCTCTTTGGTCATCTTCTGGCTCAGCATGCGCTGACGCCCGGCGGCGTTGATGAGCCCGGCGTCCTCGTCCTGCCCCGAAAGAAACTGAAGGGAGAGAAGACTCAGCCCGACCGAGGTCGCAACAAGAATGCCGACCAAGACGAGCAGGACTCCCCGAAGCCCCAAACCGCTTTTTGCACTGCGCGATGCACCATCTCTTCCCTTGCTGCCGCTCATGACGATCTCCTTTTCGCACCTTCAATACATGACCGAACTGCTCTTTTTTGCGGATAAAACAAAAAATTGCGACAAAGCAGGTTGTATTTTAATGGTTCGGGGATGTGATTTCAAGAACTTATCCGCCCCGAACGCACAATGGCTCCGATCCCATAAAAAAAGCCCCGGAAAACCGCGAGGGTTCTCCGGGGCTTTTTTTCGGGCGCGATGCCCGGGCTACGGCGCCGTCAGGGCCATCCGTGAGCGCGCTTCGCCTTCGCCCCGATCGAGACGAAACCGCTCGAGGAGATCGCGCAGCTCCTGCGCCTGGCCCGAGAGCGCTTCGGCCGACGCGGCGCACTCCTCGGCGCTGGCGGCGTTTTGCTGCGTCACCTGATCGATCTGGCTGAGCCCGATGTTGATCTGTCCGATCCCCTCGGCCTGTTCGTTGGAGGCGGAGGAGATGTCCCCCACCAGATCGGAGACCTTGGCGATGGAGGTGACGATCTCGTCGAGAGCCCCCGAGGTCGCCCGGGCCGTCTGCGACCCCCGCAGGGTCTTGTCCACCGTCCCCTCGATGAGCTCGGCCGTCTCCCGCGCCGCCTTGGCGCTTCGCGCGGCGAGATTGCGCACCTCTTCGGCGACCACGGCGAACCCCTTGCCGTGCGAGCCGGCCCGCGCCGCCTCGACCGCGGCGTTCAGGGCGAGCAGGTTGGTCTGAAAGGCGATCTCGTCGATGACCTTGATGATGCGAGAGATGCTCTGGCTGGCGTCGCTGATATCGGCCATGGCGGCGACCATCTCCTGCATCTGCGCGTGCCCTTTTTGGGCGGCCTCGCAGGCGTGGACGCTCAGCCGGTTGGCCTCCCCGGCGCTCTCGGCGCTGTGGCGCGTGCGCCCCCCGATCTCGTTCATCGAGCTGCCGATCTCCTCCAGGGAGCCGGCCTGCTCCGTCGCCCCCTGGGAGAGGGCCTGCCCCGCATCGGAGACCTGCGAGGCCCCGGAGGCGATCTGCTGGCTCAGGGAGCGCACGTCGCCGATGAGCGTTGCGAGCCGCTCCACCATCCGGTTCAGGGCCGCCCCGAACTGATCGTGCTCGGACAAGAGGGTCGCCTGCCGGGAGAGGTCTCCTTGCGCGATGCGCTCCGCCAGCTCGACCCTCTCCTGCACGCTGTCGGAGAGGCGGTCCATCGCCGCGGCGAGATCGCCCAGCTCATCGGAGCGCCTGAGCTTCAGGCGCGACCGGAAGTCCCCTTTTTGCACCTGCTCGGCGTAGGCGGTCACCCGCTGCAGTGCCCCCAGAATCGGGCTGATGAACCAGAGGATCGCCGACGCAAGGGTCGCCACCAGCGCCAGCGCGATGAAGAGGCCGTTGCGCTGCACCGTGGCGATCCCCGCGAAGAGCTCCGACGATTTGGCCTGAACGATGAGCAGCCAGCCGCTCTGTTCCAAAACGGCGACATGGGCGAGCCACCCCTCCCCTGCCTCGGCGAGCTCGAAAAAACCGCCCCTTTGCCGCAGAACGTCCGCCCCGTACGGGCGCCGCTTCAGATTCGCCTCCTCGTTGAGGATGAGCTCGGCGTCCCGGTGGGCGATGATGTTTCCGTCGGGGGCGACGAGATAGGCGTACCCGCTTTGCCCGATGCGGATCTTGTCGACGAAGAGCTCGTTGAAGCGCACGGCGTCGACTACCGCGTACAGAACCCCCGCGATCTCGCCGTCCAGCCGCACCGGAGAGGCCAGCGCGAAGAACGGCTTGGCTGTGGCACGGCTGATCAGAACGTCGGAGATGGCGATCTCCCCCTTGGAGGCGGCGGCGAAATAGCCGCGGTTGCCGACGTTCACGTTGCCGATGGACTGGGGATTCGACGAAGCGACGACGAGCCCGTCCCGACCGGTCAGGTTGATCGACTGATAATACGGGTAATTCGCCGTCAGGCGCGCCAGCTCGGCGCTCAGGCGCTCGCGGCTCTCCGAAGGCGCCTCGCCCTCCTCCGCCAGCGACAGCGCGGCCAATTCCATCTCGCTCCATCCCTTCACATCGAGGCGCCTGTCGGCGATCCAGGTCGACCCCTGAAACGCCGCCATCTCCCCCATCTGCGAAAGCTGCTCGCGAACCTGCACGTCGAGGGCATTGCGCGCCGAATAGAACGAGGCCAGATTGGACAGGACCACCCCCAGAGCGGCCAGCGTGAGTGTGATGAGGAGAATCCTCCCCTTGATTCCGATGCGGCGCGTGCGCCCTTGCCGAACAGACATGCGTTTCCCTCCCTTGCGTCGTTTGCGTTTCATGAACAAGATCTCGCAACCGATCGCAATACTCGGGCCAAAAACGAATGTCGGTGGGAAAAAGCGGGACGCGGCGGAAGACAGAGGAGGAAAGGGCACGAGGCTCCCTTGCGAAAAGGGAGCTGTGCGAGTGTTGCAAATGGCGGTTTTCGGCCTTTGGGGGCGGGCGACGCAGAGAGACAGACCGAAGCGGTCGCACAGGCGGACGCCCCCTGCGGAGCATCGGCGTCAGGCGGGGAGCTTCTCCAGCACGCCCGTTTCCCTGCGGTAGATCTCGCAGGAGTGAAAATCCCCCATGCAGAAGCGGATGACCGATTCGACATTGGCGCTGCAGATCTCGGCGCAGAAGCAGCCGGGCTTGGGCCGGGTCACCAAAGGACAGAGCTTGGGGTTGCGGGGCATGCCGGGCCTCCATGAGAAGGGTGTCAAACCTCACCTTTCACGAGGCATGCCGAGGGGCGAAAGCCGGCAGATGGCGCAAACCGGCAAGGCGACAGAGGCCGAAAAGTGTGCCATGGCGCACAAGTGTGCCGCACACAAGTGTGCCAGTGTCACACTTTTTCGGGCGCGTCCTCCTCCCCCCCGACTTCCATCCCGTATTCGTGCATCTTGCGGTAGATGGTGCGGCGGCTGACCCCCATGAGGCGCGCGGCCTTGGCCTTGTTCCCCCCCGCGCGCTGCAGGGCGCGGCGCAGGGCTTCGACCTCTTCGTCCCCGGCGACGGCGGCGACGGAGTGGCCCTTCGGCGCGGCGCCCAGATCGGGGGGGAGGTGCTCGGGGGCGATGACGTCGCCGGAGCACAGGATGAAGGCGTACTCCAGAACGTGTTCGAGCTCGCGGATGTTGCCTGGCCAGTCGTGGCGCATGAACGTTTCGAGGACCGCCTGCGAGACCCCCGCGATCTCCTTGCCCATCTTGTGATTGAAGGCGCCGACGAAATGCTCGACCAGAAGGGGGATGTCCTCGCGGCGCTCGCGCAGGGGCGGGAGCTGAATGTTGACGACCTTCAGCCGATAGAAGAGGTCTTCGCGAAACTCGCCCGACTCGATCTTGCGCTGCAGATCCTGGTTGGTGGCGGCGACGACGCGCACGTCGACGCAGATGGGGGTCGAGTCGCCGACGCGCTCGATGACCTTCTGCTGCAGCACCCGAAGCAGCTTGACCTGCAGCTTGGCCGAGAGGTCGCCGATCTCGTCGAGGAAGATGGTGCCGCCGTGGGCTTTCTGGAAGCGGCCGACTCCGTCGCGCACCGCGCCGGTGAAAGCTCCGCGCACATAGCCGAAGAGCTCGCTCTCCAGCAGCGATTCGGTCAGGGCGGCGCAGTTGACCTTCACCAGCGGAGCGCTGCGGCGGGGGCCGCGCTGGTGCAGGGCGTCGGGGATGAGCTCTTTGCCCGTGCCGCTCTCCCCCGTCACCAGCACGGTGGTCGGAAAGGCGGCGAGCTTGTCGAGCATGTCGTAGATCTGCTGCATCCGGGCGCTGCGTCCGACGATCCCCTCGAAGCGCGAGCGCTCGCGCAGGGTGCGCTCGAGCTGATGCAGGCGCGTCTCGTCGCGCACCACCAGCACCGCTCCGGCGAAATCGCCCCGATCGTCGAGGAGGGGGGTCGTGCCGAGGCTCACGATCTGCGCCCGCCGGTGGTGCCCGCAGTCGATCTGCCGCCGCTCCAGGGGGATGCGCTCGGCAAGGGTCTGCCGAAGCGATCCGAGACAGGCGCCGCTGCACGGCGCGCTGACGGCGTCGATCGCCTTGCCGACGGCGTCCCTGCCGAGGCCGCAGATCCTCTCGGCCGCCTCGTTGAGCTCGAGCACCCGCCCCTGCGGATCGACGGTGACGAGGGCCTCGCGCACGCTGCGAAAGACCGCCTCCAGGTTCGCCCGGTAGCGCCGCTTCTCCTCGGCCATCTCCTTGAAGGAGAGGGCCAGACGCGTCACCCGCAGCAGGATCTCCTGCGTCACCGGCTTGGGCAGATAATCGTAGGCCCCCAGGCGCAGCGCCTCGGCCGCCGTCTCCACGTTGGGAAAGCCGGTGACGAGGACGACCGGGCAGTACGGCTGCACCTCGCGAATACGGCGCAGCACGTCGATGCCGCTGCCGTCCCCCATCAGGATGTCGCTGAAGACGAGATCGAAGGGCTCCTCGTCGAGGTGCCGCAGCGCCTCCTCGACGGTGGCGGCGCTGCTGACCGCGTACCCCTCGTCCTCCAGAAACGCCTCGAAGGTGAGGCGGATGCTCGGCTCGTCGTCGATGACCAGAATGCGTCTCGTCATGGCGCCCCCTCCTCCTTCGAAACCGCCACCGGCAGATCGACGACGACCCGGGTGAGCTCCCCTTCGCTGCTCTCGATGTCGAGGCGCCCCTCGTGGTTGCGGATGATGCCGTGGCTGATGCTCAAGCCGAGCCCCGTCCCCTTGTCGAGGGGTTTGGTGGTGAAGAAGGGGTTGAGCACCTTGTCGAGGTGGTGCTTCGGGATGCCGCAGCCGCGGTCCTCGAAGACGATGCGGATGTACTGCTGTCCGGCGCGCTGCGCCACCTGGGCGCGGATGCACAGGCGTTTGCCCGGATCGACGCCGGGGAACTTCTCGTTGAGCGCATAGCGGGCGTTGCTGACGAGGTTGAGAAAGACCTGCTGGAGCTGATGCGGGATGCCGTTGAGCGCAGGGAGGATCTCGGGGATCTCGACGCTCAGCGCGATGCCGTCGCGCTTGAGCTGCGTCTCGACCAGGGCCAGAACCTCCGACAGGACTTCTCCGACCGTGACCGGGTGCCTGAGCTCGCGTCGCTCGCGGGCGAAGGAGAGGAGATTGCGCACGATGACGGCGATGCGGTTGCCCTCCTTGATGATCTGCTGGGCGAACGCCGCCTCGCGGCTCTCCGGGGCGGCGCGGTTGGCCAAAAGCTGCCCGTAGTTGATGATGCCGTTGATCGGGTTGTTGATCTCGTGGGCGACGCCGGCCGCCAGTTCCCCGAGGGAGGCGAGATGGGAGGCGCGCATCATCTCGGCCTGCATCTGGACGCTCTCGCTCACGTCGCGCATCTGCTTGATGACGTTGACGACGCGCCCGTCGGCGTCGAAGATGGGAAAGGCCCGCTCGTTCCAGGTGCGCGCCTGCTCGTCGACCCGCTGGACCTCCTCGATCCTGCCCGAGGCGAAGGAGCGCTGCGCGGGGCACTCCGCGCACGGATCGCCCTCGTCGTGGAAGAGCTCGTAGCAGTGGTGCGCCTTCATCGCCTCGGGGGGCTGGCCAATCCGCATGGCCGAGGCCTGATTGCTCCAGAGGATTCTCAGGTCGGGCGACAGCAGCACGAGACAGTCCTGGATGCCGTCGAAGAGGGTCTGAAAGCGGTTGGAGAGGGCGTCGTACTTCTCCTCGCGCTCCCGGATCTGCGCCTCGTAATAGGCCCGCAGGCGCTCCTCTACGCCGGCGAAATCTTCAGACATCGGCGTTCTCCGCGACGGCGAGAAAGTTGTCGAAGAGGATCGTCGCCATGGCGTCGAGACGATCCTTCTCCCGGCGATAGTCGTCGACAAAGGCGGGGTCGGCGCGGTTGTGCGCGACCCACAGCGCGACGATCTCCTCGTCGACCTCGGGGTGGAACTGAAGGGCGTAGGCGCGCCCGAAGCGAAAAATCTGCCCGGGGCATTCGGACGAGGCGGCGAGGTGCACGGCGCCGGGCGGCAGATCGAAGCTGTCGTTGTGCCACGCGTAGGCGCCGAAGGCGGGGCCGAGCCCGGCCAGGAAGGGGTCGGCTTCACCGGACGGGGTCACCGTCACGGTGCGCACCCCCTTCTCGCCGCGGTGCGCCGCGTGGACGCGCCCCCCCAGCGCGGCGGCCAGAAGCTGTCCACCGAGACAGATGCCCAAAAGGGGAACGCCGCCCCGGGCCGCCTCGGCCATGTGGCGCATCAAGGGGGTCAGAAAGGGGAAACGCTCGGCGTCGTGCACCCCCATCGTCCCGCCCAGAACGATGAGGGCGTCGCCGAAGGGGGGCAGAGGGTCGCCCGCGTAGAGACGGACCGTCTGGTGGCGGCGCCCCGCCCGCTCCAGGTGGGCGATGCAGGTGCCGGGGGGAACGAGGGGATCGACTTGCAGGATGTGAATCATCGCGCAGACTCTCGGTTGCGGTGGCCCGTCGTTGGCTCCGGGCGGCTCCGCGTTACCTTACCACGGAGCGGTGCGCCAGGAAAAGGGCGGGATTAAAATCGAGAGCCGCCCCCTTAGGCGTTCAGCGCCGCCAGGTCGATATCGTGCCCCACCACGCCGGCGGCGTCGGCGCGGCACTGTCGGCAGTGGCGCGCCTGCGACACGATCAGCTCGGCCTGGCTGCGCACCATCTCCATCGTCGCCTCGGACGGCGGCGCGATCCCTTTGAAGGCGCCGACGGGGATCACCGGCATGATGTTCATCATCGTCGCGCCGAGCCCCCGCACCGTGACGGCGAGATCGAGCGATTCGTGATCGTTGACGCCCGGGATGTAGACGTGGTTGACCTTGACCATCATCCCGGCCGCCGCGGCCGCCTCCACCCCCTTGATCTGCTGCGCGAGCAGAAGCGCCGCCCCCTCTTCGGCGTAGAGTTTCTGTCCGTCGACCCTGATCCACTCGTAGACGCGGGCGCCGGTTTCGGCGCTGAGGGCGTTGATCGTCACCGTCAGGCTGTGCACGCCGTGGGCGAGAAGAGCGTCGACCATCTGCGGCAGAAGAAGGCCGTTGGTCGACAGGCACAGGGTCATCTCGGGGAAGGCCCGGCGAACGAGGGCGAAGGTCTCGAACGTCTTCGGGTTGGCCAGCGGGTCGCCGGGGCCGGCGATGCCGACGACCTTCAAGCGCGCGCCCCCCTGCGTCTCCATGTGCCGCTTGACCAGCCGAACCCGCTCCAGCGACTGCTCGGGGGTCAGCACCCGGCTCGTCACGCCGGGGCGACTCTCGTTGGCGCAGTCGAAGCGGCGCTCGCAAAAGCCGCATTTGATGTTGCACCCCGGAGCGACGGGGAGATGGATGCGCCCTGCCTTGCTGTGGTCGCCGCCGAAGCAGGGGTGGTCGCTCTGGTGCTTCATCGTCATCATGGGGCACTGGGTCGCCATGTCGATCTCCTTTCGGTTGCGGCGACCCCCGGGTGTTCCGGACCTGAAGGCCGCCTTGCGCAAGACGAAAAAAGCCCCGGGAGGAATCGTCCTCGCCGGGGCTTCGTCGCCGTGTTCGTTGCGGGGCACCTCGTCGTGCCCCCTGTTATGTCGCCGGTCGCCTCCCCTTTGCCGGGGCGCCCTTTCGGGTCGGCGAACGCTCCTTATCCATCGTCCCCCTTTACCCGCCGCTCACGAAGAAGCGCGGCTCGCCGATCGACTGGCCCCGGCAGACGGGGCAGCGTCCGGGGCGGTCGAGGCGCTCGCGTTTGGCGAACGCGAAGCCGCACTTGCGGCACACGGACGGTTCGATCTCCAGCCGCTCTTCGCTCCCCTGAAGCGATCTGCGCACATGCTCCAGATGGCGCGCGACCTCTCTCTCGGGGATGCCGGCCTGCGCGGAGATCTCCCTGGGGGTCAGGGGGCCGCCGCGCAGCAGCTCGACCATGCGGCGGCGGATCGTCTCCCCCCGTTGCGCCGGGACAAAGGGTGATTTGGGCGTCGTGCTCATCGCTCCATTTCAACACGCCCGCCCCCCTTTGGCAACCGCCCCCTCACGCCGTGTCGCTCTGCAGAGTTCGGAGCGCCGCGCGCAGCGCCGCGTCGATGGGCCCTTCGGCGCAGATCGCCTTGATCCCCGCCTTTTTCAACTCGGCCCTGGGCGCCTCGCCGATCATGGCGGTCACGACGGCCCGGCACCCCTCCAGCGCGGCGATGGTGCGGCCGAGAAGGTCGAAGCGGGTGGGGTGCTCGGGGTCGAAGACGCAGTATTTTTCGACCTCGACCGTCCCCACCGGCGAGGCCCCTTCCGGGTGCGCCTCGTAGATGAGGAAGCGCTCGGCGTGGCCGAAGTGCTGATCGACCTGCGTGCCCGATTTCGATGCGACCGCGATGCGCATGAGAGCCTCCCTTCGCCTTCAGAGCGCCATCGGCTTGAAGCCGAAGGCTTTTTTGCTGCAACTCACGCCGCAAGCGACGCAGCCGATGCATTTGCTGTCGTCGACGATGGTCATGACCATGCGCACCGACTCGGACTCCTCGTCCTCCAGATCCTCGGGGCCGAGGACGTTTCGCGAGCAGACCTTGTAACAGCGCCCGCAGCCGATGCACTTCTCCTGATCGATCGTCTCGATGTAGGCGGGGGTCCACTCCTTGCCCCCCTTGGTCTTTGCCGTATAAAAAGCCATGGTCTCTTCTCCTTCGGTCGGGGCGAATTTCACATTCGCCCTCACTTGCGGGGCGATCGCAAGGATCGCTCCTACATTGGCGGGCGCTCGCCCTTCATCATCGCCTTGCGCAGCCACGGCGGCACCGATCCGCGCAGCACCTCCTGCAGCCTCTCCACCACCCGCACGATCGGCTCGCGCTCCTTGCTCTTGAGGGGATGAATCTTTTTGGCCACCAGGCGCGCCGCCGCCGGGCCGCCGATCTCGGCGACGTAGACCAGGGCGCAGTCGCTCAGGGCGGCGCAGCGGGCCTCGATGCGGCCCGCCTCGTCCGCGCCTTCGGTCCTGACCTGGACGATCCCCGAAAACTCGGCCGAGTCGGGACCGACCTCCCAGATGAGGAAGTGCTCGGCCCGTCCGAAATGCTCGTCGACGTGCACCCTGTCGGCGCTGGCGAAGGCGACTTTCATGGCGTGTCCTTTCTCTTTGCTGTCGTCGATGAGGTGGAAGCGTCGGGTGCGGATCATGGGCGCTCCGATGCGGGAATCGCTTCGCTTCCGGCCGAAAATCAGCGCATCATCTCGAAGAAGCGGTCCTCGCACGTCTCGTCGACGAGATCGAGGAACTTGTTGGCGATGAAGGTGAGCATGTTGATCGCCCCCTGGTAGCCGACGACGGGGATGCGGTGCAGGTTGACCCTGTCGATGATCGGAAAGCCGATACGGATGAGTGGAATCTTCGCGTCGCGGGCGGCGAACTTTCCGTGGGTGTCTCCGATCATGGCGTCGACCGGGTCGGTCATCAGCAGCGAGCGCAGATGCCACAGGTCGCGGTTCACCCAGACGTTGCACCCCTTGCCGTAGGGGGATGTGTCGAGGAGCGCCCTCATCTCCTTTTCGAATTTCTTCGTCGCCCGCGAGCAGACGACATGGTGCGGCTTCGCCCCCATC
Source organism: Desulfuromonadales bacterium (assembly GCA_050485365.1). Classification (GTDB taxonomy): domain Bacteria; phylum Desulfobacterota; class Desulfuromonadia; order Desulfuromonadales; family JACZKF01; genus JARFUG01. The sequence continues at coordinate 11,462 of JBJHBH010000030.1, read as the reverse complement.
TCCAGCAGAAACGAGACGATGCCGAGCAGGTAGTCCGGGTCGCCGAAGACGGCGAACTTCTTGCCGTGCAGGTACTGGTGGGCGTCGGTCATGGCGTCGACCGCCCGGCCGCGCTCCTTCTTCAGACTCTCGGGGACGGGCTTCCCCGTCAGCTCGCTCAGCTTCAGCAGGAAGGCGTCGGTCTTGGCGATCCCCATCGGCATCGGCAGCACCGCCACCGGCGCGTCGCTCGCCTCGCCGAGCCACTTGACGGTGCTCGCCGTGGCGTACTTCTGCACGGCGACGATGGCCTGGGCGTTGAGGACCTCGGCCGCCTCGTCGAGCGGCGTCCCCCCCGGATAGGGGCGGTAGATGCCGTCCAACGGCGAATCGAAGGTCTCGCAGATGTCGGCCAGGATGGTGTGGGGGGCGTCGAAGGCCTCCAGAATCCGCTTGTACTCGCGGTAGTTGCCGGTGTTGGCGTCGAAGCCGGGGATCAGGTTCACCTTGCCGCTGCACTTCCCTTCGACCTTCTTCCCCTCCGACAGGTACTCCAGGATGCTTTTGAGCATCGCGTCGTAGCCGTGGATGTGGGTGCCGTTGAAGCTCGGCGTGTTGGCGTAGGGGACGGGGAAATCCTCGGGGATGAGGTTCTTGAGCCTGGCGTTCTTGATGAAGGAGGTCAGATCGTCGCCGATGACCTCGGGCATGCACGAGGTGAAGACCGCCATCATCTTCGGCTTGTACAGGGCGAAGGCGTTCTCCAGACCCTCGTGCAGGTTGGCCTGCCCGCCGAAGACGGCGCCGTCCTCGGTCATGGCGTCCGAGACCGCCGGCGCCGGCTCGCGAAAGTGCCGGTTGAAGGTCGAGCGGTAATAGGAGGCGCACCCCTGCGAGCCGTGCACGAAGGGGAGGGTCTCCGCAAAGCCGTAGGCGGCGAGCTGCGCCCCCAAGGGCTGGCAGCCGTGGGCCGGGTTGATGACCAGCCCCTGCCGGGCGAAGTTCTTCTCCTTGTATTCCTCGGTGTCGATCCACTCGCGGACCCGGGCGACCTCGTCGGCCGGGATCTCGGTGACCTTTTTCATCGCTGTTTCAGCGCTCATGTCTGATCTCCTTCGAAGATCCGGGACGCGGGTCGAGGGGCGCGGGACGCGAAAACCTCAGACCAGGTCCATATCTCCGTATTTTCGGTTTTGATGTTCGCATCCCGCGTCCCGTGAAATCGCCTAAAAGGGCGATTTCACCAACCCCCACGTCGGGCTGTTGATCGCCATGTCGATGTCCCGGGCGAAGATGGGGAAGCCGTCGTAGGCGTGGTAGGGGCCCGAGTAGTCCCAGCTGTGCATCTGGCGAAAGGGGATGCCGGCCTTCTGGAAGACGTACTTCTCCTTGATCCCCGAGGCGACCAGGTCGGGCTTGAAGTGCTCGACCCATTTCTCCAGCTCGATCTCGCTGGCGTCGTCGAAGACGAGGGTCCCCTTGGCCATCTCGGGGTAGGTGCGCTCGTAGTCGTCGGTGTGGGCGAACTCGTACCCCGCGGCGACGATCTCCATCCCCAGATCCTCGTAGGCGCCGATGGTGTGGCGCGGGCGCAGCCCCCCGACGAAGACGATGACCTTCTTCCCCTGCAGCCGCGGGCGGTACTCGTCGACGACCGCCTGCATCATCGGGTCGTACTTGGCGATGACCTTCTCGACGTTCTCCTTGATGCGGTCGTCGAAGCGCTCGGCGATGGCGCGCAGGCTCTCCCGGATCTTCGTCGGGCCGAAGAAGTTGAACTCCATCCAGGGGATGCCGTACTTCTCCTCCATCACCTTGCACATGTAGTTCATCGAGCGGTAGCAGTGGATGAGGTTCAGCTTCACCTGGTGGGTGGCGGCGATCTTCTCGATCTGGCCGTCGCCTGTCCACTGGGCCTTGACGTTGAGGCCGATCTCTTCGAGCACCTTTTTTGCCGCCCAGACGTCGCCGCCGATGTTGTAGTCGCCGATGAGCGCGATGTCGTAGGGGCCGGGGGCTTGCGCGAACTCGCGGGTGCCGATGATGAAGTCGCGGATGGTGTCGTTGCTGATGTGATGCCCCAGCGACTGGGAGACGCCGCGGAACCCCTCGCAGTTGCACGGCACCACCGGCACGTCGATCTCCTCGGTCATCTTCTTGGCCACGGCGTTGATGTCGTCGCCGATGAGCCCCACGGGGCACTCGGAGAGGACCGAGACCCCCTTGGCGAGCGGGAAGAGCTCGCGCACCTCGCGACAGATCGTTTCGAGCTTCTTGTCGCCGCCGTAGACGATGTCCTTCTCCTGGAAGTCGGAGGTGAACATCATGCCGGAGAAGTTCTCCACCCCGGCCACCCCGCTCGTCAGGTTGCGCCGGGTCCCCCAGCTGTACCAGCCGCACCCCACCGGCCCGTGGGAGATGTGGACCATGTCGCGGATCGGCCCCCACACCACCCCCTTGGCGCCGGCGTAGGCGCAGCCTCGGGCGCTCATCACCCCGGGGACGGTCTTCTTGTTCGACTTCACGACGCAGGTCGAGCACCCCGGGTCGTTGGCGGCCATGTGCGGCGCGCGCTTCTTGCGCGCCTTGGCCGGATAGAGCTCGAGGGTTTCTTCGATGATATTCTCGGTACTTTCTTTTGTAACGCCCGCAATGGGCTTACGCTCTGACATATGGGTTCTCCCGAGTTCAGGGACGCGGGACGCGGAACGCGGGACGCGAAGATCTACTGCGCGTACCGCGTCCCGCGTACCTCGTTCCGGGTTTTTACGCATTCTCCGCCTTGCCCACGATGGACTCGTCCTCGGCCTCCATGATGCCGAATTCCATGAGGAGCTCTTCAAGCTCCTCCATCTCCAGCGGCGTGGGGACGACGAGCATCTTGTTGTCGGCGATCTTCCGGGCGAGCTGACGGTATTCGTCGGCCTGCTTGTGCTCGGGGGAGTACTCGATGACGGTCATGCGCCGCAGCTCGGCGCGCTGCACCTGGTTGTCGCGGGGGACGAAGTGGATCATCTGCGTGCCGAGCTTCTTGGCGAGGGCCTCGATGAGGTCCTTCTCCCGGTCGGTGTTTCGGCTGTTGCAGATGAGGCCGGCCAGGCGCACGTTCCCCGAGGAGGAGTACTTCAGAATCCCCTTGGCGATGTTGTTGGCAGCGTACATCGCCATCATCTCCCCCGAGACGACGATGTAGATCTCCTCGGCCTTGTTCTCGCGGATCGGCATGGCGAAGCCGCCGCACACGACGTCGCCGAGCACGTCGTAGAAGACGAAGTCGAGGTCCTCGGTGTAGGCCCCCTCCTCCTCGAGGAAGTTGATGGCGGTGATGACGCCGCGCCCCGCGCAGCCGACGCCGGGCTCGGGCCCCCCCGACTCGACGCAGCGCACGTCGCCGTAGCCGGTCTTGAGAACATCGTCGAGCTCCAGGTCCTCCACGGTGCCGAGCTCGCGCACCTTGTCCATGACCGTCTCCTGTGCCTTGGCGTGCAGGATCAGGCGGGTCGAGTCGGCCTTGGGGTCGCAGCCGACGATCATCACCTTCTTGCCGAGGCTGGCCAGCCCCGCCACGGTGTTCTGGGTAGTGGTCGACTTGCCGATGCCGCCTTTTCCGTAGATCGCAATCTGACGAATCTTCTTCTCTGCCATGATGTTCCTCTCTTTCCTTCGGTTCCGGCGGGATATCGCTCCTTCCCCCGAGGCGGCATCCCCGTTGATGTGTCCGGGATCGATCGATGCCCCGCCTGTTGTCGCGTCAAGACGCAAAACGCCCCGTCCGGACCGTCCGGACGGGGCGCCTTTACCCCTGCGGCGCCGTCAGTGCGCCGAAGATGTCAGAAAAAAAGCCCGTGCGGGGAGATCACTCTTCCGCACGGGCTCCATTGCCTTTTAACAAGAAGGCACGTCATCGTGCCTGCCGTTGTCTCATTTCAAAGCAGGGGGCGTGCCAAAAGCGCAAAGGGCCGAAAATCAGGGGGAGCATCCCGCACGCGCCCCCGAGGGGATCCGGAGGATGGTCATTTCTTGGGCATGGGCGCGCATGAAATCGGCACCCGCCCCCCTCATTCGTCCCCATCGAGAAACGTCCAGTCGGCGAAGGTCGCCGCCTGCCCGCACAGGCGCCCTTGGGCGTCGACGAGGTTCCAGACCGTCGCCCCCTCGATGCGAAAACGCCTCCCGCCGGCGGAGATGCGCACCCCGCCGTAGTCGTCGACGAACCCTCTGCGGGCGACCTCGCGCAGCAGCCGCTCGCGCTCCTGGCGCCGGGGGGCCTCGGCCGAATGTCGCGAGGGGAGCGCGGTGAAGTCGCTCCAGCTCATTTCGAAGAGGCGAAGCGCCGTGCGGTTGCCGTAGGTGAAGACCGGATCGGGGGCCGCGTCGTGCGACACGATGGCGAAGGGCGCCTCGAACAGTTGACGGGCCGCCTCGTTCGGCGCGAGGCCGGGGGGGACGAGATCGCCCCCCGTCAGGCGCCGGAAGCTGTCGATCAGCAGCGCGGCGTGCTCGCACAGGTAGCGGTTCGATTCGCTCGGCATCGCTGTCATGGGACGACTCTCAGACAAAGGGGTGGGAACGCCCGGGCTACAGCCCGAAGTCGTTACGATTCCAACTCTTTTCCAAATTGCCTCTTGCACGAAGCGCGGTATTCTATCTTAATAAGGGCGACCCTAGGGGTCGCTGGAACCCCTGCCGAAGCACGGAAAGGAGGTCACTGCGATGAATGCCGAGCAATTCAAAGGTCAATGGAAGCAGCTCAAAGGCGAGCTTCGCAAGAAGTGGGGGAAGTTCACCGACGACGACATCGAGCAGATCGGCGGCGAGAAGGACAAGCTGATCGGCAAGATCATGCAGAAGTACGGCGTCGCCAAGGAAAAGGCCGAGGAGCAGTTCAAGAAATTCACCCGTCACTGAGAAGGACGCCCCACCCCCCCGAGACCAAAAAGCCTGCGATCGCAGGCTTTTTGCTTTTCGTCCAACGAAAGGTCAGCGCAGCAGGATGAAGCCGATCTGCCGCCCCGTCTTGCCGCCGTCGCGGCGATAGGAGAAGAAGAGCTCGCGGTGACAGCAGGTGTCTTCCTGCGCCTCTTCGATGTGGGCGGGGTCGAGCCCCGCCTCTTCGAACTGCAGCCGGGCGCTCAGGCGCAGGTCGAGGCGCCATTTGCCCAGGTCGACCTCCTCGGCGATGCGCTCCCAGCCTCCGGCGCCGCTGCGAAAGGCGTCGCGCACGGGGCGGTCGACTTCGTACTTGTGGGCGCCGATCCCCGGGCCGACGGCCGCGCGCAGATCAGCGGGACGGGAGCCGAAGGAGGCGGCGAGGGACTTGACCGTCTTGCCGATGATCCCCGCCGCCGCGCCGCGCCACCCGACGTGCACCGCCGCCACCGCCTTGTTCACCGGGTCGTGCAGCAGCACCGGATAGCAGTCGGCGACCAGCACCCCGATCATGATGCCGCTCTGGTTGGTGGCGACGGCGTCGCACTGCACGCGCAGAAAGTGCGACAGGTCGGGGTTGGGCTCGTCGAGGACGAGGATGTCCGAGCCGTGCACCTGCTGCACCGTCAGCAGCAGGTGCGGCGGCAGATCGAAGGTGCGCGCCAGCGTGGAGCGATTCCCCTCGACGTTGTGGCGCGGATCGTCGGTGTTGAAGCCGAGGTTGAGCGAGTTGTACGGAGGGCGGCTCACCCCGCCGTTGCGGGTGGTGAAGCCGGCCTCGATCCCCTCGCCGGCGGCCCACTGCGGCTGCAGATAGCTGATCTTTCCCTGACGTGCCAGTTTCATGGTAACTCCTGGTAAATTCGTTCAATAGACGAGAGGCAATGGGCAATGGGCAATTTAAGACCGAATGCCTGCCACACCCCGATGGCCTATCGCCTATAGCCCATCGCCTATAGCCTATCGCCTATCCCCTTGCCCGTATTTCTTTTCCAGATCATCGACGATCTGACGCAGATCGTCGGGGAGGGGGCTTTCGAACTCCATGTACTCCCCGGTCACCGGGTGGACGAAACCGAGCAGACGCGCGTGCAGCGCCTGGCGATCGAGCTTCTCGATGCGCGCGCGCAGCGCCGTGTCGGGCACCGCCTTGAGGAGCCCCTTCGAGCCGTAGACCGGGTCGCCCGCCACCGGGTGGTTCATCTCCGAGAAGTGGACGCGGATCTGGTGGGTGCGCCCCGTCTCGAGGGTCAGCTCGACCAGCGTGAGGCGCTCGGCCTCGAAGCGCCGCAGCACGCGCCAGTGGGTGACGGCCCGGCGCCCCGCGCGCGAGGCGCCGCTCATCTTCTTGCGGTGGACGGGGTGGCGCCCGATGGCGTTGTCCACCGTCCCCCTCTCCCCGTTCACGAGGCCGTGAACCAGGGCGACGTAGCGCCGGTTGATGCTGTGCTGCTTGAACTGCCGGGCGAGGTGGTTGTGGGCGGCGTCGTTCTTCGTCGCCACCATCACCCCCGAGGTGTCCTTGTCGAGTCGGTGAACGATGCCGGGGCGCAGCTCTCCGCCGACCCCCGCCAGATCGGGGCAGCGGTGCAGCAGCGCGTTGACCAGCGTCCCCCCCTGGTGCCCCGGCGCCGGGTGGACGACGAGCCCGGCGGGCTTGTCCACCACGATCAGGTGCGCATCCTCGTACAGAACGCTCAGGGAGATCTCTTCGGGGAGGGCCTCGGCCGGCGCCGGCGGCGGGACGCGGACAGTGACGGTCTCTCCTCCGCGAAGGCGCGATCCCGCCTTGGCGCACGCCTCTCCGATCTGCACGCACCCCTCGTCGATGAGGCGCTTGATCTGCGAGCGGGTCAGATCGGGGCACCCCTCGACGATGAAGCGGTCGAGCCTCTCGGGGGGGCGGCCGCGGTGAAAGGTCAGGCGGCGAAGGTCCACTACCAGATGCGGCTTTCGATCTTTCCGGCCTGCCGGATCATGACGTCGACGATGGCCCGCTCGTAGATGTGGTCGCGGTCGGGGATCGCCTCGGAGACGCGGCCGAAGAAGTGCTCTTTGCCCTCCTGGAGCTCGTCGTGCAGCAGATCGAAGATGTTGTCGTTTTCGATCCCCTCCTTCACCTTGTCCTGATTGTACAGGGCGACGTCCGAGACGATGGCCCGCGCCAGGCGAAAGGCGAGATCCGGGTTCTCCACGAGCTTGGCCATAGAAAATCCTTTCAGCGGTATCAGGGGGCGGGGAACGCCAGATAGAGGGTGCTCGCATCGCGCTTGAGGAGCAGCACGACGTTGCGCCCCCCGGCCTGCTGCGCCGCCCGGCGGAAGGTGTCGAGGTCGTTGACATCCTGACGGTTGACGCTGAGCAGCAGATCGCCGGGGCGCACACCGGCCGCCGCGGCGTGCGAGCCCGGGTCGACCTCCTCCACCAGCACCCCCTCGCCGTCGGCGGGCACGACCGAGAAGCCGAGCCCTTCGGCGCGGCGGGGAGGCTCGGGGGAGCGTGCCGCCGAGCGCACCGGTTCCATCTCGGCGATGACGACGGGGAGGGTGACGCGCCTGCCGCCGCGCAGCACCTCCAGGTCGACCCGCTTGCCGACGGGGGTGCTCGCCACCATGAGCTGCAGCTCGCGCACCCCGCGCACCTCCTTGCCGTCGTAGCGCAGAAGGATGTCGCCGCGCTGCAGATCCGAGGCGGCCGCCGGAGAGTCGGGGAGGATCTGGTTCACCAGCGCCCCGGTGACGCGGTCGAGTCCGAACGACTCGGCCAGCTCCGGCGTCAGCGGCTGGATGCTCACCCCCAGCCAGCCGCGCACGACCTCCCCCGTCTCGATGAGCTGGGTGGCGATGTGGCGGGCCAGGTTGATGGGGATGGCGAAGCCGATCCCCTGCCCGGCGGCGACGATGGCGGTGTTGATCCCGATCACCTCGCCGTGGATGTTGAGCAGCGGCCCCCCCGAGTTCCCCGGGTTGATGGAGGCGTCGGTCTGGATGAAATCCTCGTAGTCCTCGATCCCCAGCCCCGCCCGGCCGATGGCCGAGACGACCCCGACGGTCAGGGTGCGGTCGAGGCCGAAGGGGTTGCCGATGGCCAGCGCCCACTGCCCCACCTGCAGGCGATCCGAATCGCCCAGCACGACAAAGGGGAGCTTCTCCGGCGCCTCGATCTTGAGCACCGCCACGTCGGTGCGCGGGTCCATCCCCACCACCCTGGCGCTGTAGGTGCGCTGGTCCGACAGGCGCACGGTGATCTCCTCGGCGTCGCGGATGACGTGGTTGTTGGTGAGGATGTAGCCGTCGTCGCTGATCAGAAAGCCCGAGCCGAGGCTGTGCTCGCGCTGCGGCTGCAGACGCGGATCGCCCCGGAACAGATCGCCGAAGAAGTCCTCGAACAGCGGGCCGAACTGATTCGGGCGCTGCGCGCGCACCCGGGCGGCGCGGATGTTCACCGTCGCCGGAGTCACGACACGCGAGACCTCCATGAAGGCCTCCTGCGACGTGATGAGCTGCTGGGGGGGATTCTCCACCGGCGCGGGCGCCGGCTCGTCGCGGACGCTGCTGCGCAGCGTCGTCTCCGACGTCCGGTCGCATCCGGTCAGAGCAAGGGCGAGACAGAGGATCAAAAGCAAAGAGGCGGTGCGCATCGACACGGTCATGGGGGACTCCCTTAAAGCCTGGAACATCGGGCAGATTAGCGTGAAAATCGCTGTAATGTCAATATGCTCCGAGATCCCCCATGAAGCGCAGAAGCTCCGCGTGCCCCCCCCGGTAGTCGAATTCGTACGCGCCCCCGAGGCGGTCGATGAGCCAGGTGTCGAGCAGCCAGGTGCGGATGCCGACCTGCCGGGCGGCCAGGTCGTGCTCGGTGTCGTTGCCGACCATCAGGCACTGCTGCGGCGTCAGCCCCAGGGTGCGCAGCAGGTCGTGGAAGTACTTGGGATCGGGCTTGCAGAAGCTGCTGTTCTCGAAGGTGCTCACGTGGGCGAAATCGAAGTCGTGCAGGTTCCCCCAGCGCAGGCGGGCCTCCACCACGGGGCGCGGAAAGACGGGATTGGTGGCGATGACCACCTGCAGCCCGCGCTCGAAGCACCGCTCGACGATGCGGCGCGACAGGGCCGAGGGGCGGATGTGCGTGGCCAGATCGGCGAGGCTGCGCTCGCAGAAGACCTCGAAGCGCTCGGCGAACTGCTGCGGCGCGATCCCCAGGTGACGGTCGAGGGCCGCCAGAAAGAGCTCCTCGTTGGTCGGCCCCCCGCGCCGGGCGTTCAGCAAAGAGAAGGTGGCCGTCAGCATCGTCTCGGCGAAGACCGTCCGGTCGACCAGATCGTCGAAGCACTCGGCCACCGAGCGAACGTAGTCGGGGATGAACTCGCACATCTCCACTTCGAGCAGCGTGCCGTCCAGATCGAAAAGAACCGCCTTGATGTCGCCAAGATCCATCGTCTCCATTTTCATGTGTATAGCACATCCTGCCGCAAAAGCCCAACCCCGCGCGCACCCCCGCGGGTGCCGACTTTCCTTGACAAACGGCGTTATTTTATTAATTTTAACCGAATACCATGCGTTCAGTTCACTTTTCACCACGAGGAGGTAAGGATCATGCCAAAGGTAGGAGTCGTCCTTTCGGGCTGCGGCGTCTTTGACGGCAGCGAAATCCATGAAGCGGTCATCACCATGCTCGCCCTCGACCGGGCCGGAGCCCAAATGGTCCTCATGGCCCCCGACATCGACCAGATGCACGTCGTCAACCACCTCACCGGCGAAGTCGCCGAGGGGCAGACCCGCAACGTGCTCGTCGAGTCGGCGCGCATCGCCCGCGGAAACATCCGCAACATCGCCGAGGTCAAGGCCTCCGACTTCGACGCCCTCTTCTTCCCCGGCGGCTTCGGCGCCGCCAAGAACCTGTGCGACTTCGCCGTCAAGGGCCCCCAGTGCGACATCCACCCCGAAGTGGCGCGCCTCGTGCGCGAGACCGTCAAGGCCAAAAAGCCCCTCGGCGCCGTCTGCATCGCCCCGGCCCTGCTCTCCAAGATCCTCGGCGAGGACAAGCTCGCCCACAAGCTGACCATCGGCACCGACCAGGACACCGCCGCCGCCCTCGAAAAGATGGGCTCGACCCACGAAGCGTGCCCCGTGCGCGAATTCGTCGTCGACAAGCAGAACAAGATCGTCTCCTCCCCCGCCTACATGCTCGCCGGACGCATCAGCGAAGCGGCCGACGGCATCGAAAAATCGGTCAACGCCCTGCTCGAGCTCATCTAAGCCCCATCACCCCGCATCACTCGCCCGCTCCAACAACAACGGTGGACCGCACGGTCCGCCGTTGTCGTTGGAAGCCTTTGACTTACGCCCAAAATTGATGCGGGGGAGTTGCTGGAGTTAAACTTGTCTATATAGCTTTTTTGCGATAAATTGGAGGGGTCGATGCAATGGTCCGTTGAGTTTCTGAATGGGGTGGTCGAGGAGGAGTTCCGTGCCCTGCCCAAGGACATGCAGGCGCGCCTTGTTCGTATCTCCGAGTTGATTGAAGCATACGGGATCGAACACGTCGGGATGCCCCATGTGCGCCATCTCGACGGGAAGCTCTGGGAAATGCGGGCGAAGGGGAAAGCAGGGATTTCCCGAGGGATCTATGTTGCGATCACAGGCAGACGCGTGGTGATCCTGCGGATATTCGCGAAGAAAACCCAGAAAACGCCGAGGTCCGAAATCCTCCTGGCGCTGGAACGAATGAAAGAGGTGTGACCATGGGGAAAAAGATCAGCGAAATGAAAAATGAGCTCCTGTCAGACAAGGAATTCCGCAGGGAATACGATGCACTTGAAGAGGAGTTCGCCATTGCGGCGCAACTGATCGAAGCCCGAACGAAGGCGAATTTGACACAGGAGCAGGTCGCCCGTCGCATGGGCACGACGCAATCCGTCGTAGCACGCCTTGAATCCGGACACCCTCTGCCGAGCTTGCGGACCTTGAGGCGGTATGCATCGGCGGTGGGAAGAAAGGTGGAGATCAGACTGGTGAGGGAGTGATCGGATCGTCGGACACATCGATCCGCCAGAAAGCATTCATGTCTTTATCGCTGGCGGCATGCATCGAAATCCGCCTCGCGCGAAGACGCGATGCCGGGGACGCCGGGAGTCCTTGACCTTCCGCGGATTAAAAGGTACTTTAAAGCCTTCTTTATGGTTTCGGCCGGGGGGCGTGATGATTGAATTGGATTGCAGCAGAGGGACCGCGTGAGAGAAAAGACCGCCTGAGGCCGTACGGCTTCGGCGGTTTTTTTGCGTTCAGGAGGGGGAGCACGATATGGCCATAGGAAAGTTTAAAGGTTTCATTCCGCCAGCGGTGAATATCATGCACTTTCGTCGCGTCGTCGCGTGAGAATGCCTTTGGTCCTGAAATGCCGGATGGATCCCTGTGAATTGATTTTGATACCTGAATGAGGTATTTTATGGCATGGACAGTCAGGCTCTCCGGAGATCACTTATGTTGGGACACACGAAAAAGCACCCTACTGAGAAGCCGGTTGAAGCCCGCTTTATTGGCGAGCCGGAAAAG
>JBJHBH010000029.1:0-37073 GCA_050485365.1 Desulfuromonadales bacterium | reverse complement strand
GGGGCGCACCGAGCCGTATACGATCGGCGACGGCTTCGGCCATGTCGCCATCGGCGCCAGGGACATCTACACCCTGTGCGATGCGCTGAAAAAAGCCGGCGGAAAGGTGGTGCGCGAGCCCGGCCCGATGAAGCACGGCTCGACCCACATCGCCTTCGTCGAAGACCCGGACGGGTACAAGGTCGAGTTGATCCAGGTGAGCTGATCCCATTGATCCGGCAGGCAGGCGCTCACGTTCCCTGCGATCCGGCGGCAGGCCGATGCAGTATAATGAAGGGAAAAGGAGGATGACATGAAACGCACAGGTATTGCCCTTCTCGCCCTCGTCGCCGCACTTGCCCTGACGGCCGCCCCTTCCCTGTCGGCCGAAGCGAACCGGATCTCGGCGTCGACAGAGGTTCTGGAGCAGATCATGGCGATCCCCGAGAAGGGGATCCCCCCGCAGCTTTTCTCCAATGCCCACGCCGTCGCCATCATCCCCAACGTGGTGAAGGTCGGCTTCGTCGTCGGCGGACGCCACGGCCGAGGCGTTCTGCTGGTGCGCGACGAGGCGGGCGCCTGGAGCGAGCCTCTCTTCGTGACGATCACCGGCGGCAGCGTCGGGTGGCAGATCGGGGCGCAGTCGACGGACGTGGTGCTCGTCTTTCGCAACCGCGGCAGCGTCGAGAATATTCTCCAGGGCAAATTCACCCTCGGCGCCGATGCGGCCGTGGCCGCCGGTCCCGTGGGGCGCCGCGTCGAGGGGGCGACCGATGCCGAGCTGAGGGCGGAGATCTACTCCTACTCGCGAAGCCGCGGCCTGTTCGCCGGAATTTCGCTGGAAGGCTCGTCCCTGCGGATCGACGCCGAAGCGGTCGAGCGGTTCTACGGCAGCGATGTGCGCCCGCGCGATGTGCTCGCCGGAGACGCCCGCACAGGGAGCCGCGACACCGAAGAGCTGCGCACGCTGCTGACCCGATACGCTTCGGCGGGCAACTGACCTCCCCCGGCAAGAAGCCGCCCTCCCCTTGCGCTGCATCGGCCCGGGAGGGCGCCCGCAAAAAAGGATATCGGCCATGCCCGAACGCCTGCAGATCGCCCGCGACTGGCTCCCCCGCTACACCGGCATGTCTCTGGACGAGTTCGGCGACTACATCCTGTTGACCAACTTCCGCAACTACCTCGACCGCTTCGCCGACATGTTCGGCTGCGAGGTGCGCGGCGAGGGGCGCCCCATGCAGGCCGCCACCAACAGCCGGGGGCTGTCGCTGATCCACTTCGGCATGGGGTCGCCCAACGCCGCCACCATCATGGATCTGCTCGGCGCCCGCCATCCGAAGGGGGTCCTCTTTCTCGGCAAGTGCGGCGGCCTGAAGCACTCCACCGAGATCGGCCATTTCATCCTCCCCATCGCCGCCATCCGCGGCGAGGGGACGAGCAACGACTACTTCCCCCCCGAGGTCCCCGCCCTCCCCTCCTTCAAACTGCACAAGTTCGTCTCGGAGAAGATCGTCGCCCACGGCCACGAATACCGCACCGGCGTCGTCTACAGCACCAACCGCAGGCTGTGGGAGCACGACCGCCACTTTCACAGGCGCCTGGAGCGCATGACGTGCATCGCCATCGACATGGAGACCGCCACCCTCTTCATCGTCGGGCACTACAACCAGATCTCGCGCGGGGCGCTGCTGCTCGTGTCGGACCTTCCGCTTCTGCCCGAAGGGGTCAAGACGAGCGACACCGACCGGCAGGTGACGGGGCAGTGGACCGAGACCCACCTGCAGATCGGCATCGAGGCGATGACGGAGGTCGGGCAGAAGGGTGAGCACATCAAGCACTTTCGCTACTGATCTCCCTGTCCGTTGCGCCCCCCAACAAAAAGATTGTCGCAACCCCCCGCACGCTGGTACTATTTGCCATCTCGGCGCCCGGCGGATGAGCCCGCGCGCCGGAACGCGTCCGCCCCTTCAGCGGGGTCTTTTCCACCAGGAACCGGATCGTGTCGATCAACATCGCGCATTCACATTCGGCCATCGCCCACTACGCCCGCCTCGCCGAGCAGCCCCTCGCCGCCGCCGAGCGCATTCAGGGGAGCCCCTTCGTCGAGCTGGACCTCGGCGCCCGGCGCACGGCACCACGCCCAGAGCCCGCAGGGAGCCCTGGTGGGGGCGATCGGGTGACGCTGAGCGGCGAGGCCGAAAAGATCCGGATGTTTCTGATGCGCCGCTCCGCCGACGAGGCGCCTTCACGCATCGACGCCGCCTCGGCTGCGGCCGCCGTCTTTTCGATGAAGCGCGGAGCCGACGGCGACACCTTCGAGGTGGACGACCAGCCCCAGGAGCCGCCCGCGGCGCCCGGCGCCGAAGAGGCCGCCGCCGAACCGGCGGGGATCATCGAGACGCTGGCCGCCTTCGCCTCGCAGCTGATCGGCGCGGTGCGCGACGAGATCTCCAAGCTCCTCGGCCCGCCCGACGCGCCCGACCTGCGGCAGGAGCCTCCGCCGGTGCGCCCCAATCTCGCTCAAGGCTTCGGCGCCGATCCGCACATCGACATCCGCGTCTGAAGCCGGTGCGCGCCTCGCGCGCCGCCGTCCTCCGAACCCCTCTTCTGCGCCCCCGCCCTGAAAGGCGACACCGCGCCCTGCAAGGAAAGCGACAATGGAATTTCTCATCGCATGGATCGTCTTCGGCGTCGCTGCGGCCTCGCTCGCCAAGGGGAAGAACCGCAGCGTCGCGCTGTGGGTCGTCATCGGCCTGCTGATCGGCCCCTTTGCCCTGCTGATCATCGGGCTGATGAAGCCGGCCCCGGGGGCGAACAAGGGATACCAGTGACCGCCCGTCGCGCGTAAGCCGCCCTCACCGCCCTCCAACAAAAAGACGGAACCGCTCGGGCTCCGTCCCCCTGCATTCCGGCGGGTTTCAGCCTTCAGTCGCCGTGGGTATCGAACTCGTGCGGGTGCTTCTTGACTTCGTCGTAGTTCACCTTGTATCCGTGGGTGATTTCCTGACAGTCGTCGGGGTTCCAGCTCTGGCGCCGCCCCGACACCTCGACCTCGATCGCCTCCTCGCTGCAGGAGATGACCCGGCCCGCCTCGTTGGTCTTCACGTTTTCCACCCACGTCAAGCGCCCTTCCTCGGAGAGCTCGCACATGCCTTCGAAATCGGTCTGTTTCATGATGATCCTCCCGTACTGAGGCATCGGTTTCGTTTCGGTTTTTGTCAATACCGTTCATTCTACCTCAGATAAAGTCCGGCGGGAGAACACCTCGCCCCTTCAACGCAAAGAGGCGGACCATGCGGTCCGCCTCTTTGCGTTGAAGCTTCCTTTTCATCCTATCGAATCAGGCCTTTATGGCCGTCCAGGCGTTTTCGATGAACTCCTCGGCCATCTCCCCCATCGGCCTGGTGAGCACGCACTCGATGCGCAATTGGGCGGGGCGCAAGATGGCGCCGGTATAGGTGACGGCGCTGATGAAGACGTCGCGCTTTCGCAGCTCGCCCCGCACCATCCCCTCGCCGACGATCTGGCGCACCAGCTTGAACGGCTCGGTCAGACAGACCGGAGGGACATCCTCCATGAACTCGGCATGGCGCATGAAAAGCAGGTATTCCATCAGCTCCGGATCCGACTCGGTCAGATCGAAGACGAGCTCGGCGAAGGCCCGCAGCTTCTCGTAGGTCGTCTCGCGCCCGATGAGCCGCTCCTGGAAACCGGCGAGGAAGGCCTCCAGCGTGTTTTGGTGCAGCACGCGCGCCAGATTCTCCTTGTTGCCGAACAGGTTGTAGATGGCCCCGGTGCTGACGCCGGAATCACGGACGATGTCGGGGACCGAAACCCGGTGATACCCCCTCTGGACGAAGAGGGTTCGGGCGCTGGCGAGGACCCGCTGGGCCTTGTCCTCGGGGTCGATGGTGCGCTCTTTTCGCGGGGCCGCACATTTCACGGGCAGAACCGATCACTTAAGGGGTTGTGGTTTGAGTCAACTGATCTATGTTACGAAAACTTCACACCCGTTTCAAGCCCCTTCTTCAGGTGGAGCCTTTCGCGCATACAAAAAGAGTATAAAATGTTTTTCTTGGGAAAAAATCGTGCTAGTGTCGCGTCTGGTCGATTCGTTCGCGGATGTGAATTCACCATCGGGAGACTCGTGTCCCGGCGTCGCCGAAGGTTCGGCGCCGCCGCACCAGGGATGGAAGCGGCATGAACACCTGCATCAGGACGGACGTTCTCGTGATCGGAGGGGGGCTGGCCGCGCTGTGCGCTGCGCTGGAGGCCCGCATGGCCGGAAAAGAGGTCGCCCTGGCGTGCAAGCGCAAGGCGGGGCGCAGCGGCAACACCGTGGTGGCGGCCTGCAACATCTCGGGCGTCTTCGACCTGCGCAACGACGCGGTCGAGCTCTTCGCCGACGACATCGTGCGCGGCGGCGAGGGGATCGGCGATGCGCAGCTCGCCCGGACGCTGGCCGAGGGCTCCACCGTCCTCGTCCCCTTTCTGCAGCACTTCGGGGTGCGCTTTTTGCGCAGGGACGGGGCGCTGGCTGCCACCCGGAACCCGGGGCACTCGGCGCCGCGCACCGTCACGACCCTGCGCTCCGATCTGCCGGTGCAGACCGCGGGGCTCTCGCTGACGCTCCCCCTGCTGGCAGCGGCGCGGCAAATGGGGGTGCGCATCATCGAGGACGCCGCGGCGACGGAGCTGCTCGGCACGGCCGAAGGGGTCGGGGGCGCCCTTTTCGCTCGGCGCGACGGGGAGCGGCTGCGCATCGAGAGCCGCAGCGTCGTTCTGGCGTGCGGCGGCGCGGGGCGCCTCTTCGCCGGCAGCAACAACACCGCCGAGATGACCGGCGACGGCATCGCCCTGGCGTACCGCGTCGGCGCCGAGCTGCGCGACCTCGAATTCATCCAGTTCCACCCCACCATGGGGATCTCGCCTGTGCCGGTCATCCTGCCGACGACCCTCTTCGCCGACGGGGCGCTCCTTCGCAACGCGGCCGGCGAGCGATTTTTGCTGCGCGATCACCCCGCAGGGGAGGGCGCGGCGACGCGCGACGTGATGAGCCGCGCCATCTGGCGCGAAGTCGCCCAGGGACGCGGCGTCGGCGGGGGGGTGCACCTCGATCTGTCGGAGGTGTCGCCCGAGGCGACCCGGAGGCGCTACGGCGATCTGTGGGATCTGCTGCGGCGGCGGGGGTGCGCGCCCGAGCGCGACTCCCTCGTCGTCGGGCTGGCGGTCCATTTTTTCATGGGGGGGATGACCATCGACGCCGACGGCGCCTCGACGGTTCCGGGGCTCTTCGGGGCCGGGGAGGTCACCGGCGGGGTGCACGGCGCCAACCGCCTCGGCGGCAACGCCCTGGCCGAAGCGGTCGTCTTCGGCCGCATCGCCGGACGCTCCGCCGCCGAGCGCGCCGGGGCGTATCGCCCCTGCCCCCTCCTCCCCGAGCTGCGCGCCGCGTCGTCTTGCGCCCCCTGCCCCGAGCTCGACGCCCTGCGCCACGAGCTGCGAAGCCTGCTGTGGCACCATGCCGGGGTGGAGCGCTCGCAGGGCACCCTGGAGCAGGGGCTTTGTCGCCTGCAGGAGCTGGAGCGGCGCTTCGAAACATGCGCCGGGCGCGCCACGCCGGGAGGACTGGAGCTCGAAAGGATGCTTCTGGCCGCGCGCCTCATCCTGCTCGCCGCGCTGCGGCGCACCGAGAGCCGAGGCGCCCACCACCGCAGCGACTTCCCCACCGCGAGCGAGGCGCTGCGCGGGTCGCTGCGCATCCGCAAAGGCGCCGACGCCCCGCAGATCGCCTTCACGCCCTCCTGAGCGCCCAGGCGTCCTTGCATTTGCCACCGCCGCATCCAGACGGTAGACTTCATTAAACGCCCTCACGTGCGTCCCCCCCTGCGATGCGGAGTCTCCCATGTATATTCACCCCGACGACCCTTCGGGCCTCATCCCTGCCGAGCGCGACGCCTGCGCCATCATCGGCTACATCAACAAGGCGGGGGAGCCGACCCACGGCAACGTCCAGCGCACCGTCGACGCCCTCGTCAAGATGGGGCACCGCGCCGGAGAGGTCGGCGGCGAGGGGGACGGCTGCGGCGTCCTCACCGACATCCCGCGCCGCCTCTGGCGCGAGTATCTCGCCATGGCGGGGCACCCCGCCGAGCTGGCGCAGGCGCCGGGCTTCGCCCTGGGGCATCTTCTGGTGCCGCGCGAGCTGCTGCACGACGATCCAACGGCCTGCGAAAAGGTTTTGGAGCGCTTTCGCGCCGCCGGCGCCCGGGTGCTGATCGAGCGCCCCGGCCCGGTGCGCAGCGACGTCCTCACCCCCACCGCCCGCAAGGGCGAGCCCCTCTTCTGGCAGGTCGCCCTTCTGTTCGACGACCCCGCGCGGGCGGCCGAGCGCCTCTACGCACTGCACCTGGAGATCGAATCGGAGACGGCGCTCCACGTGGCGTCGCTCTCCACCCGGGTCGCCGCCTACAAGATCCAGGGGGCGCCCGAGATGCTGGCGCGCTACTACCCCGAGCTCAAGCGGCGCGACTTTCTCTCCTCGGTCACCATCGGCCACAGCCGCTTCTCGACCAACACCCTCCCCACCGTCTTTCGCGCCCAGCCCTTCACCCTGCTGGGGCACAACGGCGAGATCAACACCATCGCCCGGCTGCGCGAAGAGGCGCGGATGCTCGGCATCGCCCTCCCCCCGGGGGGGAGCGACTCGCAGGACATGAACCGCACCCTGGAGGGGCTCATCCACCACTTCGGGCTGACCCTCTTCGAGGCGATGGAGCTCCTGTTCCCCCCCATCGTCAGCGAGATGGACAAGATGCCCGAGGAGCAGCGCGCCCTCTACACCTTCTTTCGCCGCGCCTTCAGTGCCAGCGCCCAGGGACCCGCGGCGATCATCGCCCGCTACCAGGATCGCTGCGTCCTGTCCGTCGACGCCATGGGGCTTCGCCCCCTGTGGTTCGGCGAGACGGGCAAGGAGTACTTCGCCTCCTCCGAATGGGGGGTCGTCCCCCACGAAGACCTGTTGGGCGACCCGCGCCCCCTCGCCCCCGGCGAGAAGATCGGGGTGCGCCTCGTCGAGGGGAAGAAGGTGCGCGTCCTCGAACACGAAGAGCTGCGCCGCGAGGTCCTCTCGCACTTTCGCCGCCGCACCTCACTGGAGGCCCACGCCCGCTCGCTCGGCCGCGGGGACGCCCCCCAGGGCGAGCCGCTGCGCGAGGAGACGTTCTCGCGGGGGGGCGAGCTGCTGGAGAAGAACCTGCTGGCGGCGCTGGCGTGGAAGACGAGCGACCTGCTGAACCTGCGCGACACCGCCCGCAGCGGCGAGGAGCCCATCGCCTCCCTCGGCTACGACGGCCCCTTGGCCGCCCTGGCGCTGCGGCGCCAGAACCTCTCGGACTACTTCAAGGAGCAGGTGGCGGTGGTCACCAACCCCGCCATCGACCGCGAGCGCGAGGCCGAGCACTTCTCCACCCGCGTCCACCTCGGCCCCCGCCCCCAGCTTCGCGCCCAGCCCAAGACGGCGCTGCAGCTGGAGCTGCCGCTGCTGCTGGGCGGAGGGCACCGCCCCCCGACGCCGCAGCAGCAACAGACGGCCGAGCGCATGGGGACCTGCACGCTGGAGTCGGTGCTGGGGCACTTCGCCGCCGCGGGCCCGCGGGCGGGACACCGCCTCGTGTCGTGCTCGCTCAAAAACGGCGAGAGCATCCCCCGCGCCCTGGAGCGCCTCACCAAGGAGGCCCTCGCCGCGGCGGGGCGGGGGGTCTCGCTGCTGGTCCTCGACGACTCGCTCGCCTTCAGCCGGGGGCGCACCTTCCTCGACCCGTTTCTGGCTGTGGCCGCCGTCCACCAGGGGCTCAAGGAGGCACGCGACCGCACGGGGAGGAGCCTTCGGCGCCGGGTGTCGCTGGTGGTGCGCTCGGGCGCCCTTCGCAACCTGCACGACCTCATCTTCTGTCTCGGCATGGGGGCCGACGCACTGTGCCCCTACCTGATGTGGGAGCGGGCGGCGCAGGAGGAGAAGGGGGTGGAGAACCTGCTGGGTGCCCTCGCCCGGGGGCTGGAGAAGGTCATCTCGACCATGGGGACCCACGAGATCGGCGGCTACGGCAAGTATTTCGCCTCCATCGGCCTCGCCCCCGAGATCGCCGCGCTCTTCGAGACCCCGGACTTCTGCGGATCGCCGACGGGGGGGCTCGACTTCGCGCGGCTGCACGCCGACGCCCGCGAGCGCGCGGCGCTCGCCCGCGCCAAAGAGGAGCAGCCCGCCGCCCCGCGCTTTCGCCTCTATCCGCGCATCTGGAAGATGGTGGGGCAGGTGGCGAAGATGGAGGAGAACTACGCCGACCTCTCGCGCCTCATCCGCACCCTGGAGAAGGAGAACCCTCTGGCGATCCGCCACCTGCTCGACTTTCGCTTCACCGAGGCGCTTCAGGTCGACCCCCAGGAGGTCGACGCCTCGGTGGGGGGGCACGACCTGCCGATCCTCTTCTCGGCCATGAGCTTCGGCTCGCAGGGGGAGACCCCCTTTCGCATCTACGCCGAGGCGGCGCGGCGCCTCAACATCGTGTGCATGAACGGCGAGGGGGGGGAGATCGCCGACATGCTCGGCCGCTATCGAAAAAACCGCGGTCAGCAGATCGCCTCGGGGCGCTTCGGGGTGCACATGGATCTGCTCAACTCGGCCGACTTCCTCGAGATCAAGGTCGGCCAGGGGGCCAAGCCCGGCGAGGGGGGGCACCTGCCCGGCTTCAAGGTCACCGCCAAGATCGCCGCGGCCCGAAACGCCGCCGAAGGGGTCGGCCTCATCTCCCCGTCGAACAACCACGACATCTACTCCATCGAGGATCTGGCCCAGATCATCGAAGAGCTGCGCACCGCCAACCCTCGGGCGCGCATCAGCGTCAAGGTCCCCGCCGTGGCGGGGATCGGCACCATCAGCCTCGGCATCGCCAAGGCCGGCGCCGACATCATCACCATCAGCGGCTACGACGGGGGGACCGGGGCAGCGCGCACGCACGCCCTCAAGTTCGTCGGGCTCCCCGCCGAGATCGGGGTGCGCGAGGCGCACCGCGCCCTCACGGCGGCGGGGATGCGCCGCAAGGTCGAGATCTGGGCCGACGGCGGCGCCCGCACCGGGCGCGACGTGGTGAAGCTGATCCTGCTGGGGGCCAACCGTGTCGGCTTCGGCACCCTGCCGATGATCGTCATCGGCTGCACCGCCTGCCGCGGCTGCCACCTCGACACCTGCCACGTGGGGATCGCCACCCAGGTCGAGTCGGCCGAGGAGGCGCGCGAGCGCGGCCTCAAGCGCTTCGTCCCCCGGGTTCTGGAGAACGGCATCATCTACGAGACGACCTTCTTCCGGGCGCTGGGCGAGGAGATCCGCGCCGTCACCGCCCGCCTCGGCTTCGAGCGCACGCAGGATCTGGTCGGGCGCGCCGATCTGCTGGAGCAGCAGCGCGGCCTCGACCGGCTCGACTTGGGCGATCTCCTCGCGGCTGCGCCCGAGGGGCGCGCCGCGGCCGAGAGCACGGTGCGCATCATCCGCAAGCCCCTGAACTATCTCACCTCCCTCATCTCGACCCTCGTCACCGACGCCTTCGACGCGGGCGAGCGCAAGGTGCGCTACGACGACGACAGCGCATCGAGCGCCGACCGCGCCATCGGCACCCGCCTCGCCGGTGCCATGACCCGCGCCGCGGCCGAGGGGCGCTACACCGACGATCAGGCGGCGCTCCTCTTGTTTCGCCGCGACTCCATCCCCGGCAACGGCCTGGCCGCCTTCAACGTCGCGCGCATCACCATCCGCGTCGAGGGGGGGGCGCAGGACGGCGTCGCCAAGGGGGCGCGAGGCGGCAAGATCGTCGTGCTCAAGGGGGAGAACCGCTCGGGGCTTCGCGTCGGCGGCTCGGTCGGCAAGGGGCTCGCCTACGGCGCCACGGGGGGGACGATCTTCGTGCAGGGGGACGCCGACAGCCGCGCCTGCATCCGCCTGTCGGGGGCCGACGTGGTGATCGGCGGGCGCATCGGCCGCCCCCTGGACGACGCCGCCGGCAACATCGCCGGGCGCGCCAACCTCAAGGGGTTCGCCTTCGAGTACATGACGGCGGGGCGCGTCGTCGTCCTGGGCGACCCCGGCCCGTGGATCTGCTCGGGGATGACCGGCGGCACCGTCTACTGCCGCCTCGACCCCCAGATGGGGATGGACGTGGAGGCGCTGCGAAGGCGCCTCGCCCAAGGCGCCCGGGTGCAGATCCGCCCCCTCGACGAGGATGACGTCGCGGCGGTGGGTGAGCTGCTGCTGCACTACCACCGCGAGCTGCTGCACTCGCACCAGAGCGAGGAGGCCGACTGGGTCGAGGGGGCGCTGGCGGGCTGCCGCAGCGCCTTCGTCAAGATCGTCCCCGAGGGGTCGCCGGTGCGCCCGTCGGTGACGACCGAGTAGGGAGTCGGCGCGCCCTTGCGACCACAGCGAAATCGTCTACACTTGAGAAGCTGTCCGGCCGAAGGCACACCTGCGAGCCGCGCTTTCGTTACGTTCTTATCGACCAGGAGGAAAACGATGGAGAAATACCGCTGCGTGATCTGTGACTACATCTACGACCCCGCCGAAGGCGACTCCGCCAACGGCATCGACCCCGGCACCTCCTTCTCCGACCTTCCCGACGACTGGGTCTGCCCCCTGTGCGGCGCCGACAAGTCGAACTTCGAGCCCGTCTAGGGCACACGAGCTTTCCGCCGCGACCGCGGACGAACTATCCACGATCATCCAAAGGAGACAAACCGATGGCCAAGACCCCCTATGTCGATCAGGACGTCTGCATCAGCTGCAACCTCTGCGTCGATGTCGCTCCGGAAGTCTTCCGCATGAACGACGACGGCCTGGCCGAAGTCTACGAAGCGGCCGGCGCCCCGGAGGAGAAGATCCAGGAGGCGATGGACTCCTGCCCGGTGGCCTGCATTCATTGGGAGGGGTAGCCGCCCGCGCACCCGTCGTCCCGGGACACCCTTTTCGGACCGTGCGCCCGGGGCGCCTCCCTTATGCCGAGGCCGTGGCGCTGCAGGAGTCGTTTCTGGCCCGACGCCGGGACGGTGAGGAGGATTTCCTCATCCTGCTCGAACACCCCGCCGTCATCACCCTGGGGCGCCGTGGGCGCACCGAGCACCTGCTCGCCTCGGAGGCCGAGCTCGCCCGGCGCGGCATCGCGCTCGCGGAATCAGGGCGCGGCGGCGATGTGACCTTTCACGGCCCGGGGCAGCTCGTCGGCTACCCCATCGTCGATTTGAACCGACTCGGCCGCGACCTGCACGCCTACCTGCGGCGCCTGGAGGAGGTTCTCCTCTTGACGCTGCGGGCCTTCGGCGTCGCGGGAGAGCGCCTCCCCGGCAAGACCGGGGTGTGGGTGCAGGGGGCCAAGATCGCCTCCATCGGCGTCGGGGTACGGCGCTGGATCGCGTGGCACGGCTTCGCGCTGAACGTCTCCACCGATCTGTCGGGCTTCGGCGCCATCGTTCCGTGCGGACTGCCGGACGTCTCGATGACGACCCTCGAGCGGGTCGTCGGCCGCGCCGTCCCCCTCAAGGAAGTGGAAGAGCGGACTGTCGCCGCCTTCTGCGACGTTTTCGGCGCCGTCCACCTCGGCGACCTCGCAGAGTGAGTATGAGTGTTTCGACCCGCAGCAAACCCGACTGGCTCAAGGTGCGCCTGCGCGCCGGCCCCAACGTCGCGCGCATCGATCGTCTCCACAAGGAAGAAGGTCTGCACACCGTCTGCCGAAGCGCCGCCTGCCCCAATCAGGGGGAGTGCTGGAGCCGCGGCACCGCCACCTTCATGATTCTGGGGAATCGCTGTACCCGCGGGTGCGCCTTCTGCAACGTGGAGAAAGCCCTCCCCGCCCCCCCCGATCCGAACGAGCCGCAGAAGATCGCCCGCGCCGTCGCCTCGCTGGGGCTTCGCCACGCCGTCGTCACCACCGTCACCCGCGACGATCTGCCCGACGGCGGGGCGGCGCACTTCGCCGCGGTGACCGCGGCCATCCGCGCCCGCGCGCCGGGGTGCCGCGTCGAGCTGCTGATCTCGGATCTGAACGGGGACCCGCAGGCCCTTCGCACCGTCGTGGAGGCCGCCCCCGACGTTCTGGGGCACAACATCGAGACCGTCCCGCGCCTCTACCCCACCGTGCGCCGGGGGGCCGACTTCGCACGCTCCCTCGATCTTCTTCGCGCCGCCGCGCGGATGGCGCCGGGGCTCCCCACCAAATCGGGGCTCATGCTGGGGCTGGGCGAGCGCCCGGAGGAGGTCCTCGACGTTCTGG
The DNA here is from genome assembly GCA_050485365.1 of Desulfuromonadales bacterium. Lineage (GTDB taxonomy): Bacteria > Desulfobacterota > Desulfuromonadia > Desulfuromonadales > JACZKF01 > JARFUG01. The sequence goes on along the minus strand of JBJHBH010000029.1, from coordinate 24,780 downwards.
CCGCGTTGCGCCGCGCCGGCTGCGCCTACCTGACCCTGGGGCAATATCTCGCCCCGAGCGCCGCGCACCACCCCGTGGTGCGCTACGTCCCCCCGCAGGAGTTCGACGAGCTTCGCCGAAGGGCGCTCTCCTTCGGCTTCGCGCATGTGGAAGCGGGTCCCCTGGTGCGCTCCTCCTACCACGCCGAGGAGCAGTTCAGCGCAGGAGCGGCCGATGCCTGAGATCGACGGCGTCCACTCCACCATCATCCTGGGCTCGGGGCCCGCGGGGCTCACCGCCGCCGTCTACGCCGCCCGAAACCGCTGCTGTCCGCTCCTCATTCACGGCCGCCAGCCCGGCGGCCAGCTCACCACCACCACGACCATCGAGAACTTTCCCGGATTCGCGCAAGGGATCGAGGGGCCGGCGCTGATGGCGCAGATGCAGGCGCAGGCCGAGCGATTCGGCACCCGCTTCGTCGAGGGGGAAGTCACCCGGGTCGAGCTCACCGAGCGCCCCTACCGCATCTGGGTCGACCAGACGTGCTACCTGTGCGAGACGCTCATCATCGCCACCGGCGCCTCCCCCAAGATGTTGGGGCTCCCCAACGAGTGGTCGCTGTACGGCCGGGGGGTCTCGGTGTGCGCCACCTGCGACGGCTTCTTCTACAAGGACAAAGACGTCGTCGTCGTGGGCGGGGGCGATACCGCCGTGGAGGAGGCGAGCTTTCTGGGGCGCTTCGCCCGCAAGGTGACGCTGGTGCATCGGCGCAACAGCCTGCGCGCCACCCCCACGTTGCAGGAGCGGGCCAAGATGAACAAGAGCATCGAGTTTCGCTGGGAGACGCTCGTCACCGCCATCCTGGAGGACGAGCGCGGGGTGACGGGGGTGCGCCTTCGGCACATCCCCTCGGGGATGGAGGGGGAGATCGCCTGCGACGGGGTCTTCGTCGCTATCGGGCACTCCCCCAACACCGCTCTTTTCGTCGGGCAGCTGGAAATGGACGTAGAAGGGTATATCTTTACCCGCAACCACACCGAGACGAACATCCCCGGCGTCTTCGCAGCCGGAGACGTGCAGGACCCTCACTTTCGCCAGGCCGTCACCGCCGCGGCCTCGGGATGCATGGCGGCGATGCAGGCCGAACGCTATCTGGAGTCGCTCTTCGACAGGAAAAAGGGGAACTCATGATTTCGGAAAAAATGAAGAAATTCATCGAAGGGGTCAACTACGCCTACGTCGCCTCGGCCGATCAGCGCGCGCGCCCCCACCTGGCCGCCGGCAGCGGCATCCGCATTCCCGACCCCGGCCATATCGTCTTCGAGGCGTGGTTCTGCAACAAGACGCTGCAGAACGTCGCCGAGGTCCCCCGCCTCGCCGTCGTCATCGTCGACCCCGCCAGCGGCGCCGGCTACCAGTTTTTGGGGCGGGTGGAGAAGACCGACGAGGTCGGCATCCTCAACGGCTTCGCTCCCGAGATCGAGGAGCCGGGGCTGCCGCAGGTCGAAACGCGCATGGTCATGCAGATCGAGGAGGTCCTCGAGTTCTCCCACGGTCCGCACACCGATCATCCCATCGCGGTGGAGAGCTGAAGAGCTCTCCCTTTTTGTCGCGCACGCTTTCAGGGCGGTCTTCGGACCGCCCTTTTTGTTGGGCGCCGTTCGCTACCTTGGTCCCATGGAGCCGGGCGGGCGCGGTGGTATTCTGTACGAAAAAACCCGACTGCCGACCGACGGGCCTCCGCACATGGAAAATCTCAGAGTTCTGCTGATCGAAGATTCCGATAACGATGCGCTGCTGCTGCGGCATCAGTTGGAGCAGCACAGTTCGTCCTTCGACCTTCGGCGGATTCAGAGCGAGGCCGAGCTCCTCGCGGCTCTCGACGAGGAGGGATGGAACCTCGTCATCGGCGACTACCACCTGCCGAGCTTCAACGGCCTGGCCGCCCTGCGCATCGTTCGCGAACGCGACCCCGACCTCCCCTTCATCATGGTCTCGGGGACCCGGGGAGAGGAGTTCGCCGTCGAGGCGATGCGGGCCGGGGCTGGCGACTTCGTCCCCAAGGACAACCTGTCGCGCCTGGTGCCGGCGATCCGGCGCGAGATCGATGCCCGCACCGAACGCCGTGCCCGACGCGAGGCGAAGGATGCCCTTCGCCGAAGCGAGGCGGAACTGCGCGCCCTGTTCGAAAACGCCGCCGTCGGGGTGGCCGAGCTCGACGCGCACAGCCGCATCCTGCGGGTGAACCGGCGCCTGTGCACCATCATGGGGCGCGGCACCGACGAGCTTCTCGGCACCAATCTCCACGACCTGACGCACCCCGACCACGTCCGCAGCGAAAAGGAAGGGTTCGCACGGGTGCTGCGCGCCGAGCAGGACTCTTTCGTCATGGAGAAGAGGTACCTGCGGGGGGACGAATCGAGCGTCTGGGTCCAGGAGACGACCGGCGCGGTGCACGCGGCCGACGGAGCCCTCCCCGAGCGCCTCATCTGCATCATGCAGGACATCACCGCGCGCAAGAGGGCCGAGCACGACCGCGAGCGCGTTCTGGCCGAGCTCGACGCCACCATCGAGGCGATGGCCAACGCCGTGGTGATCTACGGCCCCGCCGGCGAGATCCGCCGCATGAACCCGGCCGCCGAGCGGATGTTTCGCTACTCAACCGAGATGAAACAGCGACCGCTGATCGAACGCAAAACCTCCCTGCGCCCCCAGACCCCCGACGGAGCCCCCTATTCGCCGCAGCGTCAGCCGGCGCTGCGCGCTCTGCGCGGCGAGACGATCCGCTCCGAGATCATCGTCTTTCACCCCGAGGAGGACGAGACGCTGTGGGTCGCCGTCAGCGCCGCCCCCATCCGGACCGCCGAAGGCGGGATTCTCGGCGCGGTCTCCACCATGACCGACATCACCGACCTGCACCAGTTGCAGCGCGAGCACGAGATCTACGTCCACACCATCTCCCACGACCTGCGCACGCCCCTGACGGTGGTGCTGGGGCACGCCGAGCTTCTTCAGTCGAGCTGCCGAGACGAAGACGCGCACCCGCACATCGAGGCGATCCGCATAGGGGCCGAGCGCATGGCGACGCTGATCGAGAACCTCGTGGAGGTGGCGCGCCTCGAAGGGGGGCGGATCGAGCTGCAAAAAGAGCCGATCCGGATCGATGAATTCCTCCCCGCCTTTTTGCACCAGTCCTCGGCGGCCCTCGATGTGTCGCGGGTCTTTCTCGACATCCCCCCCAAGCTCCCCCCCGCATCGGCCGACCCTTCGAAGCTCGAGCGCATCCTGGCCAACCTCCTCACCAACGCCCTGAAGTACTCCCTGCCCGATTCACCGGTGGAGATCGCCGTGCGGGGAGAGGGGGACCAACTCCTGATCTCGGTGCGCGACCGGGGGGATGGGATCGCGCCGGAGGACCTCCCCCACATCTTCCGACGTTTCCACCGCCCCACGATGGGGCGCGCTGCCGGTGGGGTGGGGCTCGGACTCTACATCACCCGCTCGCTGGTGGAGGCCCACGGCGGAAGCATCCGGGTCGAGAGCGAGTTGGGCAAGGGGAGCGTCTTCACCTTTTCGCTGCCGATTGCCGGGCCGCAGGTGTGAGATGTCTCTCATCCCCCGCGCCATCCGCGCGCGTCTCTTTGCGCTGATCGCCCTGGCGATTTTTCCGTTGCTCCTCCTTCAGGGGTGGATCTACTTCGAGCGCTACCAGGTCCGCCGGGCGCAGGCGATGCAGACCGAGCTCGAGGTCGCTCAAGGGCTGGCGACGACCTTCGCCCTTTACCTTGAGGACATCCGCCTCGCAAGCGCCGCTCTGGCAGAGGCGATCACCAGCTTCGAGCTCTACACGGAGGCCAAGGCGACGCATCTGCTCTCCTTCAGCGCCGACCAGTACCGCTCGGTCCGGAACCTGAGCTGGCTCGCCCCCGACGGAACGGTCCTGGCCTCCAGCCATCCCCCCCTTGTCGGGCAAAGCCTCGCCGAGCGCCTCTACTTCCGCGACATTCTCAACGGCAGCCCCTGGGCTTTGGGCGATCTGCTCCAGACCGGCACCACCGTGGCCCGGCCGACCTTCGGCATCGCCACGGCCATCCGCCGGGGGGAGGCGTTGGTGGGGGTCATCGTCGCCGGCATAGAGCCGGATTTTCTTGACGAACTGACCCTGCAGCGCCCGACGGAAGGGGCCGTCGCCATCTTCGACAGAGAGGGGAATGTCGTCTTCCGAAGCAGAGGGCCGCCCATAACATGGGAAGAACGGGTCCGGTGGAAAGAAAGCGATTTCCTCCTTGTGCGGACGCTGGAGACGGGCGCCCCCCACTACGGTCCGGTCCGCCTGGAGGTCCCAGGCGGGGAGTGGTTCTCGGCCCGGGTGCCGATCGACGCAACAGGGTGGGTCGCCGGCGCTGGACGCCCGCGCGATGTCGCCCTCGCCTCCGTGCGCCGAAACCTTTTTCAAGACACCGTCTTGGCCCTGCTCATCGCCTCGGCGGCCTTCTTGTTGACCTGGCTCCTGTCGCGCACCATCTCGCGCCCCCTGGAGGCGCTGGAGGCGGACGCCCGGGAACTGGGGAAAGAGCGGTTCGTCTCGCGCGACGAACCCTTCGCCCCCGAAGAGGTGCGCCGCCTGCGTCGAACGGTGGAGGCGATGGCGATGAGGCTCCTGAGCCGGGCCGAGGAGATCCGCCGGAGCGAGGAACGCTATCGGACCCTCTTCGAAAAGATGGGAGAAGGGTTCGCTCTGGGGGAGCCGATTCTGGACGCTGGAGGAGAGGGCGTCGACTTTCGATTCCTTGAGGTCAACGCTGCCTACGAAAAGCTGACGGGGCTGCGCCGTGAGGGGGTCGTTGGAAGACCGATGCGTGAGGTAGCACCCGATCTCGAGCAGCACTGGATCGATGCCTTCTGCGGTGTAGCGCTGAGAGGCGCAGAGACTCGCTTCCAAAACTACAACCGATTCACCCGCCGGTATTACGAGGTCTTTTGCTACAGCCCAAGCAAAGGACGTTTTGCCATCCTCTTTCGGGATGTCACCGAGCGGACCGAGGCGGAGGAAGCACTGCGGCGCCTCATGGACGAGCTGGAGAGCCGCGTCAAGGAGCGCACCGCCGAGCTGACCGCCGCCAATCGGGAGCTTGAGGCCTTCACCTACTCGGTCTCCCACGATCTGCGCGCCCCCTTGCGGCACATCGCCAGCTTCGTCGAGATCCTCGATGCGACGGCAGGCCCGACACTGGACGAGAAGGGACGGCGCACCATCCGGATCATCTCCGACGCGGCGCGGCGCATGAGCGCCCTCATCGACGATCTGCTCAGCTTCTCGCGCATCGGCCGCGCCGCCTTGAACGTCTTGCCCGTCAGGCTTGGGCGCATTGTGGAAGAGTCCGCAAGGGAGCTGGCTCCGGAAACCGAAGGGCGCGCCATCGTATGGAATATCGGACCTCTGCCGCAGGTCCAGGCAGATCCGCTCCTGCTGAAGACCGTCGTGATCAATCTCCTCTCCAACGCCCTGAAGTACACCCGGGGGCGCGACCCCGCCGTCATCGAGATCGGCAGCCGTGAAGAGGGGGAGGAGACGGTCGTGTGGGTACGCGACAACGGCGCCGGATTCGACATGCGTTATTCCGCTAAGCTCTTCGGCGTCTTCCAGCGCCTGCACAAGGCCGAGGAGTTCGAAGGGACCGGCATCGGGCTGGCGAGCGTCAAGCGCATTGTCGAGCGCCACGGCGGCCGGGTCTGGGCCGAAGGGGAGGTGGGGCGGGGGGCGTGCTTCTATTTCACGCTCCCCAAGACTCTCCGGTCGGAGGAGACGCGCACGAGGATCGACGAGTAAGAATCGTCACACCCGTGAAAAGAGAAGGACGAGACCGGCGAGAAGGAGGCAGAGCGGCCAGAGCGCACCGGGAATGCGCCCCTGCCCGGGGGCGAGGCGCAGCTCCAGGTAGCGCCCTGCGCCGACCAGCGTGAGCAGAAAACCGAGGAGGGAGCAGTAGAGACCGACCGGAAAATCCCACTCGGAGAAGACCGTGTGGGCATAGGTCAGCAGCAGGGCGCCTCCTGCAAGGGAAAAGACCGGAAAGAGCCATGCCCGCGGGGCGGGGCGCCGCTTTTCCCCCGGCACGATCGCGCTTCGCAGCAAGGCGCCCAGACTCGCGAAGACGAGCAGGAACCCCGCGACGCTGTGGAAGGTAGGGGGCGAGAGGTCGGGCACCGCGGGGGCGAAGAGGGCCGACACTTCGGCGAAGGCGGCCTGCGCGCCGACGTCGACGGCGGGGGGATGCGACACGAGTCCCGCCGCGACGAGCAAGAGGATCGCGCCCAAGAGCGCCTCCGCCTCGGCAAACGTCGGCACGAGGGTCCGCACCCCCTGCGAGCGGGCCCGCACCAAAAAGAAGTTGAAGGCCGCCGGCACGAGGGCCGCGCCCAGAAGGGCCGTTTTGGCCGCGACGAGGGTGCCGTAGGGGGTCGCGAGGACCTCCTCCCATCCAGATATGTACCTCCACGCCAGGAAAAATCCCGACCCCGTCAAAAGAGCCATCGAGACGAGGGCGAGCCTGGAGAAACGCTGCACCGCCTCCGCCCAGAGCGATTCCCCTAGCGGCTCGCTGCGACACAGGCGCCGCAGGGCGACCAGATGGATGAGGCCGCCGACCCAAAGGGCGGCGCTCACCTGGTGGAGCGCGGTGACGCTCATCAACAGCGCCGCCTCTTCGGTTCGGCTCGCGCCGTGCACCAGCCGGGCGCCGACGGCCGCCAGAAAGAGGGCCGCGGTGAAGGCCGCGCACCAGCGCAGCGGTTGCCGGGGCCTTCGCCGCAAAAACACAAGGGCGCTCCCCAAGGCAATCGCCCCGGCGGCATAGGCGAGGGTCGTCCGGACGAAGCCGGCGCGCAAAAATTCGGAAAGGGGAAGGCGGTCGTAGAAGTCGGCCAGCGCCCAAAGAGAAAGGGCGAGGGAGAGGAGCTGCGTCAGGGCGAGGAGAAAGGCGGCGGCGACGGCCGGCTGCAGAGCGCCATCGCGCGCCCGGGCGTGCAGGGGGGAGCGCTCCGCAGCGCCCTCGGTGACGAAGAAGGCGAAGGCGAGCCCTCCGACGCAGAGCGCCAGGGCGATGAGCGAAGCGGCCTTGAGCGCGACCTCAAGGTATCCTTCCAGAAGGATCACTGGCCGGGTGGATCGGAGACGGTGAAGCGCAGCACCCCCGACGTCGGGTGCCCGTCGGTGGCCATCACCCGATAGCGGACCCGGTAGCGGCCCGCTTCGAGGGCGGGGAGGGGCGCCGTGATCTCGTCGCTCGTCCCGCCGGGTTGCGCATCGTCCAGCAACAGGGGGATCTCGCTCCCCCCGCCGATGAGGACCAGGCGCGTCAGGGGCGTTTCGATCTGGGAATTGAACCGAAGGGTGAGCTGCGGGGGGGAGGCGTCCAGAACCGCGCCGTTGGCCGGGGTCGACTCGACGAGATGCGCATGACCCCACGCCGTCCCGGCCGCACCGACGCTCAGCAGAAAAAGGACAACCAGTGAATTCAACAAGAACAGCCGCATCGCAATCCCTCCTCTACTTTCCGCCATGATACCCGCAAGGGATCGAAAGGGTCAATGAAGCCCGCTCTTTATTCGATCAGACGCGGTCCATTTCCGATGGCGTCCAGGAGGGTCCGGTTCTCCCTGCAGATCCGTCTGAATTCGGGTGAGATCCGCTCGTCCGTCGCCGCCCTCACCCAGAAGCGCTCGGCCCAGGGCCTTGCGCTCTGCCACTGCAGAGACGCTCCGGGAGGAGGGAGCGGAAGCTCGTAACGCCGGGCGGCGATTTCACTTCCGACGGGCCGGTAGAACATCGGCAGCACATCGTAAGCCGGGGCCAGGGTAAATCGCTCCCTTTCTCCCCGTATCAGGGAGACATTGCCGAAATGCTGGTCGGTATTGCCGATCAGAATGCCGAAGACCGAGAGCCATCGCAGCGCCGCGGCATCTTCCGGGCAGATCATTCTCGCCCCTTCCAGGCGAATGGACGCCGCGATCCAGTTGTCCCTTCGTCCGAAGAATTCATCCTCCAACGCGCCCAGGGAGACCAGGGGGAGACGCCCCAGGCGCCCGACCCGATCGAAGCGCGCGACTTCCAGAAAGACGCGTCCGCCCCCCTCCACGATTCGGGAACACGTTGCCCGAATCCCGGCCTCTTTGACGGTTTGCAGCGCAAGATGCTCACAGACGAGCAGATCCGCCCATCGGCGCCCTTCCGCCGTCGTCGTTTCGAAGGAAAATTTCACCAGGGCGTGACAGGGCCTTTCCCCTTCGAGCATAACGGCAAACTTGGGCTGCTCCCCACCCGCCGACGATCCCGGAGGGGCTCCGTCCAAGGCGAGGCGAGCGAAGCGGGGGTACTCGCGCGCGCGATCGTCCGGAAGAACAGAAGGGATGGGCTCTCTGGCCCTTTGAAAATACCGGGCCAGCGATTCCTCTCCGACGAGCAGATCGCCCATGCAGTCGTCCCCCCTCCGGGAGAGGGCGACCAGAAGATCGTCGTCGCTCCAGTCCGCCAGGCGCGAGGGCAGACCCAGAGCGGCGCCCTCCCTCTGCGCAAAGGCCCTCCCCATGAAGCCGTCCGGCCGCAGATCCTGGACGAACCAGGGGAGATGATCCATCAAACGACCGCCTCCCGCCTCGGCCGCCTTCCACCAATATTCTCCGCCCTGCAGGGCACGCAGGGTTCCGAAGAGGTGGACATCGCCCCGCTCATCGATCCGATAGACGGGGAAAGAGTCCGCCCCCCCCTTGATCGGCCGCGGCAGGGCGTACCGGGTGGCCTTCCCTCTGCCGAGGGAGACGACCTCGCCCGCCATGTCGGCGACGAGGCGCGACAGGGTCGGCTGACTGATCCCCATCCGCTCCTGAAGCTCGCCGGGGGTGCGCGCACCGGTGCTCAGAAGGCTTTTGAGCCTGATTCCTCTTTCGGATCGCTCCATCGCTTCGCGCGAACTTTCGTGAATAGAAAATGAATAGATTGTAGAAGGAAAAGATATTGTATTTTTGGCAATTTTTCCTCTTGAGTCAAGCCTTAAGTGAATAGAAAAAGGCGGCCGGTGGCCGCCTTCGATCCGTTTCTGCTCGTTACGCCTACAGCTCCAGCAGCAACTCTTCGGGCTCTTCGACGCACTCCTTGATGCGCTTGAGAAACTGCACCGCCTGGCGGCCGTCGATGAGGCGGTGGTCGTAGGAGAGGGCGAGGTACATCATGGGGCGGATGACGATCTCGCCGTCGTGCGCCACGGGGCGCTCCTGGATGGCGTGCATCCCCAGGACGCCGCACTGGGGAGGGTTGAGGATGGGGGTCGAGAGGAGCGAGCCGTAGACGCCGCCGTTGGTGATGGTGAAGGTCCCCCCTTCGAGATCGGAGAGGCTGAGCTTGTTGGTCTTGATCTTCTCGACGTAGTCGGCGATCCCCGTCTCGATCTCGGCGAAGCTCATGCGGTCGCAGTCGCGCAGCACCGGCACGACGAGACCGCGCTCGGAACCGATGGCGATGCCGATGTCGTAGAAGTGCTGGTAGACGATGTCGCCGCCGTCGATGCGGGCGTTCACCTCGGGGAACTCCTTGAGGGCTTCGACAGAGGCCTTGACGAAGAACGACATGAGCCCTAAGGGGGCGCCGTGCTTCTTGCGGAAGCTCTCCTGGTGGCGGTTGCGCAAGGCCTGCACGCGGCCGAGATCGGCTTCGTTGAAGGTGGTGAGCATGGCGGTCTGCTGGCGCGCCTCGACGAGGCGTTCGGCGATGCGGCGGCGGATGGCGCTCATCGCCTTGCGGGTGGTGCGCTCGTCGGAAGCGTCCCGGGCGGCGGGCTCCTTGCGGCTCGGCGCCTCCTCCTTTTTTTCCGCCTCCTTCTCCTTTTTTTCTTCACGCTGCGGCGCGCTCTTCTCGTCGGCGGCGGGCGCCTCCTTTTTCTTGCGCGGCTCGTCCTTCGCCTTCTCCTTCGGCTCTTTCTCGGCCTCTTTCTTCTCTTCCTTCTTCTCTTCGGCCGGCTCCTTTTTCTTCGCCTCGCCCTCGCCGCTCTCCTTCAAGGTGGCGATGACGGCGCCGACCTCCACCGTCTCTCCCTCCTGGGTCTTGATGGAGAGGGTCCCGTCGGCGTCGGCGTTGAGCTCCAGGGTGATCTTGTCGGTTTCGAGCTCGCACAGGAGGTCGTCCTTCTTCACCGTATCCCCATCTTTTTTATGCCACTTGGCGATGGTCGCTTCCAGGACCGACTCGCCGATGGCGGGAACCTTGATCTCCATGACGTCACCTCATCCGTTTTGATTTTCAATTCAACATTCAAAATTCAACATTCAAAATTGCTTTTCCAAGTATCGCCTCCTGCTCGCGTTTGTGCATCCGGTGCGAGCCGACGGCCGGCGAGGCGGCCTCTTCGCGGCCGACATACTCGGGGTCGCGCCCGAGGATCGTGCGCAGGTGGGGGCGCACGAAGCTCCAGGCGCCGGCGTTGCGGGGCTCTTCCTGCACCCAGGCGACGCGCTCGGCCTTGGCGAAGGGGGCGAGGACCTCTTGGAGCAGATCGGTGCGCAGGGGATAGAGCTGCTCCAGACGCACGATCGCCACATCGGTGCGCCCCTCGTCCTCCATCCTCTGCTTCAGATCGAAATAGACCTTGCCGGAGCACAGCAGGAGAGTTGCGGCCCCATCGCCTGCGCCCTCCGGGGGGAGGATCTCCCTGAACGTCCCCGCGCTGAAGTCGCCCAGGGACGAGACGCACGCCGGATGGCGCAAAAGGGCCTTGGGGGTGAAGACGACCAGGGGGCGCCGGAAGGGGAGGTGCATCTGGCGGCGCAGCAGGTGAAAGAACTGGGCCGGGGTCGAGGGGTAGACGACCTGGATGTTGTTGCCGGCGCACAGCTGCAAAAAGCGCTCGATGCGTCCGCTGGAGTGCTCGGGCCCCTGCCCCTCGTAGCCGTGAGGGAGAAAGAGGGTCAGGCCGCTCACCCGGTCCCACTTGGTCTTGCCGCTGACGATGAACTGGTCGATGATGACTTGGGCGCCGTTGACGAAGTCGCCGAACTGCGCCTCCCAGATGGTGAGCCCGTAGGGGGTTTCGAGGGAGTAGCCGTACTCGAAGCCGAGGACGGCCTGCTCGGAGAGGAGGCTGTCGTAGATGTGGAAGGCGGCCTCCTTGGTCGCGACCTTCTCGAAGGGGCAGTAGCTCTTGCCGGTCTGCACGTCGCGCAAAACGGCGTGGCGCTGGCTGAAGGTGCCGCGGCGCGAATCCTGCCCCGACAGGCGCACGCTCGTCCCCTCGGCCAGCAAAGAGGCGAAGACGAGGGCCTCGGCCGTCGCCCAGTCGATGCCGTCGGCGTCGTGGATCGTCTCGCGGCGCCGCTCCATCTGCTTGGCGATCTTGGGGTGGGGGGCGAAGTCGGAGGGGATCTCCGTGAGGACGTCGATGAGCTCCTTGAGACGCTCGCCCGAAACGGCGGTCTCGGCAGACACCGGCCGCCAGTCGCGCTCGATGTCGCGCCACTTGCCGCCGAAACCGGCCAGACGCGCGTTCGTGCTTTTTGCGGCGCTCCCCTCCTCGAGCCAGCGGTCGACCTCGCGGTGTTGCTCCTCGATCGACTCCTCGTCGACCCCTTCGTTCAGGAGCTGCTCGGCGTAGATCTCGCACGCGGGGGGGCGCTCTTTGATCTTGTCGTACATGAGGGGCTGGGTGAAGTACGGCTCGTCCCCCTCGTTGTGGCCGTGGCGCCGGTAGCAGATGAGCTCGACGACGACGTCGCGTCCGAAGGCCTGACGGTAGCGCAGGGCGAGATCGGTGACGAAGAGGACCGCCTCGGGGTCTTCGCCGTGAACGTGGAAGATGGGGACGGCGAGCATGCGCGCGACGTCGGTGGCGTAGAGGGTCGAGCGGGCGTCGCGCGGGGCGGTGGTGAAGCCGATCTGGTTGTTCACGACGATGTGCACGGTGCCGCCGGTGCGATACCCTTCGAGGGCCGACAGATTCAGCACCTCGGCCACCATCCCCTGTCCGGCGAAGGCGGCGTCGCCGTGGATCAGCACCGGCAGCACGCGCGCCTGCCCCTCGGCGCCGTAGGCGTCCTGCCGGGCGCGGCATTTGCCCTCGACGACGGCGTCGACCGCTTCGAGGTGGCTGGGATTGCTCGTCATGGCGAGGTGGATGCGCCCGCCGTCGGGCAGGGTCACGTCGGTTGAGAACCCCCGGTGGTACTTGACATCCCCCTCGCCGACGAAGCCGAACTCGATGTTGTCCTCGAACTCGGCGAAGATGGTGGCCAGGGGCTTGCGGAAGATGGTGGCCAGAACGTTCAGGCGCCCCCGGTGCGCCATCCCCAGAACGAGATCGCGCACCCCGGAGGCGGCCGCCCCGCAGACGAGGCGGTCGAGCATGGGGATCAGCGCATCGCCCCCTTCGAGGGAGAAGCGCTTTTGGCCCAGAAACTTCCGGTGCAGAAACGATTCGAACAGGTGCGCCTGACGCAGCTTGTACAGCGTGCGCAGCTTCTCCTGGAGGCTGAACGACCCCCTGCCGCGCACCGGCTCGAGGCGCTCGATGAGCCACTGCCGCTCGAAGGGGTCCTGGATGTGCATGAACTCCACGCCGACCGAGCGGGTGTAGGTCTCGCGCATGACCTGCAGGATTTCGCGCAGGGTCGCGCTTTTGTGCTGGTAGCGCCGGATGTGAAAAACGGTGTCGAGGTCGGCCTCGCTGAGCTCGAAGGCCTCCAGATCGAGCAGCGGGTGGGAAAGCGAACAGGGGGAGAGGGGGTCGGTGCAGGCCAGAAGATGGCCGATGTCGCGGTGACGGTAGATGAGCGACTGCACCGCCGACTGCTTCAGGGCGGCGCGGGGGTCGACGCCGGGCCCGGCGGCCTCCGCGCCGAAGGCGAATCCCCGGAAGAAGGCGCTCCACTGGGGGGGCACCTGATCGGGGTTCTCGGTCCAAAGGGTATAGAGCGATTCAATCCATTGGGGGCTCGCGTTGTGCTCAAAGCTCATAGGAGGGGTTCCCGGGGAAGTCGGATCACACGGGGGCCTGCGGCCCCGTCACAAAATAACCGCAAAAGTATAGCAAGGATGAACCCGGCTGCAAATTACCGAATGAGATCGAGACGTTCTTCGCGGGACCCGGGCGTTTAATCCTCCTTGCGCTCCTCTGCGGCCTCCCCTTCGGCCTGCCCGGGGGTGTGGCGCATGCGGTACTCATGGGTGTCGAAGCGCTCTCCTTCCGCCGCGTCGGCGGGCTCGAACTCGTCCGTCTCCTCCTCTTGCCGCGCCGGGGCGTCAACTTGGCCGCGCAGGTGCCGGCGAAGCTGCTCCTGGTCTTTTTCCGTCATCCTGTCCTCCCGGGGGTTCGGACCCGGCGGGAGGATGTTGCCGCTCTTTCCCATGATCTCGTCTCCCTTGCTCCGGCGGGTTATCGGTCGGTGCGCCTAACCAATCTATCGCCGCACAAGGGGTTGTCAATCGGAGCGTCCCCTGCGGGCTCCGGCATTGCCCGAAGCCCGCAGGGGTAGCGGGGGCTCAGACCTCGTAGTCGACCGCCGCGACCCTTTCGCACAGGCGCTTCACCTTGGCCACGACGGCCTGGTGGTCGGGATGGACCTGATAGCGCTGCATCGCCTCCAGATCGTCGAAGGTGGAGTAGAGGGCGAGATCGAAGGAGCGCTCCGAGCGCACGATGTCGCGCCCCACCTCCAGCTCGCGGATCTCGGGAACGACGCCGTCGAGGGCCCGCAGGCTTTCGATAAGATCGTCGACCTCCCCCTCGGTGGTGCCCGCATTGAATTTGAAGAAAACCAGGTGTCTGAGCATGATGCTATTCCTCCATGAAAAAATGGTTGTTGGCTGCTACAGGGCGCAGAGATCCTCGGCGACCCGCTGCATTTCGGCTTCGAATTTCTCAAGAACGGGGGGGACATGCATCATCTCCCCCACTTCGGCGAGACGCTCCATCTCGGCGGCGAGCCGGGCGGCGCCGTGGGCGCCGAAAATCCCCACCACCGACTTCAGGCTGTGGGCCTGGCGCTCGAGGCGCTTGGGGTCGCCGAGCTGCAGCGCCTCGCGCAGCTCGCCGAGCTGCCAGGGGAGGTCGCGCACGAGCTGGTCGGCGAGCTCCTTCAAAAAGGCGCGGTCGCCGTGGACCGCCTTGAGCGCGTCGCTCACGTCCGTGGGGGCGGGCGCGCTCAGATCGATCCCCCGCTCGGCGACGATCTTCTCGATCGCCTCGTAGAGGACCTCGGGGCGGATCGGCTTGGGGACGTAGTCGTCCATCCCCGCGGCGAGGCAATTCTCCCGATCCCCCTTCATGGCGTGGGCCGTCAGCCCGATCACCGGCAGGTGCGCGCCGCTCTGCTCTTCCATGGCGCGAAGGCGACGCGTCGCCTCGAACCCGTCCATCTCGGGCATCTGCACATCCATCAGCACCAGGTCGAACGCTTCGTCGCGCAGCGCCGTCAGAACCGCCGCCCCGGTTGGGACGGCGCGCACGCGCCACCCCTTCTTCTCCAGAAGGACGATGGCGAGGCGCTGGTTGATCGGGTTGTCCTCGGCCAGAAGAATGCGAAGAGGACGCCCCGGCGCGGCGACCCTGCGACGCTCCGCGTGCGCCTCGGCGACCTCGGTCTTCGGCCCCTTGCGGCGATTGAGCGTCTCCAAAATGGCGTTGAAGAGCGGTGATTTTTTGAGGGGCTTGACCAGATAGCGCCCGATCCCCAGGCGACGGCAGCGCCGGGCGGCGCTTCGCACGTCGTCGGCGTTTACCATCATCACCGCCCGCTCTTTAAGAGCCTGATCGCTACGGATGATCTCGGCCACGGCGAAGCCGTCGAGCTCAGGCATGTCGCTGTCGATGAGCAGAAGCTGGAAGGCGAGATTTCTCCTTCGTGCCGACTCCAGCGCCTTGAGCCCCTGCTCTCCGCCGCGCGCCAGAACGACCTCCATCCCCCAGGCGGTGAGCATCTCCCACAGGATGCGGCGGTTGGTCTCGTTGTCGTCGATGACCAGAACCATCATCCCCCGCAGATCGAGCTCGTCCCCCACCGGGTCGGGCTGCGGCGCGCCGGGCGTTGCGCGACGCAGCGGCACCGTAAAGGTGAAGGTACTCCCCTGCCCGAAGACGCTGTGCACCGCGATGTCGCCCCCCATCGCCTCGACGATGCGGCGCGAGATGGTGAGCCCCAGCCCGGTGCCGCCGTAGCGCCGCGACGCCGAGCTGTCGGCCTGCGCGAAGCTCTCGAAGAGGGTGTCGAGGCGCTCCTCGGGGA
This sequence comes from Desulfuromonadales bacterium, assembly GCA_050485365.1. Lineage (GTDB taxonomy): Bacteria > Desulfobacterota > Desulfuromonadia > Desulfuromonadales > JACZKF01 > JARFUG01. The sequence continues at coordinate 9,537 of JBJHBH010000029.1, read as the reverse complement.
TGCCGGGGCCGGTATCGCGCACCGCGAAGCGCACGCGGTACGCATCGCAGGCATGGCGGTCTTCGGGGACGATATCGACCGTGACGACGACCTCCCCCGCGTCGGTGAACTTGACGGCGTTACCGGCCAGATTGATGAGCACCTGGCGCAGGCGCCCCGCGTCGCCGAGCAGAACGTCGGGCAACTCGGGGGAGATGCGGCACGCCAGCTCGAGCCCCTTTTGGTGGGCGCGCACCGCGAGGGTCTCCATCGTCTTCTCGACGATCTCGCGGGGGTTGAGCTCGGCCTCCTCGAAGTCGAGAAAGCCCGCCTCGATCTTCGAAAAATCGAGGATCTCGTTGATGATGCGCAGCAGCGAATCGGCCGAGCTCTGCACCATCGTCAGATACTCGCGCTGCTCGCGGGTGAGCTGGGTGTCGAGGGTCAGATCGGTCATGCCGATGATGGCGTTCATGGGGGTGCGGATCTCGTGGCTCATGTTGGCCAGAAACTCGCTCTTGGTCCGGTTCGCCGCCTCGGCGGCCTCCTTGGCCGTGCGCAGATCTTCGAGCATCTGCTTGCGAAGGCTGATGTCGCGCCAGGCGGCGATCCCTCCGACCACCTCCCCCTCGCGGTCGAGGATCGGCCCGGCGGTGGCGAGCACCGTCACCTCGGTGCCGTCGGGGCGGCGAAGGAGCCACTCCTCGTTGGCGATGACGCGGTTCTCGCGGACGGTGCGAACGACCGGGAGCTCGTCGACGCCGACGGCCTTGTCGCTGTCGGAGCGATAGACCCCCCACCCCTCCGCGTGGTTCCCGGCGGGGTAGCGCTTCATGTCGTCGAGGCCGCGGTGTCCGGTGAGCCCGAGGCCGAAGCGGCTCACCATCTTGATGCGTCCGCGCGCATCGGCGATGACGATCCCTTCGGGGATGTACTCCATGAGGGTGTTGAGGATGCGCACCCCCTCTTCGGCCTCGCGCGCCCTCTGTTCGGCAAGCTTCTGCTGAGCCGAAAGGCTCGTCAGGAGCTTCTCGCGCTCGAGAGCGGCGTTTCGGCTCTCCTCGAGCTGCCGGCGAAGGTCTTCGCGCGAGCGGCTCAGGTCGTGGAAGAGCGAAACGTAGGGGGTGCGAAGGGCGCCTTCGACCAGCACCCGGTAGAGCAGAAAGATCGACAGGAGCTTGAACAGATGTCCGAGGATGTTGGGCAGGCCGTGGACATCGGCATAGAAGGCGACGCTCGCCCCGGAGACGACTTTCGCCGCGATGGCCGCCAGCAGAAGGCCCATCAGGGGGCGGCTCAGGACCTCGTCGCGGCGCAGCAGCGAAACGGCGGCGACGACGAAGGCGGCGCAGGTCGCGGCGATGGCGGCGAAGCTCCAAAGGGTGAGGCCGCGCCCCTCGACGTAGGCGGCGGGAAAGACGCCGAGAGGATGAATGGCCAGCGCGAGCAGCAGCCCCGGCACGCCGAAAGCCGCAAGGAGCAGCCGGGGACGCGGGGCGCTGTTCCGCCCTGCGGCGAGGGCGGCGGCGACAAAAGCGCTCGCCTCCACGAAGCGCGCGGCGATCCAGAACCGGATCTGCAGATCGGTTCCGCTCCCGGCGACCGCATGCATCCCCAGGAAGGAGAGGATGTGCAGCAGGTCGAGGACGGCGATGGGAAGACAGGCGAACCCCAGCACCAGAAAGAGGGGCTGGGGAGCGGTGTGCCGGATGTTCCAGATGAGGGAGAAGACGGCGAGGGCGAGAACGACGCCGGCGAGCTCGACGAGCAGGTGAAACGAGGGGTAGTGCTGGCGGCCGAGAGCGAAAAGGGCGACCAGTGTGACGAGGAGCGCGACGCAATGCAGCGCCGAGAGCCCCGCCCCGCCCGCGCCTGGGCGCACGGAGGGGAGCGCTCGACAGTCCTGATCCGGACTCGGGCTCCTGTCGTTCATCGTCACCGTCCTGGAGGGGCAGGGATCGCAGCCGGGGCGTCGGCGCACTGTCGCGGAACAAACAAGGACGTCGGGGATCTCTATCCTCCCCGACGTCCCGGGTCCGGCGTCAAATCCGTCCAGTTTTGGGGGTTTTGGATGAACTCTATATTAAATCAGACCAAACTTCCAGCTTTTTCGGCCGAAGCGCTTCTGTGCCTACCACCAGTACCAGGGATCGCGCCACCAGGGCCCCCACATCGGGTCATGCCAGAACGGATCGTGGAAGGGGTGGTGATGAAAGCGATGGAAATGCCGATGGGGATAGCGGTGGAAGGGGCGGGCATGGAGATAGGGGTCGTAATAACGCTCGGCCCTCCAGGAATGGATGGCGCCGACGCGAAAGAGCGGCCAGCGATAGGTGACGTCGTTGAGGGTCGAGGTGCCGGTGCCGAGGACCGTCCCGGTCAGGGTGACGAGACTCCCCCGCTCGTAGACCTCGGGATCGAGAAAGCGCTCGGCGCGGGCCAGGAATCGCCCTCCTTCGCCGTCGATGTCGACGGGCCTGCCCGAGCGGTCGAGGCGGTAGGGGAGGATTTCGAGGAGGGAGCCTTCCTGCGTGGAGCGGTTCGAGATGATGCGGCCCCCCAGAAGGACGGTGGTGCCGACGTATCGCTGCGGGTCGTCGCGGACGAGGGTGAAATCGACCGACGGGTCGACCTGCTGCATGGCCGCCTCCGGCAACACCCGCACGCCGCATCCGACAAGCATGAAGAGCGCGAAAAGTGCCGTAACTGCGACATTCATTCTGACCTCCGCAATGGCTGTTGGGGCTCTAATACCAGTGTACCCCCGCCCGTTCCGGCGTCAAATCCGCGCTGCCCGAGACCTCGGGGGCCTCGGGCGGCGCGCTGCTTTCCTACCCTCCGCCCAGCGAACCGGGCAGGCTCTCCTTGATGTAGAACGAGTTGATCCGGCGGATGAACGCCTTGAGCAGCCCGTAGCTGAAGTGGTTGAACTCGAAGGTCAGGCGCGGCAGGTGAAGGAGGTCGGGCTGGTCCTTCTCCTCGGGGAGGGCGTCGCGCTGCTCCAGGCGGCTGCCCGGCTCGATGATCTCGCCGAACTCGCGGGCGAGGGTCTCGACCTCCTCGGCCTTCAGCGGATGATTGAGACGAATGACGAGGGTGTTGCGCACAAAGCGCATCGAGTGGTAGACGCAGTAGAAGTCGTCGATGATGCGCACCGCCTCGGCCGGGTCGCGGGTGATGGAGAAGAGGCTGAAATCCTCGCCGGAGATGAGTCCCTTGCGCAGCAGGATGTCCTTCATGAAGTCGAGGATGCGCTCCCAGTAGTCCCCCTGATCGTCGTCGATGAGGACCAGCGGGATGGGAGGATTCTTCCCGGTCTGGATCAGGGTGAGAGTCTCCATCGCCTCGTCGAGGGTGCCGAACCCCCCGGGGAAGAGGGCGACGGCCTGGGCCTCCTTGAGGAAGGCGACCTTGCGATTGAAGAAGTACCGGTAGACGATGACGTTCTTGCTCTTCTCCATCACCGGGTTCGTTTCCTGCTCGAAGGGGAGGCGGATGTTGACGGCGAAGCTGTTCTCGGCGCCCGCCCCTTCGTTGCCGGCCTGCATGATGCCGCCGCCGCCGCCGGTGATCGCCATGTAGCCGCGCTCGGCGAGCATGCGCGAGAAGTCGACGCACTTGCGGTAGATCGGCTCGTCGCTCTGGGTGCGGGCCGAGCCGAAGATCGTCACCTTCTTGCGGTCGCGGTAGGGGCCGAAGATCTTGTTGGTGTAGCGCATCTCCTTCATGGTGGTGCGCATCAGCTTCAGATCGGCCAGGTAGTTGTTTTCATGCCCCGCCTTGAGGGCGCTGATGATCATCTCGCGCACGATGCCAGGGTGATGAACCCCGACGCGGGCGATGAGATCGTCGATGATGTCGTCGAGCTCGCCGTTCTGACGGCTGAAATGCACATCCATACAAAAATCCTCTCCGTCGACTGTAAAAAGCCCTGTCGGGCCGCATGGTTCAGATCCGGCTCAGGAAGGGAGCCCCGCCGAGGCGCTCGGCGCGGATGAAGATCCCCCGCAGGCTGCTGCCGGCGTAACGGGCGTCGAACTGCAGGTAGAGCGCGCGCAGCTCCTTCTCCAGGCGATAGAAATCGTCTCGCGTCGCCGGGGCGAGACGATCTTCGATGGGCTCGCACAGAAAGCTGACGCAGTTGTAGGGGCGCCGGGCGACCTCCAGCAGGCACCCCTCGTCGCCGAGCCAGGGGCAGGTGCGGGTGAAATCGGGCGCCGGCGGCTCTTCGCCGGCCGCGACGAAAGCCAGCAGGTTGGCCAGGGTGAGGTGATTCGTTCCGCAGCCGCAGCATTGCCCGAGGCAGCTGCGGCACAGGCTCGCCCCGTCGGCCGCCTCGAAGAGGGCGTGCATCGCGCTTTGCAGCGCGGCGATGCGCGACAGTTTCTGCGAAATCCACTGCCGCTCGCTGTCGGGGAGGGTCGCCACCTCCTGCGTCACCAGGGCGACGATGCGCGCCCAGCGCGGCGCGGCGGCGCCGGTTCGCTCCTGCATGAAACCGCCTTGGGACGGAAAACGGCACGCTGCCGAAGGCGTGCCGTTTCCTGAAAAAAAGTGGCCGGAGAAGACCATAAGCCGGGTTCTGTTCCCGGGCGAGGTTACCCGCGCCCGGGCGATGATCATTCCTCTAGGACCGCCGTTGCCGACGGCCTCAAGCAGCCGTACCCGGGAGCTTCGGGCGGGCCGCCCTCAAACGCTCCCCTATTTGGCCTTGCTCCGGATGGGGTTTGCCGAGCTTCCGACGTCGCCGCCGGAACTGGTGAGCTCTTACCTCACCGTTTCACCCTTACCTGCCTTCGCGCAAGGCTTCGGCAGGCGGTTTGCTTTCTGTAGCACTTTCCCTGGGGTCGCCCCCGGTCCCCGTTAGGGACCATCCCGCCCTGCGGAGCCCGGACTTTCCTCCCGTCCGCCCAAGGCGGACCGGCGATCATCTGTTCTTCTCCGGCCACAAAGAACTGCAGGAATTTAGGCCTTTAGGGGTCTAGGTGTTTAGACCCTAACCTAAACACCTGAAAGCCTTCGGCCTATCGACTTGCCTATTCTACCGATTCGACGAACAGGAGTCGATTGCAATGGGGGCAGCTCTGGATCTCTTCGCTGCGAAACAGGCTGTTGAAGAGCTGCGGCGGCAGGTGCATGTTGCAGCCGAGGCAGGCGCCGTTGCGTGCCTCGACCACCGCGACGCCGGCGCGCCGATCCATCAGGAGCCGATAGCGCTTGCGCAGCGCCGCCGGCAGCTTCTCGAGCATGGCGTCGCGCTGCGAGCCCTTCTCGCCCAACGCCTCATCGCTCTGGCCCATCGCCTCGGCGATCTGCGCCTGGCGCCCCGCGACCTTCTCGCTCACCTGCGCGAGCTCGGCGCTCTTCTCGTCGCAGTCCTTGCTCAGGGCGTCGATCTCGCGGTCCTTCTCGGCGATGCGGTCGCCGATCTCCTTGTTCGTCTTTTTCGCCGTGTCGATCTCCTTCAGAACGGCGAGGTATTCCTTCTGGGTCTGGATGGAGGGGAGCCTGCCTTCGGCCTTTTTGACGTTGTCCTGCTCCAGGGCGAGGGCCTGGGTCAGTTCGCGCCGCTGTTCCTGCAGTCGTTCGATCTCCTCGGTGAGCGTATCGACCATCGCCTGAACGCGCTCGCGCTCGCCCCTGAGGGCGGCATCCTCAGCCTCGAGCTTGCTGCGATGCTGTGCGATGCGGTTCAGTTCCTGGTCGAGACCCTGCAGGTCCTTGAGCAGCTGCATTCTTTCTTGCACTTTCTAACCTCCCGTCGGTTTGTGCGGATGAAGCGGTACTCCGGCTCCGGGGCCCGGGCCGGAAAAGGCGAAAGGGGAGTCAGATCGTTCGAAACGGATCTTTCTCCCCCTTCAGTTCGATGAATGAGATCGGCACCGCGCGCTGCTGTGCCGCGCGCTCGAGCGCCGTCGTCAGATGCGGCACCATCAGGTGTTCGGTGGCGAAGTGGCCGGCATCGACCAGAGCCATCTCGTCGAATTCGGCCCGCTTGGCGTCGTGGTACTTGAGGTCGCCGGTCACCAGCAGATCGGCCCCCTGGCGACGCGCCTCGGCGTAGACGGAGGCGCCGCTCCCCCCGCACACGGCGATCTTGTGCACCTGGCGATCCGCGTCGCCCACGACGCGAAGAGCGTCGACGCCGAGGGCGTCCTTGATCTGGCGGACGTATTCGCCCAGCGTCAGCGGACGCGGCAGCCGGCCGATGCGCCCCAGCCCGACGTCGGTGCGCCGGTTGGCCAGCGCAATCAGATCGTAGGCCGGCTCTTCGTACGGATGGGCCTTCAGCAGGCGCTCCAGCGTGCGGGCGAGGCGATGGCGCGGCACGATCGTCTCGAGGCGGATCTCCGCCGCGCGCTCGACGCGCCCCTTTTCGCCGAGAAAGGGGTCGGTCCCCTCGCCAGCGCGAAACGTCCCGGTGCCGGGGCTCTGAAATGAGCATGCGTCGTATGCGCCGATGTGGCCGGCGCCGCCGCGAAAAAGGGCCTGCGCCACCCGCCCCTCGTAGCCGACGGGGACGAAGACGACGAGCTTGAGCAGGTCGTCGTCGCCGGGGCCGAGGGGAGTGCTCTCTGCGATCCCCAGGCGTTCGGCGAGCCAGTCGTTGAGGCCGTCGCGCGCCCTGTCCAGATTGGTGTGGGCGTTCAGAACGGCGATCCCCCGCTGCACGGCCCCATAGACGATGCGGCCCGTCTCGTCGACGGGGCTCACGGTGCTCAACGCCTTGAAGATGAGGGGGTGGTGGGTCACGATGGCCTGCGCCCCGACGGCCTGCGCTTCTTCGACGGCGCGCTCGGAGGGGTCGAGACAGACCAGGGCGCGGTCGACCCGGGCGGAGGGGTCCCCAACCTGCAGTCCGACATTGTCCCACGATTCGGCGAGATGGGGAGGGTAGAGGGCGTGGAGAAGACCGGCAAGGTCCTGAATGCGGGCGATTCTTTCCTTCATACGTTTTGACCGGGACGAAAAAGGAGTGCAACTGTATCGGTCGTTGCACTCCTTTGAAACTAGGTGACGCGGCGATGAAATGATATGAGTTGTGGACTCATGGGTTCCCGGGTGGTGGGCCCACCAGGATTCGAACCTGGGACCGACCGGTTATGAGCCGGTGGCTCTACCAACTGAGCTATAGGCCCGAAGACAGAGGATCAGTGTAAAAAGATGCCGTCCGACTGTCAAGTTTTTAAAATCGGTGACCGGCGGCTGTCAACCTCCGGTCGCCCATCACGGCCGCACCCTTTTCAGGTTTCGACGAAGCCCCGCAGGCGCCGCGCGCGGCTCGGGTGGCGCAGCTTGCGCAGAGCCTTGGCCTCGATCTGGCGGATGCGCTCGCGGGTGACGGCGAAATCCTGCCCGACCTCCTCGAGGGTGTGGTCCGACTTCTCGCCGATGCCGAAGCGCATGCGCAGCACCTTCTCCTCGCGGGGGGTGAGGGTCGAGAGGACCTTGGCGGTCTGGTCGGTCAGGTTCCCCTTGATCACCGCCTCCAGGGGGGAGACGACCCCCTTGTCCTCGATGAAATCCCCGAGGGAGGAGTCCTCCTCCTCGCCGATGGGGGTCTCCAGCGAGATCGGCTCCTTGGCGATCTTGAGCACCCGGCGCACCTTCTCCAGCGGAAGCTCCATGCGCTCGGCGATCTCCTCGGGGGTCGGCTCGCGCCCCATCTCCTGCACGAGCTGGCGGCTGGTGCGGATCAGTTTGTTGATCGTCTCGATCATGTGCACCGGGATGCGGATGGTGCGGGCCTGGTCGGCGATGGCGCGGGTGATCGCCTGCCGGATCCACCAGGTGGCGTAGGTGGAGAACTTGTAGCCGCGCTGGTACTCGAACTTGTCGACCGCCTTCATCAGACCGATGTTCCCCTCCTGGATCAGGTCGAGAAACTGCAGCCCGCGGTTGGTGTACTTCTTGGCGATGGAGACGACGAGGCGCAGGTTCGCCTCGACCAGCTCGCTCTTGGCCGACTTGGCCTTCCACTCCCCCTTCTGCACCTCCTGCAGCGACTCCAGCAGTTCCTCCGGCGCGAAGCCCGACTCCTCCTCGACCCTCTTGAACTTGCGCTGGGCGCTCTTGAGGCGCTTCTCCACCGCGAGCAGCGTGTCGATGGGGACGCCCAACTCTTCGGAGACCTTCTGGGCCTCCTCCTCGGTCTTGCGCATGCGGCGCAACTGGCGCTTGATCTCCTTGTGGGGGATCTTCATCTCCTGCTCGCAGGCGCCGACCTCGCTCATCCCCTTTTTGACCTGCTGGGCGAGCTCTTTCAGGCGATCGACGATCTTGGCGAGTTGGTAGTCCTTGAGGCGGATCTGGCGCATCAGATCGGAGATCTGCCCCTTGAGCGCCTTGGCTTCCTTGTCGAGGGTGCGCTTCTCGTCGCGGGAGATCTCGCCGGAGAGCTTCTCGCGCAGCGACATGAACTGCAGGTCGAATTCGCGGATCTGCCCCACCAGGTCGAGGATGCGCTGGCGCTGCCGCTCCTCGGCCTCGCTCCCCTCCTCCTCCTCGTAGTCCTTGGTGACCTCGGCGACGCCGATGAGCCCCTTCTCCAGGCGGTCGCCCAGGGAGATGATCTCCTTGAAGGCGATGGGGGTCTTCATGATGACGCTCGTCACCAGGGTCTCGCCGTCTTCGATGCGCTTGGCGATCTCCACCTCCCCCTCGCGGGTGAGGAGCGAAACCTGACCCATCTCACGCAGGTACATGCGCACCGGGTCGCTTGTGCGCCCCAGCACTCCGGCCTCGAAGTCGCCTTCCTCCTCCTCTTCCTCTTCGTCCCCCTCGATCCCGTCGTCGAGGGAGCGGTCCTTCAGGGCGATCTTCTGCTCCGAATCGACGACCTCGATGTCCATCTCGCCGAACATGCTCATCACATCGTCGAGCTGATCGGAGGAAACCATGTCCGCCGGCAGCAGGTCGTTGACCTCGTCGTAGGTGAGGAATCCCTTTTCCTTCCCCAGATCAATGAGCTGCTGTACTTCTTCCATGCTGGTCTTTTTGGACATGTCTTCCCATCTCCTCTTCGAGCTTCCCCAAGCTGCGGAAACTCCTTTGAATCTTTTGAATAAGTCTATATGCGCAACCTAGATTTTCAATTGGCGATTAAGTTGGATCCGCTCGCCCTGGAGCCGGGCGCATTCGCCTGCATTTCCGGCCTCTTCGGCCTCGCGGATGAGGCGGTCGAGCTCCCGGATGCGGCTGCGCAGACGCTCCTTTTGCACGGCGCGGCGGCAGTCCTCGACGAACCCCTCCTCCGAATCGGCCAAGGGGGCGCCGTCCTGAATCATCACCGCGGCCAAAAGGGCCTGCTGCTCCGGGCTGAGCGGTTCGCCGACCACCCCTTCGTCCAGGGGGCGTCCCTCCCGGGCGAAGTGCAGAATCTGTGCGGCGGCGGCGCGATGCCCTTCGTCGAGGAAGAACTCGGCCACCCCCTCGTCGCCGACCTTGCGCCGCACCGCGGCGTCTTCGAGCATCAGGCGCAGCAGCCATTGCTGCGCCTTGTGGGCGGCGCCGGGCGCCTGCGCCCTGCGCGCCGCGCGCGAAGGCGCCGCGTGGGGC
>JBJHBH010000028.1:0-37281 GCA_050485365.1 Desulfuromonadales bacterium | reverse complement strand
GCGCTTGAGCTCCTGCGCCTCTTCGGCGGCGATATCGAGCAGGTCTCCCGGCTCGTCGAGAACCTTGAGCAGCACCAGGGCGCGGAAGATCTCGACCATCTCCTGGGCGAAGGACCTGAAGGCGTGCCCGAGCTCGTCGGCGCGGCGCACCGCCTCCAGAACGCGGCGGCTGTCGCGCCCCAGAACCCCCTCGGCCGTCTCGAGGAGCAGCCGCCGGTCGAGCATCCCCAAAAGCCCCTGCACGTCGGCATCGGCGACCTCCTCGCCGCAAAAGGCGATGACCTGATCGAGGGTGGAGAGCGCATCGCGCATGCTCCCCTCCCCCCGGCGGGCCACCAGGGCCAGCGAGCCGGGCGAGATCCGGATCCCCTCGGCGTCGACGATCTCTCTGAGGCGCGCGATCATGCGCGGCAAGGCGATCTTGCGGAAGTCGAAGCGCTGGCAGCGCGACAGGATGGTGACCGGAATCTTGTGGGGCTCGGTGGTGGCGAAGATGAACTTGGCGTGGGCGGGGGGCTCTTCAAGGGTCTTCAACAGCGCGTTGAAGGCGTTGATGGAGAGCATGTGCACTTCGTCGATGATGAAGAGCTTGTAGCGCGAGCGCGACGGCAGGTAGCGGATGTTCTCGCGCAGCTCGCGCACATCGTCGACGCCGGTGTTCGAGGCGCCGTCGATCTCGAAGACGTCCCCCCCCTGGCCGCTGGTGATCTCGATGCAGGCGGGGCACTGCTGGCACGGGGTGGCGGTGGGGCCCGACTCGCAGTTGAGGGCTTTGGCCAGAATGCGGGCGGCCGAGGTCTTGCCGACCCCCCGCGCCCCGGTGAACAAGAATGCGTGGTGGACGCGTCCGGAGGCGATGGCGTTGGCGAGGGTGCGGCTGACGTGCTCCTGCCCGATCAGATCGGCGAAGCTCTGGGGGCGCCACTTGCGGGCCAGTACCAGATAGGACATGGGGCTGACGAAACTCCGCGGCGAAGCTGGGGATTGATGGGGGAAAAGCCGGAAATGAAAATTGCCGGCACAAGTGACAGCCAGGCACCCCCGCGGCACACGGCTGAGGTCGCTACCGCTGCTCCCTTCCGGGTCTGACGGGGTTCACAACCGTCCGTTGCGCGGGACCCGGCTGTCACTTCTGACGGCAATCGACATGATCGAAAAGAAATGGCGGAGAGGGAGGGATTCGAACCCTCGGTACCTTTCAGTACACACGATTTCCAATCGTGCACCTTCGGCCGCTCGGTCACCTCTCCGCAGATTGCGCAGAATACACGAACCCCCCATGCGTGTAAAGCGGTTTTTCCCACACGACGGGCCTGAAGAAACGGCGCCTTCTGCTATTGTTAGAGTTCAGTTCTGTTGCCTTCGAAACGACATGGCCGACACCTCGACACCCCCGGGGCGTGCTCGCCATCGCACTCGTCCAGATGCTCTACATCGAGGATATACTCTGGTGAGAAAGTAAGAATTTCGGGCGAGCGCGATGGAGAGGAGGCCTTTGGCAAGTTTGAAGAATCTTCATTTCAGGTACGAGTTGGCGGGCCGTCTTTCCGACGGCATCGACCAGGCTCGTGTGTCGCTCGAATGCCGGATTGGTTTCCAGGAAGCGGTGATCGATGCCACGGCCGTTCTCATCGAACAGAATTTCCATGATGCAAAAACCCTGGCCGATATTGTTGAAGAGTGAGCGGTATTTCGTCTCGCTCTCCCGGCGCGCATGCTCACTGCGCGTGTACCATTCATCGGAAACGATCCAACGATCTGAAGCCACATCCCACTCCGACGCACCGTCATGCGACAGGCTTTCGGCCTCGCACACCCTTTGGCGGCTGCGCCTCAGTTCGTCGCCTTTTTCCGCTTGCGCTTGCCATGAGGAGCGCAATTGCGCCACAGCTGCATCGCGCTCCTCTTCCAGGCGGCGAATTTGCTCTTCCAGGGCCTTGATGCGGGACGTGTCAGAGGCCACCGCGCTCTCCCTTCTCTGTCGGCTATTGTTCCGTCTTTATTGTTGTAAACCCGTTAATTTTAGTGCGAATTTGGATTAATACAAGCGCCATAGAATCTCGAAGGAGGTGGCCTGACGAATAACCGCGAAAGAGTGGATCGCTGCACAAAGGACAAAAGACTGGAGAAAACAACGTTAATTGATATTAATATCATCAAGTGATATTCTGTCGACCACCTCTTGAGAGGCACCCCGGAATGAAAACGCAGGAAGGACTGGCCCCGAAGCCAGAGATCGCCAACGCTGCTCCCCAGGAAGGCCCGTAGAGAGAAATGGCGCACATCGATCACACCATGGAGAAATGGCCGGCCCGCCTGCAACAGGCCTTCGAACTGCTTGAGAGCATCACCGGCGGGACCGACGGCCTCGCTGCCGCCCTCGATACCCATCTGCGAGTCATCGCCTTCAACGCCGCCTATGGGAGGACGTTCCACGCCATATTTGGAGCGAATCTAGATTTCGGCACCGACATGGTCGATGCCCTGGAGCGCCTGCCAACGCAGGGGGTAAAGATGCTGCACATCTGGCGCCGGGTACTCGGTGGCGAGTCTTTTGCCGTCACTGAAACATTCGGCGAGTCTGCAGCGGAGGGAAAATCGCTTGAAATCCGTTGCACGCCTCTGCGCAATCCGGGCGGCGTAATCATCGGCGCCGCCCAGTTCGCCTGGGACGTTTCGGAGAGAATCCGTTCCGAGGCAGATCTGCGAGAAAGCAGGTCTCGTTTCCAGACATTCATGGACCACACCCCGGCACTCGCCTGGATGAAGGACGAAAACGGACGGTATGTTTATATTAACCGAAGCTTCGAACGACGGCATGGAATGTCCATGGCCGAGGTGCTGGGAAAAACGGATTTCGAGCTTTTCCCCGCGGAAGCGGCGCAACAGTTCCGGGACAATGACCTTTCAGCCCTAGCGTGCGCCAGGGCGATCGAATTCGTGGAGACGATACCCGGTCCGGAGGGTTCTTCGTCCTGGCTGATCCAGAAATTCCCTTTTCAGGATTCCGTGGGGCGTAGATATGTGGGGGGCACGGGGGTCGAAATCACCGAACGCCTACGGATGGAAAAGGCCCTGCGAGAAAGCGAGGAAGTCCTGGCCCTGGCCGTGGAGGCGACCGGCCTGGGGGTTTTCGATTTCTACCCGCGGACTGGAAAGCTGGTCTTGTCGGATACCGCCAAAAACCATTTTGGGCTGCCTACCGAGGCCCCGGTCGATTACGACGTCTTCCTGAGCCGCCTGCATCCGGACGATCGTGAACGGGTCCATGGCATGGTGCAGCAGGTGCTGCACCATGAGAGCGGGGGCGGGTACAGCACCGAGTACCGCACCCTCAGCGACGACGGCAGAGGGCGCTGGCTTTCGGCGCGAGGCAAAGTTATCTTCGACGCACAGCGGCAGCCGGTTCGCTTCATCGGGGCCACCGTCGACATCACCGCAGCCAAGGAGATGGAGGAATCGCTACGCGAGAGCGAGGAACGCTTCCGCTCCACTTTCGAGCAGGCGGCGGTCGGGATTGCTCACATCGGCCTGGACGGCCGTTTTCTTCGGTTGAACCGGAAATTCAGCGAGATCGCCGGCTATCCGCAGGCGGAACTGTTGAAAAAAACGTTCATGGAGATTAGCTTTCCGGACGAGTTCCCTGCGGACCTCGATCAAACCGGCAGACTGCTGAGGGGCGAGATCGATCATTTTCAGATGGAAAAGCGCTATCGCCATGGCGATGGTCATCTCATCTGGGTCCATCTGACCCGCGCCCTGCAGCGTAATCCCGATGGCACACCCCGGTTTTACATTACCGTCATCGAAGACATCTCCGCCCGTAAAGCGATGGAAGATGAGTTGGTCGTCGCAAGGGAGAAGGCCGAGGACGCAAATCGCGCCAAGAGCGAGTTTCTGGCGAACATGAGCCACGAATTGCGAACGCCGATGACCGTCATTCTCGGCTCCCTCGAACTCCTCCAAAGCAACCAGGATCTTCCAGAGCGCTCCCACCTGCTCGACATGACCGATAATGCCGCGCATCGGCTCCTGGGCATCATCGACGACCTCCTGGACATCTCGAAAATCGAAGCGAGGCAGATGAAAATCGAGAAGGTCCCTTTCGATCTTTGGGACTGCATCCTGAGCTCGCTGGAGATCTTCGACCGCTCCGCCAAGGAAAAAGGGTTGGACTTTTATTGCAAGCTGTCCCCCGGCCTTCGACGGCGTGTCCATGGCGACCCTGCCCGTCTGGGGCAGGTCCTGGCGAACCTGGTCGGCAATCCATCAAATTCACCGGGCAGGGGAAAATCGAAGTGGAAGTAAGGGACGATGGAGCGGTTGTTCTGTTCACGGTCCGAGATACCGGCATCGGTATTCCGCACGACAAATTGCCGGAGCTCTTCGCCCCCTTCACGCAGGTCGACAGCTCAACGACCCGTGCTTATGGCGGGACAGGCCTTGGGCTGGCGATCTCGAAGCAGCTTGTGGAAATGATGGACGGGTCGATCCACATCGAAAGCGAGGAAGGACGCGGCACCGTTTTCACTTTTTCTCTTCCCCTGCCGAAAGCGAATCATCAGAGCGCGGCGAGCGCTCCGACCGCTGGCGGGCAAAAGCTTTCGGAAAAGGAGATGACGATTCTGCTCGTCGAAGACGACCTAACAGTACGCGACGTGATTTCGATGAGCTTGCGGGAGAGAGGATGGAAGGTCCTTTCGGCATTGAACGGGCAGAGCGCCCTCGAACTGTGGCAACGGGAACCGGTCGACCTGATCCTGATGGATCTCCAGATGCCGGGAATGAGTGGACTGGAGGTCACCCGCAACATTCGGGAGATGGAAACCGTCACCGGCAAGAGAACACCGATCATCGCACTGACCGCCCACGCCCGGAAGGAAGACGAAGAGCGCTGCTGCCAGGCTGGGATGGACGGCTTTCTGACCAAACCGGTTAAGATCCAATGGCTCTATACGGCAGTCGAGAAGATTTTGCCTTAAACGGATGCGCTGTGCCAGCGGTGGCTTGGTCAGCCATCACTTGCCTTGCGATGCGACCCATACTTTCTGCAGAACGATATCCAATTGGTCGAGCGACAGAGGCTTGGCGAGGAAAGCATCCATCCCCTGCGCCATGCAGCGTTGCTGATCTTCGGCGCGCACATGGGCGCTAAGCGCACAGATAAAGGTGCTGCGGCCCAGCCCCTGTTCCGCTTTGCGTATTTGCCTGGTCGTTTCGAATCCATCCATGTCCGGCATCTGCAAATCCATGAAGATCAGATCGATCGCTGCGCTTCGCCAGATATCGAGGGCCTGAGAACCGTTTTGTGCAAGGGTCACGTCCAACCCCCGGCGGCTGAGAAGGTCTTTTATCACTTCGCGCACGGCCGCATCGTCTTCGACCAGAAGGGCCTGCAACGTTTGGGGTTGTTCATGCGACGAGCGGAGGGCCGCGGTCGTCTCCTCGGGCAGTTGCGCCGGTCGCAGAGGAATATCGAGAAAAAAGGTGCTGCCCTGTCCCAACGTGCTCGTCACCTCGATTTCGCCTCCCATCAGTTCGGCCAGCTCCTTGCAAATCGCCAGCCCGAGCCCGGTTCCTTCATGACGGCGGGTGGTGGAACCGTCTACCTGAATAAAAGGATGAAAAATCTGCTGGAGCCTGTCGGCGGGAATGCCGATGCCAGTATCCGAGACGGAAAAAATCAGCCGTTCGTCTTTACGCACGGCACGGACCCGCACTTCTCCCTCGTCGGTGAATTTCACCGCGTTGCCGACCAGGTTGAGCAGGATTTGTCCGAGGCGATCCGGATCGCCGTGCAGACACTGCGGCAGTTCGGCGGTCACTTCCCAGGCAAGTCGTACCTTTTTGTCTTGGGCAGGCTTCCGAAACGTTTCGACGGCGAGTTGCACGCATTTGCGCAGTTCGAAGACGGAATCCTTGACGCGCAATCGGCCGGCTTCCAACCGGGAGAAGTCGAGAAGGTCATCAATGAGCCCCAGCAGCCGCTGCGCCGAGTTGTAGGCAAACTCCAGCAGCTGGCGCTTTTCGGAATCGACGTCCATGGTCTGCAATAACTCGACGGAGCCCATGATGACGGTCATCGGCGTGCGAAGCTCATGGCTCATATTGGCCATGAATTCGCTTTTCACCCGGTTGGCGTCATCGGCAGCCTGTTTGGCTCCGATCAGACTGGTCGCCATGGCCGTCACATTGTGCCGCAGACTTCGGATCTCGGCTGGTGACTTGACCTCCTTGCGCTGGACAATCTGTCCATCGCTCATATGCAGAACATCTTGCTCCAGCCGCATGATCGGTCTGGAAATCGTTCGCGCCAGGATGCTGGCGAGCAAAAATGCCATGATGGCCAGCACCATACCCAGCACTACGTCATGAAGAAGGGCTTGTCGTAGCGGACCGAAAGCGACCTCTGTCGGTCGTCGTGCCCCGGCGATCCAGTCCAGGTCGCCGATCGGAACCCGAGCCGCCAGCCATTCGCCTTGCAGTTCTGTTGTTTCCATGACGCCGATGCGGGCCTTCTTTTCCTGCAGGGCGTGTTGCAGAAGGTTGTCTTTGTTGCGCCAACGCAGGCGCTCCTCCCAGCTCAGCGGCATGTGGGGATTCATATAGACGATCGTTCCCTGCCCGTCGAAAATCGCCAACGTGCCTTCTGCGGGCCGATCTTGCATCAGCGTCAACCCCTGAACGTTCTCGATCCCGATGCCCGCGGCGATTGCACCCAGCAACTCGCCGTCGTCGCCGCGGATCGCCGAGGCGACGACGAATGTCGGTGTTTGCCGCTCGTCATCCTCCGCAAAGAGATCGCTGAGAGCATAGGGCTCTCCCGCAACGATCTTTTGAAAGTAGGGGTGTCCTGCAGCCATACGACCCATCATCGCCGCATTGCTGGATGCCACGACGCGTCCGGTTGCGTCAAGCAGGCTCAGATCACGGATGGCGGGCGATTGCTCGGCCGTCGCTTTCAGCAGTTCGGTGGTTTTGCGATCTGCATAGGGCGCATCGGCACCGATAGCCTGCTCAAGGATGAAGAGTTGTTGCTGAATGCCGTTGAGGTAGACGGCGAAGGTCGTCGCGGCGCCTTGCGCCATTTCCATTTCGTTCTGCAACTCGCTTCTGCGCATGGTGCGATAATGCTGGTAATTGGTATAGACCAGCAGCAATGCCATCGGTAGCAGAACGAGCGTGATGAGCAGAAACAGTCGCGCACGAATGCCGCCCGCAAAAATGGCGGCGCTCGGCCCTTGCCTCGCTTCCAGTCTTCTCGGTTTCATCGGTATCTTCCCTGGTGGGAGTTAGGGTTTAAACGTGTCGTTGCATGGAGTTACACAGAAAAGACAACAGGGGGTGGGCGTGGGAGGCAGGGGTCCGAAAAGGCGTCGGCCGATGGACGCAAAAGAAAAGCGGGGCAACGCTTGTCGGGAGCCCGTGGTTGAGAAAGGGATGGGTCGAAGCGGGAGAAAAGGAAAAAGGCTCCTGCGCAATGATGGTCTATCTGCGCAAGCGGTGGCAGCGAAAACGGTGCCGAAGAGGAGAGAACGACATCGTGGATCTCAAGGGCGAAGTGAGGTCCCGGATGGGACTCTCCTGGATAATCCCGGAAGAGAGCCAGCCAGATCCAGAGGAAGACGACGAACGCTCCCGGCAGATGTCGATTGCGGACAAGCCCCAGCATGATCGTTCTCGATGTGCACTCAAATGAATGATACGCTTTCGCTGGTGCAATGTCCACACCCCCCGCGTGTCAGGCTCAGCCCGCTGCGCGCCGATTCTGCTTATCCAGTCAGTGCCGGATTCGGAAGGCGAAAAACCTTTAGTGCCAGGTGGTGCTCATGTCGAGCGATCAGCAGTTTCCCCCGATTGTCCCATTGATCCGCGGCGAACTGCAGCGACATGCCGATCCGGAGAAAGCTGCCGAGATGCAGCGCTACATGAAAACGGACCAGCCGCTTTACGGCGTGCAGAAGCCGCTTCGCAAGGAGATTTTCGCAAAGGCCCGCAAGAGTTCGCCGCCATCGTGCCATGCCGGCTACGAAGCCTCTGTCCGGACATTGTGGCGCGGAGCCTTCCGAGAAGAGATGTACATGGCCCTGGAGGTGGACGAGGGGATCAAGTCCTTTCACAGCGAGGAATCGTGGCCGATGTACGAGGAACTGGTCCGCACCGCTTCGCACTGGGACACCCTCGACTGGCTGGCCGGCCGGATCATCAGCCCATTGATCCTGCGAAACGCGACCTTGAGAACCGCCTCGTCGCCTGGACCGACTCGCCGAACTTCTGGGGGCGCCGCGCCGCGCTGCTGGCGCATCTGAAGCACAAGGAAAAGACCAACGTGCCCCTGCTGGCCTCGACCATTCTCAAATTGGCTGATGAGAAGGAGTTCTTCATCCGAAAGGCGATCAGCTGGGTCCTGCGCGACCACTCCTACACAAACCCGGCATGGGTCGAGGCATTTGTCAGCGACCACGGCGACAGGCTCTCGGGGCCGAGCCGCCGGGAGGCGATGAAGCGGTTGAGGCAGCGCTGACGTTCGATCGGCGCGCACCTTTTGGCCGATTGGGGGCATACAGCGAGACCGGACGCGACTTTCGCCACGGCCGGTCTCCATTGAAAATGAATTTTTCACTCCGATTCCTTAGTCGATCGATTCGACCGGAGGAAACTCCCTAACTTCAGGCACAGCCTCGGTCTCCGTTGCCTCCCCTACGAGGAAGCGAATCTCACCAAACGCAGGAGCGGCCCTGTCGACCTTGGCAAAGACCGTTCCGGCGCCTCGCGGCTGCTCGACAGTCTGCGCCAAGGCCAATCCCGCAAATGCCGTGCTGAAAGCTAAGAGCAAAGCTGTCACTAGGCTTATTATTTTCACCATGTTCTCCTTTCCTCGTTGACGTTATTGACGTCGACGAACTTCGATTGAGGAAGGCTGATGACCTGCTCTTCCTCATCTCCTTCCAGTATATACGACATGAACCAAGATTCGAGGTCGATTGTGGCCACCCTGGCTATCGCGAGGACATCTCCTTCCAAGGTGCAGCCTTAACCGCGGCGCGCCCTCTCGATGGTAGCGATGTCAATTTTCCTCATCTGCATCATTGCATCGAACGCGCGCTTGGCTGCAGCCGGGTCGGAATCGGTGAGCGCTTCCCACAGGGCAATCGGTGTAATCTGCCAGGACACCCCCCATTTATCCTTGCACCAGCCGCACTCACCTTCCTGACCACCGTTGTTGACGATCGCATTCCAGTAACGATCGGTTTCGGCCTGATCAACGGTTGTGACCTGGAAAGAGAATGCTTCGCTGTGCTTGAGCTCGGGGCCGCCGTTGAGCCCGAGACAGGGGATGCCCATCACGGTAAACCATACCGTCAACACGTCCCCTTTTTTCCCGGAAGGGAAGTCTCCCGGGGCTCGGAACACAGTCCCGACGGACGAATCGGGAAAGGTCTTGGCGTAAAAACGCGCCGCGTCCTCGGCGTCGCCATCGTACCAAAGGCAAATTGTGTTCTTTGCTGGCTTGACCATGTCATTCCTCCATCAAGATGAGCCCATCTGTGGCTGAAGTCTGCAGCGTTCGTTTCGACGACTCACCTTCATCGATCAGAGATGGCGCATTTCCTCAGGGGGAGATCGCCAATTGTCGTTGCGGCCATCGACGTAGGTGATGGGTGAAGTGATCAAATCGGTAATCTCCACATCATCAAGGCAGTTCACGTTGACAGCAAAAAATTTTCCGCCCAACTCAGGCTCCTCTGCCCAACCAAAGGAATGTACGCCGCAGTGTCTGCAGAACAGGTGATGTTTTCCTTTGGCGCCAAATCGGTAATCCTGCAAATCCTCTTCGCCGGACAGCAGGCGGAAATCGTCCGGCTTGACCAGGCTGAGCCAGTTTCTCACTTTGGTGCAGATCGAACAGTTACATTTGAAGGTGCCTTTGGCCAGGTCGATATCCGCCTCGTAGCGTATGCGTCCGCAGTGACAGCTTCCTGTATAAGTCTTTTTCATCATTACTTCTCCTGTAGAGTCGATGGCTATTCATGGCAATTTGCTTGGATATAATCAACTATACAGGCCTTTGCTGGATATCGCTGGAGGGGGGGGGCAGAACTAGCAGATGGGATGGAGTGTTTCTGTGAGAAAGCTCATCGCTTCTACGTTCGTATCGCTTGACGGAATCATGCAAGCACCTGGCGGCCCGGAAGAAGACCCGACTGGCGGATTCGCCCTTGGCGGATGGATGGTCGGCTACACGGACGAAAGCATGGATATTACGGCATCAGGTTTCGACGGCAAAGATCGCGAATTGGTGCTCGGGCGCAGGACCTATCAGATCTTCGAAGCGTACTGGCCGTATCAGCCGGATGACCACCCGATCGCGAAGACGCTCAATTCAGCGAGAAAACATGTTGCTTCGCGCACCTTGACGCAACTCCGCTGGAACAACTCGACCCTGCTCCACGGTGATGTCGTCTCGGCAATCATTGCTCTCAAGGCCCAACCGGGATCTGACCTGCAGATCATAGGCAGCGGCAATCTGATTCAAACGCTCCAGGCCGCCTCACTCATCGACGAGTACAACCTGTGGACTTTTCCAGTGGTGCTTGGGCGGGGCAAGCGCCTTTTCAACGAAACCACCAGGCCAATCGCGCTGCGGCTCGTACGTTCTCAGGTATCGTCCACTGGTGTCGTGATGAGCACCTATGTACCCGATGGCGATATCCAACCCGGTTTATTCCCGAGTGCCGAGCCGAGTGAAGTGGAGTTGGCCCGACGCAAAATGATGGCGAAGGAGACGTGGTGATCAACACCGGCAGAGTGTTGCCTGGAACAAGAAAGACTGGCAGGGGAGAGAAATCCCCGGGCCGTTCGGTAAGCCATTGGCTCACCCATCTCGCCGCAATTTCTTCCGCAAGGCGCTCTGATCTGTATGCCAATATCCTCTCGAAAAGAGCTGTTGACTGGTCTTTTCTACAAGACCACAATAGTCATAACAGAAGGAGGTGAACATAAATGGAAAGAGCATCGGTGAGCGAACTGAAAAAGTCTGCGAGTGAATATCTCAGGAAAGTCAAATCGGGCGAGGAAATCCTGTTGACGGATCGTGGTCATCCCTTCGCGAAGATCGTCCCGTTGCGACGAGACGAGGCCGGTGAAGGGACGAATATGGCGAAGCTGGAAGCCGCGGGCCTGGCACGGGTGGGCAAAGGCTTCGACGCTGATTTTTGGGCCCCAAAGGGGCCTGCCGACCCGGAAAGGGCTGTACGTACCGCGCTGATTGAAGAGAGGGAGCAAAGGTGAGGTTTTGGGATAGTTGTGCGATCATCCCGTTGTTGGTGGAGGAAGAATTTTCGACCACGGCACGCCGGATCTTCGCAGAAGACAGGGCAATGATAGTTTGGTGGGGCACCTCGGTTGAGTGCACCTCGGCTGCTGCGAAAGCGCGTCGCACTGGGAAAATCAGTCACGATGAAGAGAGAAAAATTCGCGAACAGCTAGATGCAGCAGCAGAGAACTGGAACGAAATAGAGCCATCTAATGAGGTTCGCGATACGGCGCGACTCCTACTCCGGAGACACCCCCTATCTGCTGCCGATTCTCTGCAGTTGGCCGCTGGTCTGGTTTGGTGCGAGAATAAACCGCAGGAGGCGGTTTTTGTCTGCCTCAATCAGCGGCTGCGCGATGCGGCGGATGCTGAAGGCTTTACCGTGATCCCCTCCGCAACCGAGTTCGCATCCATAGCCGGAAAATAATGGGGCCTTGGGGGGAATGGCGCTAGTTGAAGGAACGGATGTCAGCAAAACCGGGACTGTCCCCGCAGGGGGCTGTCCCTGGCTTTTGCGGCGCGAACCACGACAGTTGCATAGCCCGTAAACATCTGGGACAGCCCCGATGGGGCCGGGGACAGTCCCGAGTTTACTCCATAGCAGTCGCAAGAAGGGCTTGAACTAGCGCCATTCGGCCTTGGGGGCAAGAAGAGAAGAAAGCTCGAATGAACCGCCTAACGGCGACTTCTTCGAGCTTTCTTGCTATGAGGGGCGCTCGCCCCACGATGACACAGTGGGCGAAAGCGCGTGCTCTCCGCTCAGTCCCATCCGGCGATAAAGGGTTGCGCGGCTGATATCGAGAATCTGCGCCGCCTTTCTTTTGTTCCCACCGACACGCTCGACCACCAACGCAGTGTAGCGGTTGGCTATCTCCTCAAGGGTCGGCAAGGAATCGCCGGCAATCCAATCGGCGAGCACTTCAACGTGCCCGTCCGGGCGACGGGCTCTGTGCCGACGGATGCGCTCAGGGAGGTGTTCGGGTCCGATTTCCCGCCCACCGCAAAATGCGACGGCACGCTCGATGGCGTTGCGAAGCTCGCGCACATTGCCTGGAAATGGATAGTGTCGCAACAGTTCCAAAGCCGCTCCGCTGATCCCCCGCGCTTCCCTGCTCATCTGCATGCTGAAGAAGTTGATGAACTGCGCCGCCAGCAGATCAAGATCGTCCCCGCGCTCGCGCAGGGGCGGAACATGCAGCTCGAAGGTCTCAAGGCGAAAATAGAGATCTTCACGGAAGAGCCCGGCATCGACTCTCTCTTCGAGGGCTCTGTTCGTTGCGGCGAGAATGCGCACATCCACCTGTATCTCGCGGTTGGCGCCTACGGGCCGCACACGTCCATCCTGGAGAATACGCAGCAGCTTCGCCTGAAGCTCAACAGGCATTTCGGCGATTTCGTCGAGGAACAACGTCCCCCCTTCGGCTTCGGCAAAGAGGCCCCTGCGCGCGCCTGATGCCCCCGTAAAGGAGCCGGCGGCATGACCGAAGAACTCGCTTTCGAGAAGCTCGGCAGGAATGCCGGCGCAGTTGACCGCGATGAAAGGGCCATCGCCGCGCGGACTCTCCCGGTGCACCGCCCGCGCAACCAGCTCTTTTCCCACCCCGCTTTCTCCGGTGATCAAGACCGGGCCGGTGGCTTTGGCCACCTGCTTCAAGCTTGTGAAGAGCACCCTCATCACCTCACTGCGCCCGGTGATCCCGTGAAAATCACCGCTTCCCAGGTTCTTCCGGAACGCCTGGATCTCCTTGCGCAGGCGGCGCGTCTCCAGGGTGCGCCGAGCACAAAGCATCAAATGGTCGAGATCGAGAGGCTTTGTCAGGAAGTCGTCGGCCCCTTGTTTGAGGGCTTCGACGGCCTGCGGGACGGTGCCGAAGGCGGTCATGATGACAAAGCTCGGCGGCAGGGCCATTTTGCGAACCTGCGCCAGCAAGGCCAATCCGTCGGAACCGGGCAGACGCAGATCGCTGACGATGAGGTCTGGCGCCCACCCCTGCACCAGGGCCCAGGCCGAGGCCGCGTCGGCGGCACCGCGTACGAGCATCCCGGCATCTTTGAATTCTTCCTCGATGAGCTCACGCAGAGCCGCATCGTCCTCGACAACGAGGATCTTTTCCTGCGCTTCATAGGGGCTTGCCGGCTTCTTTGTCATCCGCGCTCTCCCGGTTTTTCAAAAATGATGGTGAATAATGCACCGCCGAGCTCGGCATGCCCGACCTCCAGGCGTCCGCCATGATCTCTGACCGCCCCTTGGGCCATGGTCAACCCCAGGCCGGTACCTTCGCCTACCGATTTGGTCGTAAAAAAAGGTTCGAAGAGGCGCGAGTGGAGCGCCTTCGGCACACCGGGGCCATTGTCGGCGACGCGAAACCCAAGGCACTGCTCGTCGTCAAACCAGGTGAGGCAAACCCGTCCGGAAACGGGTGCGGCTTGCACGGCGTTGCGTACAAGGTTCACGAGGGCTTGCTCCAGAAGCACCGCGTCGGCGATCAGCACCGGAGCCGGACGGGGTCCATCCACTGTGAGCTCAACCCCCTTCTCCCGAGCCTCTGTATGCATCTGGCCGAAAGCCGATTCGGCGATGCAATCCAGGGGCATCGGAAGAGGCTTGAGTGCGTTGCCGCGGCCAAAATCGAGAAGCTGCCTGACGATGTGCTCCATGCGCTGCACCGCATCGCGTGTTTCGCGAAAAACGCGGCTGACCGGCTCTGGCAAGTCCGGGTTGCGAAGCATTCTTTGCGCCTTGCCGGAGACGACACTCAAAGGGGTGCCGAGCTCATGGGCCACTCCGGCAGCCAACTGCCCGATAGCCGCCATTTTCTGCGATTGATGCAACTGCTGCTCAAGAAGCACCTCCCGCTGGCGCCGCTGCTCCAGTTCCTCTTCTGAACGCGAGATACTGTCGAGCATGGCATTCATTTGCGATGCAAGCAGGCGAATCTCGCGAGGTCCATCGAGTACGGCGCGGTGAGAACGCTCACCCCCTTCGATGCGCCCCATGCTTTGCACCAGCAGGCCGAGGTTGCGTCCGATCACCCGATGATGACCATAGACGATGAGCCCTATCAGGAGAACCGACAGCAAAGTGAGTAGCGCCAGGGCATGCCGGCGAACCTGATCGATGTAGGATTGAAAATCACGCCCTTCCCGCGTTACCTGCAAGAGCCCGATACTGCGGCCGATCGAGTCGACCAGGGGGACGAAGTAAGAGTAAATCTGCGCTCCTTGCGCCTCCTGGTATTCCCCCTTTCGAGCGCCTTCCGCGGCCAGCAGGGCGAGTTGGCGTCTTCTCACATCGGGTTCGCGCGGGCCACTCGTCGCAATCTTCTGGCCTTCATTGTCATAGACGTAAACGCCGTAAACCCGTCCGATGCGAAAGGCCGACGCCAGCGTCTGAGCAAGGTCTTCTTCGCGACCATGCTCCAAAGAGTGCTCCAAGGGACCGCGAATTGCGCGGGCAATCAGCTCGATATCCTCCTGCATCCGTTTTTCGACCTGAGCTTCGAGCCGATGGAGGCTGAAGTAACCGGATGTGCCAAGTAGTGCAATGAGCGGAAGGACCAGATAGAGGAGCAACGAAACCCGCAGGCTCAGCCCGCGGCGGGGTAGCCGTGAAAACATGACAGCACCTTTCGGAATGTAGACATGTTTCATATTTGCACAGCATTCCCTCACGGTCAACCCGTCGGTGGGACTGTGTTGAAAGCATTTGAATTCAGTTGGTTATGGCTTTTGTTTAGATTTTTGGCAACTTGGCAGGGGCTTTGCTGTAACAGCAGGTGCAAGGTCGTCGCAGACTTTACGAGCAGAGTCACAGACGCATTGCCTGCGTATAGCTTCACGCTTGCGCAATATGTGTGAAACCTCAACTTCTGAAGGAGAACCGAATGCAAAAATCATCCAGCACCCGCAAAATCCTTGTCGGCATCGCCCTGGCTTCTGTCCTTGCCCTGGCTGCAACCCCCGCGATGGCTCAGCCGCAATATGCGCAGGGCCAGCCTCCACAGGGGATGGCGCAGGAGTTTGACGCGCAGACGCTGGACAAATTTGCGAATGCTGCCGTTGAGATGGGTCAAATCCAGAATGAGTTTGCGGCAAAACTGCAAGGCGTTCAGGACGAAGGAGAGGCGATCCAGATGCAGGAAGAAGCCAGCCGAAAGATGGTTCAGGCTGTGGAAGCCCAGGGGCTTGACGTTCAGACGTACAATCAAATCGCCAACCAGGCGGCTGTCGATCCCGAGTTGAAAAACAGGTTGGACCAACTGATCACACAAAAAATCAGCAATTAACTTTCAGTCTAACCCTTTACAGAAAAGGCGAGCCCATGCTGGCTCGCCTTTTCTCGTTGCTTTGCCCCGCAAGCGAATATCAGGTCCGATATTCCATAAAGCATCAAAAAAGAAGGAGAAAAGAATGAAAAGCGCAGCGTTTCTGATTCTGGCACTTATCGTGACAGGGTGCGAAAGACAGGAGCCGGGGAGTCCCACTCCGCAGACGCCGTCGGTTGCTGCGCCGGATGCGACGGCGAAGGCGGTCATCGATGATCCCGCTGCAGATGCAGAGGTTCTCGGATACCAGATCGACAGGGCGACAGGCGAGCAGATCAACGCGCAGGTCTGCAACACCTGTCACGCCACGGGGATCGGCGGTGCCCCGTTTACCGGAGATGTCCAAGCCTGGGCTCCGCGCATCGGCAAAGGAATGGAGGAACTGATCGGCAATTCTATCGACGGCTATCAGGGGAGAACAGGCTTCATGCCTCCCCGAGGGGGCGAATCGACCCTTACAGATGACCAAGTCGCATCGGCAGTCGTTTTTATGGTGGAGCAGAGCCAGAAAGAATGAAAAGAAACTTCTCACTCGGCAGATGACTTGAGATGAATCTCTCGGTACCGCACCGCAAGCACATCAGAAATTCTGCGCATCAGACGCCAAAAAAGACCTCAACTCGCCGGTTTTGACATCGATGCTGGCTTGGATAAGCTGTGAAAAGAGAAGAGTTTTTTCTGCACCGACGCTTGGTCGGACCCGGTCATGCGAGACGGGTCTGAAGGAGAAAAGAAATGAACTCGAATCTTTACAGATTAAAACACACCTGGGAATTCATCACCATCGCTGCCCTGATCAGTTTGATCTTTTCCGTCGACGTCGGCGCCGACGAGGCACATTTCCACACCCACGAAGATCGCCCCTACGTCGACAACGAAGCCCTGGGCACGGTCGATTTTCGCGCCTCCTGTGCCGAGGAGACACAGTCGGACTTCGATCGGGCATTGGGGTTTCTGCATCACATGATGTATGTGGAGGCCCAGACGGCCTTCGAACGCATTGTCGAAAATGATCCCGAGTGCGCCATGGCGTACTGGGGCGTCGCGACGACCCTCTTCCAGCCCCTTTGGGGTACGCGCCCCAGCGCCGAGGAGCGCGAGCGCGGCTGGAGCCTCATCGAGGAGGCGAAATCCCTTGATCCCGCGACGGAGCGCGAGCGCAACCTCGTGGCGGCGACCGAGGCGTTCTTCCGTGATCCGCAAACGGCGGAATTTCGCACCCGCATCGACCGCTGGGCGCAAGGGATGGAGGACGCCTACCGCGCTCACCCGGAAGATCACGACACGGCGGCTCTCTACGCGCTGTCGCGACTGGCGCTTGCCCAAGTAGCACCGACCGAGGAGCGCGGGCCGCTTCACGATGAAGCTGAAGCGATTCTTCGGGGGATCTACGAAGAGGTGCCCACCCACCCCGGCGCCGTCCATTACACCATCCACGCCACCGACGCCGATGGACGCGCCGGGAAATCGCTCGACATCGTCGAGACGTACGGCGAGATCGCACCGGAGGTCCCCCACGCCCTGCACATGCCTTCGCACATCTATGTGCGCCTTGGAGAGTGGCCGGAGGTGATCGACTGGAACCGTCGCTCGGCCGATGCGGCGCTGAAGTATCCCGCCGGTGACGCCGTGTCGCATCACTTTCCGCACGCAACCGACTACATCCTTTACGCCTATCTCCAGCAGGGTGAGGACGACCAGGCGCTCGACATCATCGAGGAAACCTTCTCGAAAGACAACTTTCAGCGCTCCTTCATCAGCGCCTTCCACGTTGCCGCCATGCCGGCACGCTACGCCGTCGAGCGGCGGGATTGGAGCGAAGCGGCAGAGTTGGAGCCGCGCCTACCCGACTATCTCCCTTGGGATCAAGCGATGTGGGCCGAGGGGATGACCTGGCTCGCAAGGGGGCTCGGGAGCATTCATACGGGAGATCTGGGCGGCGCCCGTGAGGCCGAAGAAAGGCTCTCGGAGCTGCGCGACAGCGCACAGGCGGCCGGAGATCAGCACTTTGCCACGTATATAGAAATCGACCGGCTGATCCTGGCCGGCTGGATTGCCCGGGCGCAGAATGATCCGGACGAAGCGGTCAGCCTCATTCGCAAGGCGGGGGAACTCGAAGAGACCGTTGAGAAGCACCCGGTAACCCCCGGGGCTCTCCTGCCGCCGCGCGAGGCCTTGGGCGACCTTTACATGGATCTTGATCGCCCCGCTGAGGCTCTCGAAGCGTATCAGAAATCGGAGCGGATCTGGCCGAAGCGCTACAACACCATCCTAGGCGCCGCCCGCGCAGCCAAAGCCGCCGGCGACGAGGAAAGCGCCAGGTCACAATATGAGATGCTGATTGAGGTCGCCGGAGGCTCTCAGCGTCCCGGTGTAGCCGAGGCAAAGAGCTATCTGGGTGAAACCGGCTAGGAGCATCAATTCCTCGCTATTGGACCAGTTGCTTGCCTTTCCCACTCAAAAGACAAAGGGCCTAGCCATTTCCGGCTAAGCCCTTGTCTTTTCTGGCGGAGGGGGTGGGATTCGAACCCACGGTACCTTGCGGTACAACAGATTTCGAGTCTGTCACCTTCGACCTCTCGGACACCCCTCCGAACTCATGATTTCGTTCGGTTTTTTCTTTTATTCTCCCGAAGGTTGCGGAAAAAAGCGCTCAGCATTTCGCTGCAGTGCTCTCCCAGAACGCCTTCGGTCACCTGGACGCGATGATTGAACCTGTCGTCCCGGGAAAAGTCGTAAATGGAGCCGACGGCTCCGGCCCGGGGGTCGCGGCAGGCGTAAACAAGCCGCGGAATGCGTGCCAGGATCATGGCCCCCATGCACATGACGCACGGCTCTAACGTCACATAGAGGGTGGAGTCGAGCAAGCGCCATGAGCCGGTGTGAGTTGCCGCCTCGCGGATCGCGATCATCTCGGCGTGCGTGGTCGGGTCGTTGCTCGTCTCTCGCAGGTTGTGCCCCCGGCCGATGATCCGGCCGTCCTGGACAAGGACGGCGCCGATGGGGACTTCGCCGATGAGGGCGGCGGCTTCGGCTTCGGCCAGGGCTTCGAGCATGAAGACCCTGTCCTGTTCTTCTTCAGAGCTCACGGCTGAAACTCAAAAAGACGATGCCCCTTGGCAGACCCTGTTTTCTACCACGACAACCTGTGAATGACAAGGGGAAGTTTTTGAGCCTGACACATGGAAAGGCCCCAACACCTGGGCGTTGAGGCCTTTGCTTTAAAGTGGCGCGCCGCGAGAGATTCGAACTCCCGGCCTTCTGATCCGTAGTCAGACGCTCTATCCAGCTGAGCTAGCGGCGCAGTGTAAAGACAGACTTTATGCCTTATTTCTTCCGCGCTGTCAACCTGTTTTTTGACGGGCGCGAAGTGAAAAATGGCGGAGAGGGAGGGATTCGAACCCTCGGTACGGGTTTACCCCGTACACTCGCTTAGCAGGCGAGCGCCTTCAGCCGACTCGGCCACCTCTCCGTATTTGGCTTTCTCACTTCTCACTCCGGGGATCCTTCGATCCTACCGGAGGCATCTACTTAAATTTTGGCGGAGGAGGTAGGATTCGAACCCACGGAGCTTTCGCTCAACGGTTTTCAAGACCGCCGCCTTAAACCACTCGGCCACTCCTCCGGCTGATCCGTCAAGGGCCGATCGTCTCGGCTCCTCCCATGTAGGGGCGCAGCGGCTCAGGGATGAGGACCGAGCCGTCTTCGCGCTGGTAATTTTCCAGGATCGCCACCAGGGTGCGCCCCACCGCAAGGCCTGAGCCGTTGAGGGTGTGGACGTACTCGGGGCGCGCCCCTTCCTCGCGGCGAAACCGGATGGAGGCGCGCCGGGCCTGAAAGTCCCGGAAGTTGGAACAGGAGGAGATCTCCCGATACGTCCCCTGCGCCGGGAGCCAGACTTCGATGTCGAAGGTGCGGGCGGCGGAGAACCCGATGTCGCCGGTGCACAGATCGACGACGCGATAGGGGAGCCCCAGGCGGCGAAGAACCTCTTCGGCGTGGCCGAGAAGCTTTTCGAGCTCGGCGTCGGAGTCTTCGGGGCGCACGAACTTGACGAGCTCGACCTTGTTGAACTGGTGTTGCCGGATCAGCCCCCGGGTGTCCTTGCCGTAGGAGCCCGCCTCCCTGCGAAAGCAGGGGGTGTAGGCGGTGTAGCACAGCGGCAGTTCGCCGCCGGCGAGGATCTCGTCCCTGTGGATGTTGGTCACGGGGACTTCGGCGGTGGGGATGAGAAAGTAATCCGGCCCCTCGGTATGGAAAAGATCGTCCTCGAACTTGGGGAGCTGCCCGGTCCCCGTCATGGAGTCTCTGTTTACCATAAAGGGCGGAAGGATTTCAATGTATTTGTGCTCTTCAATGTGAAGGTCGAGCATGAAGCTGATGAGGGCTCGCTCGAGGCGCGCGCCGGCCCCTTTGAGGAGGGAGAAGCGCGCTCCGGTGATCTTTCCGGCGCGCTCGAAGTCGAGGATGCCGAGCGCCTCGCCGATCTCCCAATGGGGCTTCGGATCGAAGGAGAAGGACGGGGGCGTCCCCCAGGAGCGCACCTCGCGGTTCTCCTCTTCCGAAGCGCCCACCGGGCACTCTTCATGGGGGATGTTGGGGACGAGATAGAGCATCCCCTGCAGCTTTTCCTCGACCCCCTTCAGGGTGTCGTCGAGCTCCTTGATGCGGGCCGACACCTCCTTCATCCGGGCGATCTCGCCCTGAACGGCGCTCTTGTCCTTGGTCTTTCCGATGAGGGCCGAGACCCGGTTCTTTTCGGCCTTCAGCGCCTCGGATTCGCCCAGAAGGTCGCGCCGGGCGCGGTCGAGCTCGCCGAAAGGAGCCAGGTCGATCGATGCGCCGCGGGTGGCCAGACGGCGCTGGGCTTCTTCGAAGTGATCCCTGAGGAATTTGATATCGAGCATGGGATGTGATCCGTGAACGCTGCCGCAGGATGAAGCCGGACGATGCCGGACAAAGAGAGTTTTTTAACACCTGTGCCGGGTGGCGTCAAGGGACAACTGCGCCGACTCCGCCCTCTCACCCCTCATCACTTTGCTTTTTCCCCGCAACCCACCACTCGGGATCGCCGTCGAACCACCACCGCGTCGAGTCGGTGCGCCAGATCGTCTCGGCGAGCTCGCGGGCCGCGTCGGTTTTCAGGCGCCGCACCGAGAACGGATACCACTCGTCGGCGTAGCGGTTGCCCAGATCCTTGTATTCCTTGAGGGCGAGGATCATCTCGAGCTGATCAGCGTCGTGAGCCAGAAGGGCCTCTCGGCTCTGTCCGGCGGCGAACTCGGCCAAGGCGCCGCGGTACGCCTCGCCGAAGGGGAGGGAAGCGGCCAGATCGGCGACTGCCTTCTCCTCGTCGACCTTCACGTACTTTTTGTTCACGTAGTTCAGGTCGCCGGTGCGCGCCTCGGGGACATCGTGAAAGAGACACAGCTCCAGCACGCGCCCCACGTCGGCCTCGCCGTCGAGGCGCGCCAGGGCATAACCGATGATCGCGGTACGGAAGGAGTGCTCCGCCACCGACTCGGCCCCCGAGCCGAGAAACTGAAAGCCGGTGCGGGGGGTGCGCTTGAGCATCCCGACCTCGAAGAAGAAATTGGCCAGATTTTTCATGTGGTCCTTTGCTAATTGGGAGTTGGCATGTTCCAGCGAATCCCGACCTCGTCGTCCTGGCTCCTGGCTCCTGCATTCTACCCCATCCGCAAAAAGAAGACGCCGAAAAGGATGAGCATGGCGGCGGTGAAGCGGATGCGGCCGCACGTCTCGCCCAAAAAGAAGACGCCGATCAGCACGCCGATGAGGAGGCTGACCTGGCGCGCCGGCACGGCGTAGCTCAGCGGGGCGAGCTGCAGCCCGTAGCGAAAAGTGAGAAACGACCCCATCATCACCGGCCCGGCGACGAGCACGAGGGTCCGGCTGCGACGCCACTCCTCCATGATTCGCCCCCGGTATCGGGGGCGCATCAGGTTGAGCGTCATGAGAAACATCATCGACATGACGAGCAGATAGGTGAAGTGAAAGGGTGGATAGACCGTGACCCCCATCTTGTCGATCACCGCCCCGACCGAGTAGATGAACCCGGCCGCCAGGGCGGCCTGCACCGATGGGTCTGCGAGATTGCGGAAAGGGCGCAGGATCTCGTCGGCCGACAGGCGCCGAAGCTGCACGCAGTAGGCGCCGATGAGGATGAGGGCAATTCCCCCGACGCCGGGCAGCGAGAGGGTCTCTCCAAGGATGGCGACCCCCCACAGCGGAACGTAGAGCATCGAGGTCTGCGCCAGGGGGTAGGTCAGGGAGAGGTCGCCGCTTCTGTAGGCCCGGCCGTTGAAAAGATGATAGAAGACGAAGCAGGCCCCGCCGGCCGCGCCGAGCATCAGGACGAAGGCCGAAGGGGGAGGAAACGGTTCGGGAGAGAAGACGAGGGCGATGTTGAGCAAAAGCCCCGAGGAGAGAAACATCCACCAGATGAAGACCGTCTTGTCGACGCTGCGCTTGACCAGCAGGTTCCACAGGACGTGCATCAGGGCGGAAAAGAGGATCAGCGAAAGGGCGAGAGTGCTCATGGCGCGGCATTTTAAACCAGGAGGGGGGACGAAGGGAACGCAATTCTCCGCCGGCCCAAAGGCGGGGCGCCCTTAAGGCATGTGACTTGCAAAGCGGTTCGAGGCGCAGCCCGCACCGCCGACGAAGCGCAGGGCGTGCGCGCATCCAGACCAACGAATCGCCCCGGCACCTCCGCCACAAGACCGATCGCTGGGCGTTTCGCGGCCTTGAACGAAAGGAGAATCGATGATCCTGCGAAAACTGAGCGCCGCCTACGCGGGTGGCGCATCCGGCGCCCTCGTCGCCCTCGCAATCCTCTGGCTGCTGGGACGGGCGGGCGTTTTGAGCTCTGTCGACATCGCCCTTCGGGCCGACCTCTCGACCGCGGGGCTCTACCGCCTGCTGGCCTGGGGTGGGATCTGGGGGTTCCTCTTCCTGCTCCCCCTGTGGAAGAGCGCCCCCGTCGGCAGAGGGGCACTGTTTTCCCTCGCGCCGACGGCGGCGATCCTCCTCGTCTTTTATCCCCGCATAGGAAAAGGGTATCTCGGATTCGA
This sequence comes from Desulfuromonadales bacterium, assembly GCA_050485365.1. Taxonomy (GTDB): domain Bacteria; phylum Desulfobacterota; class Desulfuromonadia; order Desulfuromonadales; family JACZKF01; genus JARFUG01. The sequence goes on along the minus strand of JBJHBH010000028.1, from coordinate 14,545 downwards.
ATACGGGGTCCTCACCCCCGTCCTCATCGTCCTGCTCGGCTTTTTGTGGGGGATCTTTTCCGCCTTTTGGTATCGTTCCTCGGGGGGATGAACGATTGACACACGCTTGAATCTGCTGGTAAATTTCAAGTATTCATTCTGCTTCGATCTGCATTTTGATCTGCTCCGGGAGGACCCTTTGCCGCGCCTGTTCAACCGACGCACTTTTTTACGCACCTCGCTGCTGTCGACCCTCGCTCTTGCCGCAACCCCCTCGTGGGGGGCGCTTCGCGAGCCAACTCTGACGCCGGGGCACCTGAACCTCTATCATACGCATACGGGCGAGCGCCTCTCGGTCACTTACCGGGATGCCCGCGGAGAGTACGACCTCGACGCCATCGACGCCATGAACCGCCTGCTGCGCTGTCATCATACCGACGAGGTTCGGCAGATCGATCTGCGCACCATCGAATTTCTCGCCCACGTCGATCGCCGACTGGGCGCAGGCAAAGAGATCCATATCGTCTCGGCTTTCCGCTCCCCGGCCTACAACGAGCAGTTGCGGCGCCAGGGCAGGAGGGTCGCCGACAACAGCCTTCACCTGCAGGGGCGCGCCATCGATTTTCGCATCCCCGCAACCCCCTTGAAGACGCTGCGCAGCATCGCCCTCGATCTGCGCTTCGGCGGAGTCGGCTACTACCCCGGCTCCGAGTTCCTTCACCTGGATTCGGGGACATTCCGCACCTGGTGATTTTTCCGGGAGCATAAAATGACGACGAATTCTTCGACATATCGACCCATTGCCCTTCTGGCCGTTCTCCTTTTGCCCCTTCTGCTCTGGCCCGTCGACGCCCTCGCCAAGCGCTCCGAAGCCGACGAACGCATCGGTGAGCTCCTCAGGGTCCGCATCGAGGGGGCCGGAATTCCCGCCCGCATGATCGTGCAGGGAGAGGCGATCATGGCCGAAACGTCCCTGCCCGAGTTCTACCTGCGCCGCCTCTACCTGCCGGCCTGGAGCGAAGAGGGAAGGATCAGCCAACACGCCCGTGAGTTGGCCGAGCTGATCTGCGACGTCGGCGCCGAGGGGCTCGTCCCCGCGCACTATCACAGCCGCGCCATCGAAGCGCTCCTCGACCAAGCCGAACGCTCCTCGCGCCGGGGGCCGTCCGATACGGTGCTGGCAGAGCTCGACCTGCTGCTGACCGACGCCTTTCTCATTCTGTCCTCCCATTTCCTCAACGGACGCATCAACCCCGTCACCATCGATGCCGAATGGAGGGCCAAGCGCCGCGATGCCGATCCGGTCGGAACGCTCGTGAAGGCCCTGGAGACCGGCTCGATCGCCTCGGAGCTGCGCGGGCTTCTGCCGTACCGCGACGAATACGCCGGCCTGCGCAGCGCCCTGGCGCGCTACCGCCAGATCGCCGCCGACGGGGGGTGGCCCGAGGTTCCCGACGGTCCCCTTCTGCGCAAGGGAGACCGCGGAGAGCGGGTCGCGCTGCTGCGCACGCGCCTGAACCGCACCGCAGATCTGGCGCTGGACAACGGCAGCCCCCTTTTCGACGAGGAGCTCGATGCCGCGGTGCGCCGCGTCCAGCGTCGCCACGGGCACATCGTCGACGGCATCGTAGGGCCCAACACCCTGAGCTCGCTCAACATCACGGCCGAGGAGCGCGTGCGCCAGATCGAGGTGAACCTGGAGCGCTGGCGCTGGCTGCCGCGCCACCTGGGCGAGCGCTACGTTCTGGTGAACATCGCCGATTTCAACCTCAAGCTGGTTGAAGCCGGCGAGACGACCCTGGAGATGCGGGTCGTCGTCGGCCGCCCCTACCGGCGCACGCCGGTCTTCAGCGACCGCATGCGCTACCTCGTCCTCAACCCGTCTTGGCAGGTCCCCGATTCCATCGCAGCGAAGGATATCCTTCCGCAGGTGCAAAAAGACCCCGAATACCTCTCGCGGATGAACTTCAGGGTCCTTCAGGGGTGGGGCGAAAGGGAGAGGGAGATCGACCCGACGACCGTCGAGTGGGGGCGCTATCACGCCAAGCGCTTCCCCTACCGCTTCCGGCAGGAGCCGGGGCCGATGAACGCCCTGGGGCAGATCAAGTTCATGTTTCCCAACCCGCACGACGTCTATCTGCACGACACGCCGGCGCGGGACCTCTTCGCCAAGGAGAGCCCCACCTTCAGCTCCGGCTGCATCCGGCTGGAGCGCCCCCTCGATCTGGCCGAGAGGCTGCTGGCCGGAACGCCCATGGGGAGCCGCGAGGCGCTCGATCGGGCGCTGCAGAACCGCTCGGAGCAGACCGTGCGCTTTGCGGCTCCGGTGCCGATCCATCTGCTGTACTGGACGGCCTGGGTCGACGAAGCGGGCACCCTGCATGTGCGCCACGACATCTACGGGCGCGACCTTCTGCTCGCTCAAGCCCTCGAAGCCGCGCCCCCCGAGGCGCAGGAGCGCTTTGCCCTGCGCTGGGAAGGCGGGCAGGGCACCTGAGAAGAATGACAAAAAAAGGCCCTGCAATGCAGGGCCTTTTTTCGCTTGGGGAGCCGCAGCCGAAAACTATCCGCGGACAACATTCTGGGCCTGCGGTCCTTTGGGCCCCTGAATGATGTCGAATGCGACCATTTCACCTTCCGCCAGGGTCTTGAACCCGTCCATGGCGATGGCCGAGAAGTGGACGAAGACGTCCGGGCCACCCTCCTGTTCGATAAATCCGAAACCTTTGGCATCATTGAACCATTTCACCATACCTTTTTTCATCTTCTTGTGCTCCTGTCTGAATTCCTTGCCATTCCTGCCCCGGGATCTCGGGCACCCTTAGCCTCTTCTTATTTTTATAGTGGCTTCGGGAGAAAAATCAAGAGTTTTGTTAGAAATAACTAAAAAACATCCTCCAATTTCTCATTTCGCCTGAAGATAGTCGATCAACAGACGAACCCCCACCCCGGTCCCCCCTTTGGGAGTATAAGGGCGCCCCTTGTCTTCCCACGCGGTTCCGGCAATGTCGAGATGCGCCCAGGTGAAACCCGAGGCGAACTTCTGCAGAAAGGCCGCCGCGGTGATGGTGCCGGCCGGACGACCTCCGGTGTTCTTCACGTCGGCGATGTCGCTCTTGATCTGCGTTGCGTACTCCTCCCAAAGCGGAAGCTGCCAGAGGCGCTCGCCGCAGCGTTCGCCGGCGCGGATGAGCTGGCGGATCAGCCCGTCGTGGTTGCCCAGCACCGCCGTCGCATTGTTCCCCAGCGCGATGACGCAGGCGCCGGTCAGCGTCGCCAGATCGATGACCAGGCGCGGCTCGTAACGCTTGGCGTACGTCAGCGCGTCGGCGAGGATCAGCCGCCCTTCGGCATCGGTATTGATCACCTCGATCGTCTTTCCCGAAAGGGACGTCAGCACGTCTCCGGGCCGGATGGCGCTCCCCGACGGGAGGTTTTCCACCGCCGGAACGATGCCGACCAGATTCACCGGCAGCTTCAGAAGGGCGGCGGAGAGAATGGTTCCGAGGACGGCGGCGGCCCCGGCCATATCCATTTTCATCTCCTCCATCTTCTCGGCCGGTTTGAGCGAGATCCCCCCGGCGTCGAAGACGACCCCCTTGCCGATCAGGGCCACCGGCGCGCTCCCCCCACCCGCGCGATATTCCAGCACGATCAGCCGCGGCTCGCGCACGCTCCCCTGCGCCACGCCGAGCATCGCGCCGAACCCTTCGGCCTCCAGTTCCGATTTCCCCAGAACGGTGCAGGAGATGCCTGTCTCCTCGGCGATCTCCCGCGCCCGCTGCGCCAGAAATTCGGGGGATTTGACGTTGCCCGGCTCATTGACGAGATCGCGGGCGAGAAGGACGCCGCGGCAGATCGCCTGGGCGGTGCCGACCCCTTCCTCGGCTTCGCGCACCTGGCTCTGTTTTTCGAGCAGTAGGGCGATCTGGCCGAGCTCTGCAGGCTTCTCCGCGCCGTTTTCACTGCGGTAGCGATCGAACCGGTAGGCACCGAGGGTCGCCCCTTCGGCGCAGGCCTGCGCAACCTCGCGCAGCGCTACCCCCTTGAGCAGCAGCGATGCGATATCGACGGCGAAGCTCCTGACTTTTTTCCCCTGCAGATGCGACACCGCCGTGCCCACCGCCTGGCGCAGCCGCTCCGCACCGTTCCCCCGCTCCTTTCCGAGCCCGACGAGCAATACCCGCTCGGCAGCGAGACGCCGCCCGGTGTGCAGCAGCAAAATCTCCTTTTGCTTGCCCTGAAACTCCCCGTCGCGCTGCGCCTTGCCCACCACGCCGCCGAGGGCCTCGTCGATCGCCTTGATCGTCGGTGCGGAAAACTTTCCTTCGGCGACGCCGACGACGATGCACGCGGTCTTGTGCTTGAGCGGATCGCCTTTCCTGACCAGAATATCCATCGATCTTCCTCTCTGAGACTGAAAAATAGCTGCGCGCAACGACCGGTTGCGTCCCGGCAGCCGCGTCGGTGCGTCGTCGGCTCGATGAAACAAGGGGGGCTTCGCGCGTCTTGCGGCAGGCGGGTGGCTATCGAACCACCACTCATGAACAATCAGTTTACCCGCTGCCGGTCTCTTTTCAATCGTCGCGGCGCAGGAAACGGGTGCATGAATATTGACTTGCCATGAGAAACCCATAAGATGGAAGCAGGTCGGGAGCGAGAGTCTCCCGGCGCAGCGGCGGCCCCTGCAGGCCGCCTTCTTACTCAAACGGCCGAGGAACCTGAATGCAGCAGACTCACGAAACGCTGTGGTGCCGCCATTGCGAAAGCGAAACGCCTCATATCCAGAAGCCCCCCAACCATCTTCTTCACTTTCTCCTCACCCTTGCGACCCTCGGCATCTGGGTCATTCCGTGGATCTATCTCTCCCTGAAGCAGGACCGTCCCCGCTGCCAGGACTGCGGAGCCTTGTACTCGGCGCAGCTGCGCGCCGACACCCTCGACGAAGAGGATTGAAGGCTCTTGCTCCCCCCATTCGTCCAGCGCTATCTGAACAGCCGCACCCTGCAGGGTCCCTGGCGCCTAGAGGGGTGCACGCGGCGCGGCTTTGATGGCGCGGTCGTCATCCCGGCGCTGGCCGAGGAGGATCACCTCTTCGACACCCTCGCGTCGCTGGCCGCCTGCGAGGCGCCGATACGCGAGCGCTTCCTGGTCATCGTCGTGGTCAACAACCGCGCCGACGCCCCGGCGCACGATCGCGAAAACAACCGGCGCACCCTGAGGCGCCTCTGGCGTCTCGACGCTCTCCCCCTCGCCTGGGTGGACGCCTGCTCCGAAGGCGCCGAGCTTCCCGTCGGCGAAGGGGTGGGGGCGGCGCGCAAGATCGGATGCGACCTGGCGCTGGAGTGTCTGAAGTGGGGTTCGGACCCTGCGCCGCTCGCCTTTCTCGACGCCGACACCCTGGTCGAGCCCGGATATCTCGGCGCCGTACTGCGTCACTTTCGCGGCGCCTCCCGCGGCGCCGCCGTCGTCCCCTTCGCCCATCAAAGCGGCGAGACGGCGGCGCATCATCGGGCCGTGGTGCGCTACGAGCTCTATCTTCGCGCCTACGTCCTGGGGCTCTCGCTCGCCCGCTCCCCTTACGCCTACCACACCGTCGGAAGCACCATCGTCTGCCGCGCGGACGCCTATGTGCGTGCCGGGGGGATGAACCGGCGCAGAGCCGGGGAGGACTTCTACTTTTTACAGCAGATGGCCAAAACATGCGGCGTCGATACGCTTCGCGGAACGATCGTTCGCCCCTCGGCCCGCGCGTCCGCCCGCACCCCCTTCGGCACCGGCCCGAGCATCGCCCGGCAACTGGCGGGAGAGGAGATCGCCTTCTATCATCCCGGCATCTTCACCCTTCTGGGCGAATGGCTCGGCGCGCCGGAGCCGGACCCTCTCGATGCGGCCCGGCGGCTGCGCCCCGAGATCGTCGACTTTTTGGCTAAAGAGAACTTCCCGCACATCTGGGAGCGCCTGCGCCGCACCCACCGCGAACATCGCCTGCGGCACGCGTTTCACGAGTGGTTCGATGCGCTGAAGACGCTTCGCCTGATCCATCATCTCAGCGACGGCTCATTCCCCCGATCTCCCTGGCACCGGGCGCTGCCCCCCCTTCTCGAGCGGGCGGGACTCCGCGTCTCCCCAGACGATGAGGAGGCGATCCTGCAGAGCCTGCGGCGCGCACAGGGGGCGTAAGACGTTTGCCTACCGAAACCACTTGGTGTACGATGAGCCCACCGATTTGCTCAAAGAGGTAAGCGATGGATAAAAGCCCCGAAAGTCACGACAGCGCTGCCAAGCCCGACCTTCGCAAGAGACTGCGCGCCCCCCTGCTGGTCACCAAGGTACGCATGGATCCGGGGGGGAGAATCTTCTTCGGCTACGCCAAAAACCTCAGCCGCGGCGGCATCTTCATCGCCACCACCAACCCCCGCGATGCGGGGAGCCGCTTCGAGCTCGAGATGGATCTCCCCGCGCCGTTGAACCTCCCTTTGCGCTGCACCTGCGAGGTCGTCTGGAAGCGGGAATTTTCTCGCAAATCCCCGTACGAGCCCGGAATGGGCCTGAAGTTCCTCGATCTGCCCGAGGAGACGGCCCAGCGCATCGAGCAGTGGATCCTTGACACCCACGCCGACTGACCGCCGCCCGACGACGCCCCCTTGGGCGTTCCCGTCCGCACCCCGCCATCCCGTCGATGCCCATCGCCATCGACGCTCCGAATTCTAAAACCCCGTTACGAAATGCGTTTGACAAGGTCAACCCCATCGGGAATACTTTTTTGTACCTCGATCCGATACGATATCCGCCTGGTGCGGTATGCGGCTCATCAATGCCATTCACCCAAAGGGGAGGAGATGACTATGCCACAGGAATACAAGATGCAAGAAGCGCTCAAGCTGGCCATTCAGACCGAGAAGGACGTGCGCGACTTTTATCTGCGGGCGGCCGAAATCACCAAGAACCCGCGCGGCAAAAAGGTCTTCGAGCTGCTCGCCAAAGAAGAGGAGGAGCACGCCGGCCACTTCTTCCCCCTGTACAAGGGGGACGATCTCGGCACCTTCGAGGAGTTCATGGCGCGCCCCCCCAAAGCCGAAACGGCGATGCTCAAGGACCTGGAGAAGGCGCTGGACGAGAACGTCCACGAGCGCAAGGCGATGGAGATCGCCCTTCGCGAGGAGGAGGATCTGGCCAAGAACCTCACCATGACCGCCTCCAACATCCTCGATCCGGCCGTTCGCAGCATCTTCGAGAAGATGGCCAAGGAGACCCGCCACCACTACGAGCTCATCGAGTCCGAGTACGCGCATCTGATGGCGATGGTGCACGAAACCGACATCGACATCTACGTGCGCGAGTGACCGCCATGGTGAAGACGCTGCTCCTCCCCCTGGTCTTGGTCGCCGCGGCCGCGCTCCCCGCCGCCGCACAGCAGACGGCCGCCCCGCAGATTCATGTCGGCGCCCCCTTTCACGACCATGAAGAGCTGCGCAGGGTCCTCGATCTGCGTTGCACGATCTGTCACACGCAGGAGCGCATCGAGAAAGCCATCGATGAGAAGCGCGACATGTGGGAGATTCAGGAACGCATGGTCGAGCGCGGCGCGCAGCTCACCGAGCGCGACCGCGACGTTCTCAGCCCCTTCTGGGGAGATCCCCTGAAGCAGAGACGGACCTCCCCCTGATTTCCGGCACCGCCGGACCATAGACACCGAAGGACCGGCCGAAATGGCCGGTCCTTTTTTTGTTGCCGGGCGCGACCCCGCGCATGCTATATTTTAATCTTCGTCAACGGTTCTACAGGGGGGGGGAGAATATGCGACGGATCAAGGACTGGCCCCACGACGAGCGTCCGCGTGAGAAGCTTCTGGCGCGCGGCGCCGAGGCGCTCAGCGACGCCGAGCTTCTCGCCCTGGTGCTGCGCACCGGCGAGGGTGCCGGGGGGATGAGCGCCATGGATATCGCGCGCACTCTGCTGTCGCACTTCGGTTCGCTGCGCGAGATGGGGCGGGCGACCGTCGCCGAGCTGTGCCGCACCCGGGGGATCGGGCCGGCCAAGGCGGCCGAGATTCTGGCCGTTGCGGAGATCGCGCGCCGCTTCGCCGGCGACGCCCTTCGCCCCGGAGACCGCTTCACCTCGTCTGCCGAGGTTTTTCGGCACTACAACGAGCGGCTCGCCGACCGGCGCAAGGAGGTCTTTCTCACCCTGCTGCTCGACAGCAAGAACCGCATCATCCGCGAGGTGCAGGTCTCGGAGGGAAGTCTGACCGCCAGCATCGTCCACCCCCGCGAGGTCTTCGCGCCGGTGGTGCGCGACTCGGCGGCGGCCGTCCTCTTCGTCCACAATCACCCCTCGGGCGACCCCACGCCGAGCCGCGAAGACCTGGAGATCACCACCCGGCTTCGCCAGGCCGGAGACCTCATGGGGGTGCGCGTCCTCGACCACATCATCATCGGCCGCGGTGCCTACGTCAGCTTCGCCGACCGCGGCCTTCTGGGCTGAGCGTTCCGTGCGCCCCGCTCCTCTTTTTCTCGACCCCTCTCTAGGTTCTTCATGCTCGACCCGAAAAAAGCGCCCCGCCCCGAGCTCCTCTCCCCCGCCGGAAGCCTCGAAGCCTTCTTCGCCGCCATGGAAGGGGGGGCCGACGCCGTGTACTGCGGTCTCAAAGACTTCTCCGCCCGCGCCAAGGCGAAGAACTTCTCCCTCGTCGAGGTGGAGAAGATGCTCGGCTACGCCCACGGTCTCGGCCGAAAGCTCTACGTCACCCTGAACACCCTGGTAAAGGAGAAGGAGCTCCCCGCCCTCGCCGAGACCCTCGCCGCGCTGGAGGCGATAGGAACCGACGCCGTCATCGTGCAGGATCTGGCGGTGTGGCGCCTGGTGCGCGAACACTTTCCCGACCTCCCTCTGCACGCCAGCACCCAGATGACGGTTCACAACGCCGCCGGGGTAAAGATGCTCGAGCGCATGGGGTTCGAGCGCGCCGTCCTGGCCCGCGAGCTCTCGTTGGCCGAGATCGCCGCCATCCGCGCGCAAACCACTCTGGAGCTGGAGCACTTCATCCACGGCGCGCTGTGCTTCTGCTATTCGGGGCAATGCTACTTCTCCTCCTGGCTTGGCGGGATGAGCGGCAACCGCGGCCGCTGCGCCCAGCCGTGCCGGCGCCGCTACAGCTACCGAGGACAGCAGGGGTACTACTTTTCGACCAACGACCTGTCGGCCATCGACCTTCTGCCCGAGCTCGCCGCCGCCGGGGTCATCAGCTTCAAGATCGAGGGGCGGATGAAGAGCGCCGAGTACGTCTCAAGCGTAGTGTCGGCCTACCGCAGCGTCCTCGACGCCCCGGCGCAGCGGCGCCCCGAAGCGGTTCGCGCCGCCAAGGAGAAGCTCAAAGGCTCCTTCGGCCGATTGCCGACCCGCGGCTTTCTCCCCGGCGGCGTCCCCACCGACATCGCCGTCCCCTCGGTCAAGGGGGCGACGGGACGCTTTCTCGGCGAGGTCGACGCCGAGAAGAACGGCGCCATCACCTTCAAATGCCGCGACCGCCTGCACGTCGGCGACCGCCTGCGCGTTCAGCCCAAAAGCGACAGAGCCGGCACCGCCTTCACCGTCAAGGAGCTCTTGGTGCGGGGGAAAAAGGGGATGAGCGCCCAGAGCGGCACGACAGTGACGGTCCCCTCCCCCTTCAAGGGGACCTTTCGCCGCGGGGACGCCGTCTTCAAGGTCTCCTCCGATCAGGCCTTCACCCTGAGCGATGCGGCCTGCCGCAGACGCCTGGACGGGGCGGCTCCCCCTTCAGCCCCCCTTCGCCTCTTCGTGCGCCTGGAGCAGGGAGCCCTCACCGTGCGGGGGAGCTTCGGCGCCTTCACCCTGGAGCGCACCTATCCGGTGGAGACTTTCCCCGCCGAGGAACGCCCCCTGTCCAACGAGACGCTGGAGGGGGTCTTCGCCCAGTGCGGCGCCGCCCCCTTCTTTCTGGAGGAGCTGCAGAGCGCGCCGCTGCCCCCCGTCGTCATCCCGCCGAGCCGCCTCAAGGCGATCCGGCGCGACTTCTACGCCGAGGCGCAGCGCGAATCGGTGCGCGAGGCGGAGGCGAAAAAGCGCGCCCGCCTCGGCGCCGCCCTCGCCTCCCTCCTTCCGGCCGGAGCGCCGCGCGCGCCGGGTCGCTCCGTGGTGACGGTCGGCGTCGAGGCGCTGCGCGACGCGAACCTGCTGGGGGATCCGGGGGTCGACCGTCTGCTGGTCCCCCTCACCCCCGCCAACGTGCAGGGGGCGCTGCGTTCCGCACGGCGTCAGTTCGACCCGGAGCGCATCGTCTGGGAAATCCCCTTCATTTTGATGGAGCGCGAGTGGGAGCAGTGCCGCCAGGGGGTGCGCCTGCTGACGCAAAAGGGCCACCGCGCCTTCCGCTTGAACAATCTGGGGCACTTCCCCCTCTTCGACGGCGTCGAGGAGGCTCTGGCGCTGAGCGCCGGGTGGCGCCTCTTTTCACTGAACAGCCAGGCCCTCGCCGGGTGGCGCGACCTCGGTGCCGCCGAGGCGACACTCTACCTGGAGGACGACCGCGAGAACCTGCGCGAGCTGCTGCGGCGCGATGCCGGCATCGAGACGGCGCTGACCGTCTACGCCTCGGTCCCCCTGATCACCTCGCGCATCCCCATCAAAGGGGTGCGATCGGACACCCCGCTGCTGTCGGATCGCGGCGAGACGTACCGGGTGCAGGTGCGCGCGGGGCAAAGCGTCCTCACCTCGGAGACGGATTTTTCGCTGCTGGGGCGCCTGGGCGAGCTGCGCCAGCTCGGGTGCTCGCGCTTCGTCCTGGAGCTCGGCCACCTCGGTCCCTTCTCCCCCCGCGGCAAGGCGGTTCTCGACGCGTTGCGTCAGGGGAGGGAGGCGCCGGGGACTTCACCCTTCAACTTCGAGGCGGGGATGGAATAGCGTTCCCCCCGCGAAGCCCGAACGGCCCCGAATTTGCATGACTCGGGCACCGACGGACGCGCTCCGGGAGAAGGGCCGATGGGAAAGAATTCCGACACATTCTGGCTGATCGTCGATCCGGCGCCGCGGGCCGAGGCGCGCGTGGAGGCGATCGCCCCTTTGCTGGGGGGGCTGGGGCTCGACCCCTACACCGCCCGTCAGCGCCTCATCGGCGCGGGCCCCGCCCTTTTGGCCCGCGGCCCCCGGGCCGCTCTGGAGCGGGAGAGCGCCCCCCTTGGCGAGCACCGCTTCCCCTACCGCATCCTCCAGCCGACGCCCCCCCGCTTCGCCCCCGAGCGCGTGGCGGCCATCGAGCTCGGCGGCGACACCCTCACCTTCGTCTGCGCCCAATCGCGGGTCGCCTTTCCCCGCGGCGCATCGGTCCTCGCCGTCCTGGCCGACCTCTCGGGAGAGGTGGTCGAGAAAAACCTCGCCCGCCTTCTTCGGCAAAACGCCTATCTCGGCGCCGGCCGCATGGCGCACATCGCCCGCGACGAGCTCGAGGAGGCGATCCTTCACGCCTCGCCCGTCCTCGATCTCTACCGCCTTGCGCCCACAGGGGAGATCGAGCAGGGGGTTCGCCTCTTCCCGGGGCGGTTCGACCCGCGGGGGCTCGGCGACAAGGCAACCTACAGCGCCGCCGGAAACCTTCGCGCCGTTCTGCAGATCGTTCGCGAGCGCGCCGGAGAGCTCGTCCTGAGCACCGATTTCGGCGCCGCCGTCCTGCCGGGGTGCCGTCCGCAAAAGGAGCGCGACGACGGCGACACCCTGCGGCGCAACCTGGCCGCCCTGACCCGCTTCGGGTGGCTGTTGGCCGACCTGCACCGCACCCCCGCGCGGGGGATCGCCCCCGTGGGGTCTCCCCTCCCCGCCGTGCCCCTCCCCGTTGCGGGAATCGTCTCCGGTGCGGCCGCCGCTGCCGTGACACCCGCCGCGGCAATGTCACCCTCGGTGGCGATGTCGCCTTCCGCGGCCGAGCCCTGCGCCCCTGCCGATCCTCTCCCTCTGCCGCCCCCGCCGGGGGAGGGGGAAGAACTGGCCAAGTCGTGGCTGTGCTGGAGCTCGGCGGCCTTTGCCGCCACAACGGCCGTCCCTTTTCTCGTCTTCGATTCCGCCTTTGTGGAGTACGGCGTGCGCACCGGCGCGCTCCCGGCGGTCCTGTCGGCGCTTTTGCTTCTGTCGGGCTTTCGCATGCTCCACAAAAAGCGCCTGATCGAGAACACCCCCACCAGCCGGGTGCGCTCGCTCGCCATGGGGGTGGTGGAGGTCCACGGCAGGACCCTTCGAAGCTACGCCCTCGTCTCGCCGATGACGCACATGCCCTGCGTCTGGTACCGCCTGCGGCGCTACCGGCGCCACCGCAACGGGTGGAAGCTCACCAGCACCCTCACCAGCGGGGCGGTCCCCTTTTTCCTGGACGACGGCACCGGGCGGGTGCGCATCGATCCGCGCGGCGCCGTCGTGCGCGCGGGGATCCGGCAGCAGGGCGGAGGGACCCTCGCGCGCTCGGACGAAAAATGGGTGGAGGAGCTCATCTACGAGGGAACCTCGCTCTACGTCCTCGGAAGCGCCCGCCCCGCCCCCCGGGGACCGTCTTTGCGCGAGCGCACGGCCGAGGCGCTGCGCGCGCTCAAGAGCGACCCCGAGGCGATGCGCAAATACGATCTGAACGGCGACGGCCGGGTCTGCGCCGACGAGTGGGAGGCGGCGCGGGCCGATGTGGAGGCGCAGGTCCTTCGGGCCAAGCTCGAGGAGGCCGCCCAGAGTCGCCAGGAAGATCTCATCGTCATCGGCAAGTCGGGATCGACCCCCTTCATCATCGCCGGCACCGAATGCGAAGCCCGACTGGCCCGCAGCTACGGTCTGGCCGTCCCCCCCCTCATCGGCGGGGGGATCACTCTGGCGGCCGTCTCGGCAGCCCTCGTCCTTCGGACTTTCGGAATCTTGTGAACCCCTTGCTGAGGAGATGCACACCATGACCGGCTGGATCGTCCTTTTCGCCTTTTTGCTGACCGTCGCGGCGCTGGGCGCCTACATCGTCATGCTCTACAACGGCTTCGTACAGCTGAGAAACAACGTCGACAAGGCCTGGAGCAACATCGACGTTCTGCTCAAGCAGCGCTTCGACGAGATCCCCAAGCTCGTCAGCGTCTGCGAGGGGTACATGCACCACGAGCGCCAGACCCTCGAGGCGGTCATCCGCGCGCGCTCCCAGGTCTCCTCCGCCCGCACCGAGGAGCAAAAGCTCACGGCGCAGAACTTCCTCACCGAGACGCTGCGCTCGCTCTTCGCCGTGAGCGAGAACTACCCCGAGCTCAAGGCCGACGGCCTCTTTCGCCAGCTCGCAAACCGCATCACGTCGCTGGAGGACCAGATCGCCGACCGGCGCGAGCTCTTCAACGACTCGGTGAACCGCTACAACATCCGCCGCGAGCAGTTCCCCGATCTCTTCGTCGCCCGCGCCTTCAACTTTCTGCCCCGCACCCTGTGGCGGATCGACCCCGCCCATCGGGAGGATGTGCGGATCTCCTTCCAGAGGGGGTAGCGCGCGCTCCCCTTGCGCCGCGGGGCGGCCCATCCGTCTTGACATCGCCGGGGCTCTGTGCTTTAGTGAGTCGCTGCTTAGGTTTGGTGCGCAAACGCTTCAAGAGCGCCGCCTGCGCCCGGACGCGCATCACCTCCGCCGTTGAAAACTCTGCCGGTGTCCATCGGGTCCTCCCCCCTTGGGCACTGCTTCATTTTTCACCCCCATTCGCCAGGAGAGATCATGAATCATCGGAAATCCGCTGAGCTTTTTGAACTGGCCAAGTCCGTCATCCCCGGCGGCGTCAACAGCCCGGTGAGGGCCTTCAAATCGGTCGGATGCGACCCCCTCTTCATCGCCCGCGCCGAAGGGTCGCGCATCTTCGACGCCGACGGCAACGGCTACATCGACTACGTTGGCTCCTGGGGACCGATGATCCTCGGGCACTGCCACCCCAAGGTGGTGGAAGCGATCCGCCGCGCCGCCGCCGACGGCGCCTCCTACGGCGCGCCGACGGCCAAGGAGATCGAGCTGGCGCAGATGGTCTGCGAGGCCTACCCCAACATCGAGATGGTGCGCATGGTCTCCTCGGGGACCGAGGCGACGATGAGCGCCATCCGCCTCGCCCGCGGCTACACCGGCCGCGACAAGATCCTCAAGTTCGACGGCTGCTACCACGGCCACGCCGATTCTCTGCTGGTGAAGGCCGGCAGCGGCGCCGCCACCTTCGGCGTGCCGACCTCCCCCGGCGTCCCGGCCGACTTCGCCAAACACACCCTGACCGCCACCTACAACGACCTGGAAGAGGTCAAGACGCTGGCTGCCGCCAACAAGGGGGAGATCGCCTGCATCATCCTGGAGCCGATCGCCGGCAACATGGGGTGCGTGGTGCCGCGCCCCGGCTTTCTGGAGGGGCTGCGCGCCCTGTGCGACGCCGAGGGGATCGTCCTCATCGTCGACGAGGTCATGACCGGCTTTCGCGTCGCCTACGGCGGGGCTCAGGAGCGCTTCGGGGTGCGCGGCGACCTGGTGTGCCTCGGCAAGATCATCGGCGGCGGCCTCCCCGTCGGCGCCTTCGGC
>JBJHBH010000027.1:0-37457 GCA_050485365.1 Desulfuromonadales bacterium | reverse complement strand
GTCTACGCCCTGGCGATCCTGCTCGGCAAGGCGCCTCACGACTTCGCCGTCCCCACCGCGGCGATCGCCGACATCGCCGTCGTCCCCCTGGCGCCGGGGCTCCCGGCGGAGCTTCTGGCGCGCCGCCCCGATCTGGCGCGCGCCGAGGCCGAGCTCGCCGCCGCCCACGCCGACGTGGCCGCCGCCCGCGCCGCCCTGCTGCCGTCGCTGCGGCTGTCCGGCTCGGGGGCCGTCACCGGCACCGGGCTTCTCGCCCTCGGCAATCCGGCCACCTCCGTCGCCGTCAGCGCCTCTGTCCTCCAGACGATCTTCGACGGGGGACGCCTGCGCGGGCAGGTCGAGCTCGCCGATTCGCGCCGCGAGGCCCTCGTGGAGAGCTACCGGCGCAGCATCCTCGTCGCGCTTGGGGAGGTCGAAGAGGCGCTGAGCAACCTCGAGCGAAGCGCCCGACAGGCGGCGCTGCAGAGCGACGCGCTGGAGGAGGCCCGGCGCTCGCTGCGCCTGGCCGAGATCCGCTACCGCGAGGGGGCCGACGATCTCCTCTCGATCCTCGACGCCCAGCGCACCCTCTTCCAGGCCCAGGACCAGATCGCCCAGCTCCAACTCGCCCGCCTCGGCGCAACGGTCGATCTCTACCGGGCGCTGGGGGGCGGGTGGGCGCCCTGAGAAGGAAGGGTCGCTTCAGCGAAGGACGATGAAGAAGAAGATGTTGGCGAGGCCGATGACGAAGCCGAGGAGCGCCCCGAAGAGGTTGATGTACTTGAACTGCTCCTGCATGACCCCGAGCAGCAGCCCTTCGACCTTGAGCATGTCGAGGGTGTTGACCTTCTCCTCGACCATGCGGTGGACGTTGAGCGAGTCGACCAGCGGCGGCACCTCGCGCTTGAGGACTTCCACCAGCTGGCGGTGGATACCGTCCTCGAGCTCCTCGCGGATGTCCCCCGGCACCCGTGCCGACAGCCGCCCCAGGGGGCGCTCGTAGAGCCACAGGTCGCTTTGCTGCGCCAGAATCCGCGCGAGCTCCTGCCGGGCCGCCGGCGAGCGCAGCGTCTGCAGGATCTTGCCGGAGAGCGCCTCCAGGGCGGCCTCCTTCCCTCCGGCCGGAAGAACCCGATCGGCCAGCTCGCCGAAGGAGATGTCCTTGATTTCGGCGATCCCCTTTTCGGCGGCGGACAAAAGCATCTCGACTGTCTTCGGGCTGCGCACCGTCGAGACCCCCTTCTCGCAGACGAAAGTGCGCACCTCGGAGACCTTTTCGTACGAGAGCTTCTCCGCCAGGGAGCGGGGCGAGGTCTGCAGCAGCTTCTCGATGCGCTCGCGAAGCATCTCGGCGATCTGCTTCTGGGTGCGCTCCTCTCTCAGCCAGCGCGAGATCTCGCCGCTCGCCTTGTCGAGAAACTCGGGGATGCGCCCGTAGACCTTGTCCATGTTGATGAAGCCGGAGATCAGGCCGGCGAACCCATCGAGGGAGTCGAGAAACGACTCGATCGCCCCGCGCGACTGGGCGATGAGCCGCTCGCGAAAGAGCGGATCGTAGAGCATCCCCCCGAACTTCTCCAGAAGGGGGGGGACCTCCTTCTCCACCTGCGCCAGGAGAAATTCGACGATGTCGGGGGGGAGGATCTCCTTGAGGGGGCGCTGCGAGGAGAGGAACTGATCGACCCGCGCCTCGATGAAAGCGCACACCTCGCGCTCGACTCCGGGCGAGCGCAGAAACGCCTCGATCTGCCCGCCGAGGTGCCCCCGCACGCGGTCGTAGCGCTCGGGGGTGAGAAAGCTCTCCAGATCCCGCGACAGGATCTCCCCCCCTGCGCTCTTCACGTACTCGCGCAGGCGCGCCTCGAAGGCGTCGCTCTCCAGATAGGCGAAGACGGCGTTGACGATCTTCCAGCGCACCAGCTCGACCAGATCCCGAAAACGCTCGCGGTAGGCGGAGGGGACGAGCGATTCGGCCGTGCCGAGCTCGCGGTCGAGAAACTCGCCGAGCTTCTCGTTGACCGCCCCCCTCAGCTCCCGGCGAAACGACTCCCGGGCGAGGGTGCGCCCCACGTCCTCGGAGGTGAGCAGGTGCCCTCCGACCATCTCCCCCATCTTCTGCGCCAGCTCGCCGCGCTTGGCCGGGATGATCCCCGGCGTCAGCGGCACGCGAAGCCCGAAGACGCGCCAGGGGCGCAGCGGGCGAAAGAGCATGCGGATGGCGACGTAGTTGGTGACGTATCCGATGAAGGCCCCGAGCAGGGGCGGCAGAAGGTAGGGGAGAATCTGTTCCATCACGGGACGACGGGCTCCTATCGTGCGGGGGCGCTGCGCGAATCGGGCGATTCAGCGGAGGCTCATCATATCGAAGGTTTATCCCGGGGGCAAGGAGGCGTTCTGGTATAGTTTAGACGGTTGGTGCTCTTCGGGACGCCCAATCCCCCCGGCCCTGCGGGCCACCCCCCCTATGGAATAGGGGGGGCAATGCCGTTCGCGCTCTGCTTCGACGCTTTACCCCCTCTGTGCAACAGGGGGGGTGCCGAGCCTGCGAGGCGGGGAGGTGAGGTTCAGACGCCCCATGTTTCATCCATTTCGAGGGATCCCTGCAATGCTTGAATACGGTACGGCCAGAGAAGAGAAGCTGCGCATCCGCGAGATGTCCATCGACGATCTCTCCGAGGTCTTTCACCTGGGCGAGGATATCTTCACCGCCGAATACTCCCCCAGCCTCTATCGCACCTGGGACGAGTACGAGATCACCACCCTCTTCAACTCCGACAGCGAGCTGTGCCTGGTGGCCGAGATCGGCGAGGCGATCGTCGGCTTCGCCCTCGGCACGACGGTGGAAAAACACCACAGCGCCTGGAAATACGGCTATCTCGTCTGGCTCGGGGTGCGTAGCGGGCTGCAGAAGCGAAAGGTCGGCCAGCGCCTCTTTCGCGAGATCCGCCGCCGGATGCAGGAGCAGGGGGTGCGTATCATCATCATCGACACCGACGCCGAGAACGCCGCCGCCATCAACTTTTTCGAGAAGATGGGGTTCGGCAACGTGCAGAAGCACGTCTACATGACGCTGAACCTGGGGCGAAAACCGAAGAAGAAGCCGCCGCGAAGAGAAGGAGAGACAGGGTGAGGACGCATCCGGACGATCTGTGGAGCGCGGTCGACGCCGATCGGCTTCGCCGAACCCTCCTCGACATGATCGACATCTACTCCCCGGCCGGCAAGGAGGAGGACGTCCAGCTCTATCTCGAGGAGGTACTCAAACGCCACGGCCTCGCCGTGCAGCGCCAGGAGGTGGAGGAGGAGCGCTACAACCTGCTGGCGACGTTGGGCGATGCGGAGCCCTCCCTCTATTTCGTCGGCCACGTCGACACGGTGACTGCGTGGGACCTGGAGGAGCTCGGCGCCTTCGAGGAGGGGGACACGATTCGCGGGCTGGGCAGCGCCGACATGAAGGGGGGGTGCGCCGCCCTGGTGGAGGCGTTCATCGCCCTGTCGCAGCTTCCCCCCGAGGCGCGGCCCTCCGTGGGGCTTCTGCTGGTGGTGGGGGAAGAAGAGAGCGGCGACGGCAGCGCCGCCTTTCTCGCGTCGGGTCGGCGCCCCCCGTGGGTGGTGATCGGCGAGCCGACGTCGCTGAGCGCGTGCTTCGCCCACTACGGCTACCTGGAGGCGCGCTTTCTCACCCGCGGCCGCCGCATCCACTCCTCGCTCCCCGAGCTGGGGCACAATGCGGTGGAGTCGATGCTGCGGGTCTTGCTGCACCTGGGGCGCGACCCCGTCTTCGACCGCAGCGCTTCGCAGATCGTCTACTCCATCCGCGAGATGAGCTCGGGGCGCGCCGGGTTCGTCGTCCCCGATCGCTGCGAGGCGTGGATCGACCTGCACCTCCCCCCGCAGATGGAGCCCTCCGTGATCGAAGAGGCGATCCGCGCCCGCGCCGCCGCCGCATCGGCGCTGATCGACGACCTCGACCTGGAGATCGATTTCGACTTCGCTTCCCAGGGGTATCTCCTCGGCACCGGGAATGCCCTGGCCGAAGCGCTCCCCGGCATCTACGGGGAGTTGGGGCGCCCCTTGCGCTTCGACGCCTTTCGCTCCCACTCCGACGGAAACCTCTTCTTCCAGGCGGGCATCTCCCCTCTCATCCTCGGCCCCGGCGCCCTCGAAGTCGCCCACACCCCCGACGAGCAGACGAGCTTCGAAGAAGTTCTCGCCGCGGCCAAAATTTATTCCGGGCTGGCGGTGAACTTCAGGCAATAACAGGCAAGAGGCGATGGGCAAGAGGCTATAGGGTTTGGCCTATCGCCTATCGCCGCTTGCCCGGTTTTTATCCCTCCATCTCGATCAGCGAGTGGTCGCCGATGTTCATCTTTCGCGGAGCGCCGACGAGGCGCACCTTGTCGCCCAGCAGCGTCTCGGTGAGGATCATGTTGCGAACCTCGGAGTCGGCGTTGACGATAGTGTCGCGCAAAATGCTCTCTTCGATGAGGCACCCCGAGGCGACGGAGACATTGGGGCCGAGGATGCTGCCGCGCACCGTCGCCCCCTCGCCGATGTGCACCGGCTCGATGAGGACCGAGTCGACGACCTCGCCGTGGCTGTGGTGTCGCCCCTTGAGCAAGAAGCGGTTCGTCTCCAGCAGCGTCTCGGGCTTGCCGCAGTCGAGCCAGGCGTCGATCTCGGGCGCGCGGAACTTGAGGCCGTCGCCGATCATGCGCATGAAGACCGAGGGGAGGTAGTACTCCCCCTTGACCGTCTCGCCGGCGCGGATCGTCCGCTCGATGTAGTCCATGAAGCGCAGGCCGTCCTTCAGGTAGTAGAGCCCCACCTGCGCCAGGCGCGACACCGGGGTGTCGGGCTTCTCCACCATGTCGACGATGAACCCTTCTCTGAGGACGTTCACCCCGAAGCGCTGATAGTCCTCGACCTCCTTGGAGTAGATGAGGCCGTCGCAGTCGGCGGCGAGGGCCGGAATCTTTTCGAGGTCGGTGACGAAGATGGTGTCGTTGAAGACGACGAGGACGTCGTCCCCCTTCTCTATACGCGGCGCCGCCAGCGCCACCGCGTGGGCCGGGCCGAGGCGCTCCTTCTGCACGACATAGGTGCAGGGGACGTCGGGGAACTTGCGCTGCATGAACTCCTCGATCTGGCCGCCGTTCTCGTCGGTGATGAAGATGTATTCCTTCGCCCGCAGAGGGAGAAGGCGGGTGACGATGTGCTCCAGAACCGTCTTTCCGGCGACCTGCACGAGCGACTTGGCGCGGGTATGGGTGTGGGGGCGAAGGCGCGTCCCCTTTCCGGCGACGGGCAGAATGATTTTCATCTTTTTCCCTCCTTTTCGATTCTTGTCAGGTGAATGGGGTTCGAGTAGGATGCTTCAAGCTGCTTAAAAATCCATAAGCCCAAAAACAAGATGGAACACGGATGTTCGCAGAAATGTCTCTGATGAAAAATCTGATTCTCAGATCAGATTTTCATCCGCGCGCATCAGATTTGATCGGCGTTCCGTTTTTTCTGTTTTATCAAGGAGCCTCTCAATGCAAGACCACCTCGTTCGCATACTGAGCCGCGACGGCACCCTGCGCGCCTCGGCCGCCGTCACCACCGGCATGATCGAAAAGATGCGCAGCCGCCAGGGGACAGACCCCGCCGCCACCGTCGCCCTTGGGCGCCTGGCGACGGGCGCCGCCCTGATGGGGAGCCTGCTCAAGGGCTCCCAGCGCCTCCTTCTGAGCATCGAGGGGATCGGACCGCTGCAGAAGCTTCATGCCGAGGCCGATGCGGCGGGGCGCGTTCGCGCCTCGGTCAAAAACCCCGTCGCCGGGCTCCCCTTGCGCGAAGGGAAGCTCGATATCGCCGGCGCCGTCGGCCGCGCAGGTTTCCTGCACGTCGTCAAGGACCTCGGCTTCGGCGAGCCGTACCGCGGCTCGGTTCTGCTGCACACCAGCGAGATCGCCGAAGACCTCGCCTGGTACCTGACCACCTCCGAGCAGGTCCCCTCCGCCGTCGCCCTCGGGGTCTATGTCGAGCCGGGCGGGGAAGTCTCGGCCGGCGGCGGATTTCTCATCCAGGCAATGCCGGGGGGACACGATTCGCTGATCGCCCTGATCGAAGAGAGGATCGGCGCTCTGCCTCCCCTGACGAGCCTTCTGCGCGAGGGGCGCTCGCCGCTGCAGATCCTCGAGTCCCTCTTCGAGGGGATCCCCTTCGACGAGAAGGCCCGCACCGATCTGACCTTCCGCTGCACCTGCAGCCGCGCCCAGGTGATCGGGATGCTCAAGGCGCTCGGCAAGGAGGAGCTTCGCGAGATCCTGGAAAAGGACGAGGGGACGAGCGTCACCTGCGAATTCTGCAAGGAGACGTACCCCTTCAGCCGCGGCGAGATCGAAGAGATGGCCCGCTGAAGGCGTCTCGTGAGAAAAAAATCATTATAGCAGAAAACCCCGCCCTTTCCCACCCTGCGACACCGTGCGGCCCCCGACACCCTGTCGCGGCCGCACACCCGTCTTCCCTCAGCCCTCCTCCTTCGCCCTTTGCGCAAACGCCCGATGCCGGCGCAGCACGCCGATGAGCCCGTCGGCGGCCCAGCCGTTGAGGACCCCCGCCACCAGCGAGACGAGAAGGAAGAAGGGGAAGAGGCGCCAGAGGCCGTCGTGGCGCACCAGCACGAGCCAGGCGACGAGGATCTGCCCCACGGCGTGCCCGGCCGCGCCGAGAACCGAGACGCCGATGGGGCCGATGCGCACACCGAACAGCGCGCGAGAGGCGGTCATGAGGGCGGTGGCGAGGACGCCGCCGCTCAGCGAAAGGAGGAACCCGGGGGAGAAAAGGTTGCCCAGGACGAGGGAGCCGACGGCGATGCGCCCCAGCATCACCCCCCACGCGGCGCCCGCGCCGTAGAGAAAGAGGGCGACAAGGGTGAGGATGTTGGCGAAGCCGAAACGGAACCACGGGGCGGGAGACGGAAGAAGGGCCTCGAAGGTGTGCAGCGCCACCGCCAGGGCGGTGAAGAGGGCGAGAAAGATGCGGCGGCGGCTTCGCGCAAGGGCCGCGGGGTCAACGGGTAAGGACGTCATACTCCGGCTCGTGCGCCGATCCCCCCTCGATCCGCAGGATGATCCGGTTGGGGACGCAGGCGAGCAGATCTCCCGAGCGGCCGACCTCCCCCATCCCCATGCAGACCTTGTGAACGCAGGGCGAATCGAGGATGCGCGCCGCCCCCCCCCGCAGCGCCACGATCGTCTCCCCCAGAGGCCCCTGCAGCGAAAAGGTGCGGTCGGCGCCGAGCGGCGCGGTGAAGACGATCCTCCCTGCGCTTTCGGCGACGATACGCTCCCCTCCGGGCGCGGTCGCCGCCCAGGCCGCTCCGGCGAGGGCCGAGGCGAAGAGCACGACGACGATCGCCTTGTCGAGCGCCGTCGTGCGGCGCAAAAGATCCCTCAGCGCCATGTCGCGTTCGCCTCGAATCCTTCGCTCAGGTGCAGCTCTGCGTCTGCCCCCACGATGAGCGCCTCGGCTCCGGGATAGTGCTCCAGCAGAGCAAGCCCCTCCTCGGGGCCGAGAACGAAGAGGGCCGTCGCCAGGGCATCGGCGAGCAGGGCGCTCGGCGCCGTCACGGTGACGCTTTGGGCGGTGCGGGCCGGATAGCCGGTGCGCGGGTCGAAGATGTGATGATAGCGCACCCCGTCGTGCTCGAAGAAGCGCTCGTAGTCGCCGGAGGTCACCACCGCCGCGTCGCGCAGCTCGACGGTCCCGAGGACGGCGCCGCTGCGGCGCGGGTCCTGGATGCCGATGCGCCAGAGGCGGTCAGGGCGCGCGCCGACGAGGCGCATGTCTCCCCCGGCGTTGACGGCCGCCGAGGCGATCCCCGCCGCCGCCAGCACCTCGGCCGCCCGGTCGACGGCATACCCCTTGGCGATCCCCCCGAGATCGACCTCCGTTCGCGGGTTGCGCTTGGCCGCCGTCGCCCCCTCAAGACGCAGCGCCTGAGCTCCGCTCCCCTCCAGCGCCCCGGCGATCTCCTCCGGCGAGGGGACGCGCGGCGCCTCCGTCTCGATCCCCCACAGCGCCTTCAGACGCCCCAGCGTCATGTCGAAGGCGCCTCCCGATCGTTCGGCGACCTCCAGGCCGAGGGCGAGAACCTTCGCCGTCTCGGGGGAGACCTCCACGGGGCCGTCGGCCGACGAGATGCGCACCGCGTCGCTTTGCTCCCCCGGCCCCATCAGCGCCTCGATGCGCGCCATCTCGGCGAAGGCGGCGTCGATCGCCCGCGCCGTCGCCCGACGGTCGGGGCCGAAGGCGGTGATCTCGATCACCGTCCCCATGAGGATGCGGCTGGCGTAAACCGGCTCCGTCTCGGCCGTTTCCCGCAGACGCACCCCCGCCACGGCGGCGACGATCGCCACCGCGAGAAGGAGAATGATGGCCCGTTTCATTCGCCTCCTGGATTCTGGCTCCCGGCTCCCGGCTCCTGCTCTCCCACGATTTCCCCGATGAGATCGTACTCGGAGGAGTCGGTGATGCGCAGCGCCACGATGTCGCCGACCTCGGCCTGCCCCGCGGTGATGTAGACCATGCCGTCGATGTCGGGGGCCTGGCGCGCCGAGCGCCCCCGCAGCAGCAGGTCGGTCTCTTCGCTGTACCCTTCGACCAGCACCGGCTCGATGCGCCCGACCAGGGTGCGGTTCTTGCGGAAGGAGACGCGGCTCTGCGCCTTCATCAGCTTCTGGTAGCGGCTCTTCTTCACCCGCTCGGCGATCTGGTCCGGCAGGGTCGCCGCCGCCGTCCCCTCCTCGCGCGAGTAGCGAAAGACGCCGACGCGCTCGAAGTGCCCCTCGTTGACGAAATCGAGCAGGCGCTGAAACTGCGCCTCGGTCTCGCCGGGGAAGCCGACGATGAAGGAAGTGCGCAGCGTCATGTCGGGGATGCGGCTGCGGATGCGATCGAGCAGCGTGCGGATCGCCGCGCTGTCGACGCGCCGGTTCATCATCGCCAGAAGGTCGTCATCGACGTGCTGCAGCGGCAGATCGAGGTAGTTGCAGATCTTCTCCTCGGCGGCGATGAGCTCGATCAGCTCGTCGGTGACGCCGTCGGGGTAGGCGTACAACAGGCGGATCCAGTGCAGCTCGTCGATCTTGACGAGCTCGCGCAGCAGCGTCTCGAGTCGCGCGCCGTCGTCGCGGTCGGCGCCGTAGGCGGTGATGTCCTGGGCGATGAGGTTGATCTCCTTCACCCCCTCGGCCGCCAGACGCCTCACCTCGGCCACGATGGAGTCGATAGGGCGCGAGCGCAGCGTGCCGCGCAGCTGCGGGATGATGCAGTACGAGCAGTGATTGGCGCACCCCTCGGCGATCTTCACATAGGTGGTGTAGAAGGGGGACGACTTCACCCGCGGGGTGTCGTGGTCGTAGAGGAACTCGGGCATCCCCACCGCTTGGCGCGCAACGCCGTGCCCCAGGGCGTCGAGAAACTCGACGATGCGCGGCGCGTCGCCGGTCCCCATGAAGAGGTCGACCTCGGGGAGCTCTTCGGAGAGCTCGTCGCGGTAGCGCTGCGGCAGGCACCCGGTGACGACGAGGGTGCGGCAGCGCCCCTTCTCCTTGTAGTCGGCCACCTCGAGGATCGTCTCGACCGACTCCTCCTTGGCCTCCTTGATGAAGGAGCAGGTGTTGACGATGATGATGTCGGCCTGCGCCTCGTCGGTGACGATCTCGAAGCGATCCGCAGGCAGATGGCCGAGCATCACCTCGGCATCGACCAGATTCTTGGGGCAGCCGAGGCTGACCAGACTCACTTTCTGTTTCATTGCTTTCCCTTGGAAAGCAGGCGATGGGCGATAGGCGATAGGGCAATGGGGCTTTCCCATCGCCTATCGCCCATCGCCTATTGCCTGAAGTTGATGAACTGCAGCTCGATACCGAAATCCTCGGTCTTGAGGATCTTGATCACGTCCTGCAGGTCGTCGATCTTCTTCCCCGAGACCCGCACCTGATCGTCCATGATCTGGGGCTGGACCTTGAGCTTGGACTCCTTGATCGCCTTGATGATCGCCTTCCCCTTTTCCTTGTCGACCCCCTGGACGATCCCGATTCTCTGGCGCACGGCTCCCCCGGAGGCGGGCTCCTTCTTGCCGTAGTCGAAGTTCTTCGGGGAGACGCCCCGGCGCACCAGCTTCCCCTTGAGGATGTCGACGATGGCCTGGAGCTTGTACTCGTCGGCCCCGAGGAGCACGATGGCGTCCTTTTCGAGGCTGATCTCGTTGTGGGTTCCCTTGAAGTCGAAGCGCTGCTCGATCTCCTTCAGAGCCTGGTTGACGGCATTGTCGATCTCCTGCATATCGACCTTGGACACGACATCGAAACTCGGCATGGCGGATCTCCTCCCTTGAATTCATCGGCCGCCCATCGGCGGCAACCGAACGTAAATACCACGAAACCCCTTTCGCGGCCAAGCCTCTCGAAGCGCTCTCGGAAGCCGCCGGGCTACTCCGAGGGGCGAACCACCTCGACGCCGGCGGGGATGCTGAAGCGGAAGCGCTCGGCGTCGAGCCCCCGATTGATGCGCACCTCGGCGAAGGCGATGTAGGTCTCGTTCCCCGTCGGGTCGGTCAGCAGCGTCGATCGGATCGGGAAGACCGCGCCCGGATCGCCGAGCGCCTCGTGGCGCACCGTGACGACGAGGGTGTCGATCAAAGGGGTGGGGCGGCGGGGGCGAAGCTCCAGCACCCAGTTCCCCTCCACGTCACGGCGGTCGAGGGCCCAGTCGATGTGAAAGTCGCGCGAGAGGTTGCCCAGCCCGGTCAGAAAGGTGACCGGATCGTCGGGGCGCGTCTCGGAGAGGTCGAGCTTCGACTCGATGACCTGGCGGTTGGCCGGAATGTAGACCCACAGGGTCCGGCCGTCGGAGATGATCTGCTGCGGCTCGGGGGTCTCGTAATCCCAGCGGAACTTGGCCATCGGCGCCCGCGAGGCGGAGGCGGGCTCGAACTTGACGGCGACCTTGCCGTGGCCGCGCTGGGTGCGGTCGAGGGTGGCCAGGCGCGACTCCTGCCGGAAGTCGGCTTCGAAATCGACGATCTTTCCGGGTTTGCCCTTGGTGCCGAAGGGGGCCTCCAGCGCCTGGACGACCCGCTCCAGCGAGACCTCGGCGAGAGCCGCCGTCGGGGCGGCGAGGAGCACCAGTGCGACGAATGAGACGATGACGCGCTTCATGAAAACTCCGTTGTCGAACAGGGGGGCGGTAGGGCGGCAGGGCCGTACCGGACGGTCCGCTGCCGCAAGTCGCTCAGTGTATCACAACTGCCCCCCGAAAGTCAGGAGGGCAGAGCGGGGAGCTTCGGGCGCCGCTCGGTAGCTTCGTTCCAGCAGGGTGTGCGGGTCGATGACGAAGACGATGCCGCCGTCGCCCAGGACGGTCGACCCGCTGACCCCCCGAAGGCCGTCGAGGGGGAAGGCGAGCCCCTTGACGAAGGCCTGGCGGCTCCCGGCGGTCCGTCCCACCGCCAGCCCAACGCGGCGCCCGCGCATCTCGGTGACGATCACCGGAAGCGCCCCGGCGGAGCGGCGCGAAGGAGCGAGGCCGAGAATCCTGGCGAGACACACCAGGGGGAGCTCCTCCTCGCCCAGGACGAAACGGCTCCCCTTCCCCGGGCGGCGGAGCACCCGGCTCGGCTCCACGTCGACAATGCGCTGCACCCGCGTGAAGGGGATGCCGAAGCGCTGTGCCCCGCACTCGACCAGAAGCAGATGAATGATGGCCGCCGACAGGGGCAGATACATGCGAAAGCACGTCCCCTCCCCTTCGCGCGAGTCGATCTCCAGGCGCCCCCCCACCCCCTCGACGGCCGAGCGGACCACATCCATGCCGATGCCGCGGCCGCTCGTCACCGTCAGATCCGCGGCGGTCGAGAGCCCGGGGGCGCAGATGAGGCGGTGGATCTGACGTCGCCCCAGCGACGGCGCGACGGCGGCGTCGACGAGATTTCGCTGCAGCGCCTTTCGCAGGACCTCCTCGGCGTCGATGCCGCGCCCGTCGTCGGCGACCTCCAGCACGACCTGATCCTTTTGCCGCCGCCCCCGCACCGACACCGTCCCGCTTCGCGCGATGCCGTGATCGACGGCGTTGCGCACCAGATGCACCAGGGGGTCGGCGAGCGCCTCGAGGATGGCGCGGTCGAGCTCCACCCCCTCACCGTCGATGTGCAGCCGCACCTCCTTGCCGCTTCGGCGGGCCATGTCGCGCACCAGACGGGGGAGGCGGCCGGTCAGACTCTCCAGGGGCATCAGGCGCACCTGCCGAACCTGATGGTGCAGATCGCCGATGAGGCGCCCCTGCGCCTGCACCAGGCGCTGCAGCGCGTCCCAGTCCCGCGCCTGCAGCGCGCTTTGAAGCCGGTAGCGGCTCGTGATGAGCTCGCCGGCCAGATCGATGAAGCGGTCGAGGACGGGGGTCTGCACGCGCACCGACTGCAGCGCGTCGTCGCGCCGGAAGCGGTGGCCGCCCTCGTCCCCGCCGCCCTCTTGGGCCGCGCCGGGTGGGGTGGCGGCGCCTCCGGCGAGATACGAGGCGATCTCGCGCTCGGGGGCGCCGGCCTCGATATCGCGCAGCAGCCCTTCGAGCAGATCGAGCCCCGCAAGGAGGCGCTCCCCCTCCTCGGCGCTGACCCGTCCGGTGCGCCGCAGCGCGTCGAAGGCGCTCTCCAGGTGATGGGCGAGGGCCTCCATGCGCGCATACCCCATGGAGGCGGCCATCCCCTTGACCGAATGGGTCTCGCGAAACAGGGCGTTGAGCGCCTCGGGATCGATGCCGCCTCCCTCGGCGGCCAGGACGATCCGGCTCATCTTCCGGAAGTGCTCTTTGGCTTCGGAGAGAAACATCTCCCGATAGTGCGACATGTCCATGGAAAGGTCCTGCAGGGGCTGCGCTGTGTCGGCGCCGAGACGCCTTTGCCCGGGTGCGCTCAGGGGCTGAGGCTCGAAACGAGCCTGGAAAGATCGAGGAGCTCGACGCGCCGCCCCTCGCGATCGATCGACCCCCGGCTGAAACGATCGCGCTCCCGGCGCTCCAGGGGAGGAAGGGGGTCGCGCGTATCGCACGGGACGATCCGCCCGACGCGCCCCACCGCCAGCGCCAGAACGCAGATCTGCGGCGCCAGCACGATGATGCGCGCATCGCGCCGGGCGGCCGGGCAGCCGAGGTGCGCCTGCAGATCGAGGACGGGGACGACGGCGCCGTGCACGTTGGCGGCGCCGAGATAGACGGGGGGCGCCCGGGGGATGAAATAGAGCGGGGGGGACTCGACGATCTCCTGCAGGGCGCCGATCGGCACGCCATAGGTCGCCTCCCCCGCCTCGAAGAGCAGCAGGTGCTCCATCGACCTATCCCTGCTGCGCGTCGAGGCGGAAGCGACTGACGCGGTCGAGGAGCTCTTCGGCCAGAACGGCGAGCTGCTGCGCCGAGCGGGCCAGCTCCTCCATGCTCGCCGACTGCTCGTCGGTGGCCGTGGAGACCTCTTCGGTGGCGGCGGCGTTCTGCGTGACGACCCGCGAGATCTCGTCGATGATCGCCACCATGCTGGCGGCCCCGCGCGTCTGCCCCTGCGCCAGCTCGGCGATCCCCACCGCCTTTTTCTGGGTGTCCAGCGCGTTGCCGACGATCTCGCCGAAGGCCTCGCCCGTGGCGTCGATGGCCGCGCGTCCGGCGTCGATGCGGCGCATCGTCTCCTTCATCCCCCCCTGCACCGTGCGGCTCTCCTCCCGAATCCGCTCCACCAGTTCGGTGATCTCCCCCGCCGAGAGCCCCGTGGAGTCGGCGAGCTTGCTGATCTCTTCGGCGACGACGGCGAAGCCGCGTCCCGCCTCTCCGGCCCGGGCCGCCTCGATGGTGGCGTTGAGAGCGAGCAGGTTCGTCTTCTGGGCGATGCCGGTGATCACCTCGACGATCTTGCCGATCTTGTGCACCTGCACGCCGAAGGAGAACATCTGCCCCCCGATGCGGTCGACCTCGTCGAGGACCTGCTTCATCAGCTGCAGGGTGGCGCGCACGTCCTCGCCCCCCTTCTGGGCCGTCGCGACGGCGTCGTCGGCCGAGGCGGCGACCTTCTTGGCCGAATCGGCGACCCGGTCGATGGAGAAGGCGATCTCCTTGGTCGTTCGGGACGACTCCTCCACCATCTTCGCCTGGGTCTCCGCCCCCCGGCTGATCTGCTCGAGGGCGCGCCCGACCTCGTGGGCCGACGAGGTCACCTCGGCGGAGGTGGCCGACAGCGCCCGGGCCGACTCGGTCACCTTGAGCGAGGAAGAGCGGATGTAGCCGACGAGCTCGCGCAAACTGGCGGTGACGCCGTTGAGAGAGGCGGCCAGGTCGTGGGTCTCGTCGACGAGGCGGGTCGGACGCAGCACGATGTCGCGCGAGAGATCGCCGCGGCTCAGGTTCTCGGCCGCATCGGTGATGGTACGGATGTTGGCGGTGAAGGCCTTGGAGAAGAACCACCCCAGCAAAAGGCCGATCAGCAGGGCGCAGGCGATGGTGAAGAGCTGGCGCCCCTCCTCGGGGATGCCGAGGTGAGGCACGAGCAGCCCGAAAAGGACGATGGAGCCGACCACCAGGACGAACCCCATGATGAACTTGTGACTGATGCAGACACGCATCGTCTTCAGCGCTCCTCGAAATGGGAAAAACCGCGCGAAGCGGGCGGCCGCAGCCGGCCGAAGCCGTCGCGAAGGGAGAGCCCCTGCGGCGCGGGGCCAATCCGCCCCACCTTCGTCAGGGGGAGGCGCAGCTCCGCGGCGAGGGCCGCCACCTCGGCTTCGTGCGACGGCGCGGCGCAAAAGAGGAGCTCGTAGTCCTCGCCTCCGCTCAGGGCGAGCTCCAACAGCTCGGGGGCCCCATCGAGAGCCTTCCGAAACGGGGGCGACAGCGGCAGGCTCACCTCGTCGACGACGGCCCCGACCCCAGAGGCCTTCAGGATGTGGCCGAGATCGGCGAGCAGGCCGTCGGACAGATCGATCATCGCCGTGGCGAGCCCCCGCGCGGCCAGGGCGCGCCCCAGGGCGGTGCGGGCCGTCGGGTCGTGGTGGCGCCGGGCGAGCTCGGGCGAGGGGGTCTCTGCGGCCTGCAGCAGGCGCAGGGCCAGGGCGCTCTCGCCGAGAGTCCCCGAGACGTAGATATCGTCCCCCTCGCGCGCCCCCGCGCGCGAGACGAGCTCCTTTTCGGGGACGGCCCCTTCGGCGGTGACGCAAATGAGCAGCGGACCCGGCGATCGGCAGGTGTCCCCGCCGGCCAGAACCGCCCCGTACTCGGCGGCCGCTTCGAGAAAGCCGGCGGCGAATTCGTCGAGCTCCTCCACGCCCATCCGCGCCGGAAGTCCCAGGGCGAGAAAGAGCGCCCGGGGCTCGCCCCCCATGGCAGCGATGTCGCTGACGTTCACCGAGACGCTCTTGCGCCCCAGCGTTCGCAGGTCGGTCCAGGCGCGGCGAAAGTGCACCTCCTCGATGAGCATGTCGGTGGTGGTCAGAAGGAACTCGCTCCCCCCCAGCGCCTGGGCGGCGCAGTCGTCGCCGATCCCGAGGCGAAGCGCAGGGTGCGCGCCGACCCCCTGCCGGATGCGCTCGATCAGCCCGAACTCTCCGATCTGCCCGATATTTTTTGCAATCTTCATGCCCCCTTCTCCAGCGCCTCGGACAGAACCTCCTCCATGGAGGCGACGGGGACGAAGCGCAGCTTTTTGCGCAGGTGACGGGGGATCTCCTCGAGATCCTTCTCGTTGCGCCGGGGGATGACGATCGTCTCGATGTTGGCGCGCACCGCCGCGAGCGCCTTCTCCTTGAGCCCTCCGATAGGCAACACCTTGCCGCGCAGGGTGATCTCCCCCGTCATCGCCACCTCCTTTTTCACCTTGCGCCCCGAAAGGGCCGAGACGAGGGCGGTGGCCATCGTCACCCCCGCGCTCGGCCCGTCCTTGGGGATGGCGCCGGCGGGGACGTGGATGTGCAGGGCCCGCTCGGCGAAGACGTCGGGGTCGATGCCGAACTCGGCGGCGTGGGCCCTGGCATAGGAGAGGGCCGCCTGGGCGCTCTCCTTCATCACGTCGCCGAGATGGCCGGTGAGGATCAGCTCCCCCTTCCCCTTCATCGTCATCACCTCGACGTGCAGGATCTCTCCGCCCACCTCGGTCCAGGCGAGCCCCGTCGCCACGCCGACCTCGCTCTCGCGGCGCTCTTCTTCGGGGAGGTAGCGCGGGGCGCCGAGATAGCGCGGCACCGCCCCTTCATTCACCGTCACCGGCGTGCTCTTCCCTTCGGCGAAGCGCCGGGCGACCTTGCGGCAGACCTTGCCGATCTCGCGCTCGAGGTTGCGCAGCCCCGCCTCGGCGGTGTACTCGGTGACGAGTTTCATCACGGCGGGATCGGTGAAGCGCACGTCGCGCGTCTTGAGGCCGTTGGCCTCGCGCTGGCGCGGAATGAGGTACTGCCGGGCGATGGCGAGCTTCTCCTCGGCGGTGTATCCCGAGAGGCGAAGAACCTCCAGGCGGTCCTTGAGCGCCGATGGGATCGGGTCCATGACGTTGGCGGTGGCGATGAACAGCACGTTGGACAGATCGAAGGGCAGATTGATGTAGTGGTCGGAGAAGGCGTGGTTCTGCTCCGGATCGAGAAGCTCCAGCAGGGCGGCCGAGGGATCGCCGCGAAAATCGGAGCCGACCTTGTCGAGCTCGTCGAGCATGAAGACGGGGTTGTTCGTCCCGGCCTGCTTGATCCCCTGCAGGATGCGCCCGGGGAGCGCGCCGACGTAGGTGCGCCGGTGCCCGCGGATCTCGGCTTCGTCGCGCACCCCGCCTAGGGAGATGCGCACGAACTTGCGCCCCAGCGCCCTGGCGATCGACTTGCCGAGGCTCGTCTTGCCGACGCCGGGGGGGCCGACCAGGCACAGCACCGGCCCCTTCATCTCCTTTTTGAGCTTGCGCACCGCCAGAAACTCCAGGATGCGCTCCTTGATCTTCTCCAGATTGAAGTGATCTTCGTCCAGAACGGCGCGCGCCTTGTTCAGGTCGAGGTTGTCGCGGGTCGAGCGGCTCCAGGGCAGGTCGACGATCCAGTCGAGATAGGTGCGCAGCATCGAGTATTCGGCCGCCTCGGGGTGCATCGACTCCAGGCGCCGCAGCTGCCGCTCGGCCTCCTTGCGCACCTCTGCGGGGGGCTTGGCTTTTTTGAGCTTCTCGCGCAGCTCGGCCACCTCCTCGGCGCGGCCGTCGGCCTCGCCGAGCTCGGCCTGAATGGCGCGAAGCTGCTCGCGCAGGAAATACTCGCGCTGGCTCTTGCCCATCTCCTCCTTGGCCTGGTTCTGGATGCGTGCCTGAACCGTCGTCAGCTCCAGCTCCTTGGCCAGGATGTCCTTGATCCGCAGCAGGCGCTGTACCGGGTCGAGGATTTCGATGATGTCCTGGGATTCGGCCGAGCGCAGACCGAGGTTGCTGGCGATCAGATCGGCCAGGCTCCCCGGGTCCTCCACGCTCTCGACCACGACCTGGACTTCGGCCGGAAGGGAGCGCCCCATGCCGAGCAGCTGAGCGAGCTGCGCGCGAACGGTGCGCATGAGGGCCTCGATCTCGATGGTGATCTCGGCCACGGTCGGCTCCTGCACCCGCTCCACCTTGACCGAGAAGTACGGCTCCTCGGCGACGAACTCCCTCAGGCGTCCCTTGGCGAGCCCCTGCACCAGAATCTTGACCCGGCCGTCGGGGAGCTTGAGCATGCGCATGATCATCGCCACCGTCCCCAGGCCGTAGATGTCGGCGGGGGCGGGGTCTTCGTCGGCGGTCTCCTTTTGCGTCGCCAGGAAGATGAGCCGGTCGCGCCCGAGGGCGGCCTCGACGGCGGCGTTCGACTTTTCGCGCCCCACGAAGAGGGGCAGGATCATGTAGGGGAAGATGACCACGTCCCGGACGGGCAGAAGAGGGAGCTCTTCGGGGATGTACAGATCCTTCTTGTCGCCGCTTTTGTCCACAGGGTTCCTCCGGTAGAAGTCCGTCGCGAAGGGCGCCGGAAATGGGATATTGACATGCGGGCGAAAATAGCCCGTGCCCGGTCAAAATACATAAAAGTCCGCCCCCTTGTCCAGACGCGAAGCGAGACGGTGCGAAAAGGGCGGCAGGGGCGTCATCCCCCCTTGCGACAGCAGTTAAGGCGACGCGGGGCGCCGCGCGACGATTCCGGCGAGCCCACCTCCTTTTTTCGAGGGCTCCACCCCCTCTTCGTGCAGAAGGATCTCCCACCCGGCGAAGCGCTGCAACAGCTCCCCCGGCCGCAGGACGATGTCGGGGTTTCGAGGCCCGGTGGTAGGGAAATCGCCGGCGGCGCTGAAGGTGCGCACCACCGCCACCCCGCCGGGGCGCACCGCCTGGAGGAGCGCCGGGAAGAGGTCGCGCTGCAGGTAGAAGAATTGCAGGACGAGATCGAAGGGGCCGCTCGGCAGGACAGGCGCCGCCTCGAGGTCGATGCACGAGGTGACGATCGGCACTCCGACGGCCGACGCCTCTCGTTGAAGCTGGGCGAGACCGACCTCGGAGAGATCGACGCCGGTCACGCGCCAGCCGCGCCCGGCCAGAAACAGGGCGTTTCGCCCGGCGCCGCAGGCGATGTCCAGCGCCGTGCCCGAAAGGGGAATAAAGGGGAGCGCGCGAAGAAGCCATGAATCCGGCCCTTCGCTGCGCTCGGCGCGCTCGCCCCAGTGGCGGTTCCATTTCTGGCGGGGATTCTCCATGTCGTTCAGTGTCGCAGAAATCGGCCCGCAGGGAAAGGTCCCGCGACGACGGGGGGCTCAATAAATCCGCTTCGGACGCGCAGGTTCTCCCTCCGACCGATTCGCCCGGCCGCACCGCTCCGAAGAGGGGCTTTTCTGCTTGGAAAAGCCGCTTTTTCTACTGTATAGTAGTTTTTTAAAATTTCGTCTCATATGAGAGATTTTCGACTCTCATATCCGTCTCGTTTCATGCAGGTCCGTCTTTTTGGGCCCAATAACCCGTCACGGAGGGTAAGGTATGAGTTCTGAGGTCACGGCAAACGAGAAGCTGCTCAAATGGGTCGACAAAATGGCCGCCCTGTGCGAACCGGCGCACATTCACTGGTGCGACGGATCGCAGCAGGAATACGACAATCTGTGCAACCTGCTCGTCGAGAGCGGCACCTTCCGCAAGCTCAATCCGCAGAAGCGCCCCAACAGCTATCTGGCCTGCTCGGACCCCATCGACGTCGCCCGCGTCGAGGACCGCACCTTCATCTGCTCCATCTCCAAGGCTGACGCCGGGCCGACCAACAACTGGATGCACCCCAAGGAGATGAAGGAGAAGCTCCACGATCTCTTCAAGGGGTGCATGCGCGGACGCACCATGTACGTCATCCCCTTCAGCATGGGGCCCCTCGGCTCCCCCATCGCCAAGATCGGGGTGGAGATCTCCGACTCGCCCTATGTGGCCATCAACATGCGCATCATGGCGCGCATGGGCAAGGCGGTGCTGGACGTGCTCGGCGAAGACGGCGAGTTCATCCCCTGCATGCATTCGGTCGGCGCGCCGCTGGCGCCGGGACAGAAGGATGTCCCCTGGCCGTGCAATCCCGAAAAATACATCGTCCATTTCCCCGAAGAGCGCTCCATCTGGTCCTTCGGCTCGGGCTACGGCGGCAACGCTCTGCTCGGCAAGAAGTGCCTTGCGCTGCGCATCGCCTCCAAGATCGGCAAGGACGAGGGGTGGCTGGCCGAGCACATGCTGATCCTCGGCGTGCAATCGCCCGAAGGGGAGAAGACCTACGTCGGCGCCGCCTTCCCGAGCGCCTGCGGAAAGACCAACTTCGCCATGCTCATCCCCCCCAAGGGGTTCCAGGACAAGGGGTGGAAGGTGACGACCATCGGCGACGACATCGCCTGGATCAAGCCGGGGACCGACGGTAAGATTTACGCCATCAACCCCGAATACGGCTACTTCGGCGTCGCCCCCGGCACCAACGCCAAGACCAACCCCAACGCCATGGCCTCGTGCGCCGCCAACAGCATCTTCACCAACGTGGCGCTCACCCCCGATGGCGACGTGTGGTGGGAGGGGATGACCGACGAGCCGCCGTCCAAGCTCATCGACTGGCAGGGCAAGGAGTGGACCCCCGGCTGCGGCCGCCCCGCCGCCCACCCCAACGCGCGCTTCACCGCGCCGGCCTCCCAGTGCCCGTCCATCGACCCGGACTGGGAGAACCCCAAGGGGGTGCCCATCTCCGCCTTCATCTTCGGCGGGCGACGCAAGAACACCATCCCCCTGGTCTACCAGTCCTTCAACTGGAGCTACGGCGTCTATCTCGCAGCCACCATGGGATCGGAGACGACGGCGGCCGCCGTCGGCGCCACCGGCAACGTGCGCCGCGACCCCTTCGCCATGCTCCCCTTCTGCGGCTACCACATGGCCGACTACTTCAGCCACTGGCTGCAGTTCGGCCGCACCATCGCCCGACCGCCGCGCATTTTCAGCGTCAACTGGTTCCTCAAGGATGATGACGGCAAGTTCGTCTGGCCGGGCTACGGCGAGAACATGCGCGTGCTCAAGTGGGTCGTCGAGCGCGTCACCGGCCGCACCGGCGCCGTCGAAAGCCCCCTGGGGTGGATGCCGCGCTACCAGGACATCGACTGGGACGGCCTCGAAATCAGCCGCGAGAAGTTCCACGAGATGATGGCCGTCGACCGCGACCAGTGGAACGAGGAGCTCGTGGCCCACGAAGAGCTCTTCATGAAGCTCTTCGACCGCATGCCCAAAGAGTTCCTCCATATCCGCGAGCTCATCACCTCCAGCCTCTGGCGCTCGCCTGAGCACTGGGAGCAGATCGGCGACGTGCACCCCGAGGGGTGGAACGAGTAATCTTCGCAAACGAGACAACGCGAAAAAAACGGGGCGGCTCCGCGAAGGGGCCGCCCCGTTTTTTTTATCGGTGCAATCCGTTGTCAGGCTCTCCGGCCGAGAACCTCAACAACCGTATTTCAACCTACTGGAAATCGAGGATATCGAAATCGCCTTTCGGGAACTCATCCAGATTCATCAGCTTCAGATAGTCGTCGACCCCGAGAATCAGGAGATACTTCTCGAGCGTCCCTCGCGTGATCGCATTGAAGTCCTCGCCTGCCTCACCGATGCCATCCAGGCTTCTCAGCGCGTAATACATCTCTTCATGGGCGTCGAGCATCGCCGAGAGCGCCGACGGGCTGATCTCTCCGACTTTCTCGGCGATGTTGAGCTTTAGAAGTTCCTGAAGGTATTGAAGCGTTGACATTGAGGCCACGGCGGACATTGCGGAAACCCCGGAAGAACCTTGCTCGTTAGAGTCCGCGTACTCGTGATAGAGAGCGATCCGCGGGTTGAGGGTTTCACTCTCCTGACCGGCCAACATCATAGCGACGTTCGGCGAAAGGTAATCCCATCCTTCCCAAGGATTGTTTTTCCTGACCTCCGCAAGACATTTAGCCCATGAGTAATCCCGTGAATACCAGCTATTAAGTTCTCCTCCGTAAGTCCCAAACATTGTTTCCACTACCGAATACCAAGGTACATTACTGACGGTCTTGTTCGTGTAGTAGAGCCCTCGATTAGTAATATTCCAACAGACACCGGTACGAGCGTAATGCCCCTTCTTGGGCCAATAGCAGGGCGCCTTTGACATGATGAAGTTCACTGTCTGCAAGTCAATGCAATCCTCATGTTCTTTGCAAACCGTCTCAGTACCTTTGAGAATTTTGCCGCCGGTTTTGCGACCATAGGCGCTCCAGGAATGCCTAGTATAAGGCGTATTTTCAATTAAATCGGGTACATTCTGATACACGGCGGGATAAGTGTGATCCATGTTGAGTTTTCCCAACCCGAAGCCGAGAGGTTGATTTGTTGCATACATATGAAAGCCTTTGCGTTGGTCACCCGGCGTCGCCTGCAGAGGCGGAGGAGGGAGCTCCCCGGTCGGATTGATGACAAACGCTGAGGTGTATGCCATGTACGACATCGAAGCGTCAGTGAAATCATTGGAGTACATTCTTGTGTTCAAGAATCTGACGTCGTCGAGGTTCGCACCGACGAAGGTCGTGTTCACGAACTGCCGATTCGAAAGATCGGTGGCACGCAGATCGGCGTAGGAGAAATTGTTGTACTTCACAGCGATCGTCTGCCCCTCGAAGGTCAGGAGAAACGGCATGTCGTAGGTGACAAATTCGTGCGCATTCTCCAGCGTCAATCGGTAGTCACCAGGCTCGAGGTGGATGTCTCTGCAGAAATAGTGCGTTTCTTCTCCAACGTTGTCGATGCGAAGCAACTGCCTCTCAAGACTGTCTGCCAGCGTCAATGAAACCGGCCAGGCGTCGTCGTTCAAGATCAGGCACATCTTGTAGATATCGGCCGTCGATATCTCCAGGGGAACAGTGTCCGCACCGCGCACACCGCCAAGATCGACACCCGAGATGTCGGCATCCGGTTCTGGCTCGAAGGGATCCGAAAGAAAGACGACGACATTGTTGTTTTCAGTGAACGCAAGCTGAGAATCGGCATCCAGATCGGTCTCAGTCCACGTCTGGCCGCTTTTCGCATTCAGCTCGGCCGGCGGGTCGTACTGGAGCGATGGCGGCGCTTTTTCCGAGCTTGACGAGCAGGCGTAAGACAATGACGCCACGGCCATTACTACGAGAAATCTTGTTAATCGCCTCATTTTCATTCCTCCTTCGTGATTGATATTCGCCAGGAAAATCCCCGACATCCGAACTCCTTGATGGGCTTTCTCCCAAAACAGAAAACCATCCCGGGGCACAAGGATGGTTTTGTCGCTTCTCATCCGTCCTCGGCAACCCGGCTGTCCTTACGGACCCGTGGTTTTGCGTCCCTGAATTGTTTCAGGTTTGCTCTTTACAAGACGCTGTATTTCTTTACTGCCGGTTGCAGTTCTGCGACAATTACAACCTTAGGCTAAGGGGGTGATGCAAAGGACGTTGATCGTATGATGGTGTGACCTTAGCAAGCGAAAGTTTCATGCCTGTTTCATGAAAAATTATAATTCTCCAACAACTTCCGAGCCCCTCATCCGGAAACCTTCGCCATTGCATCTAACGACTCCTGCCGCTCCATGAAGTGTGATCGGCACCGCCCGTGCCCAAATCGTCGGAACGACTCCGAGGCTGCCATGCCCGACACCCTGGCCAAACTCTCCAGCCTGACGCTGCTTTATGCCGATGACGACATCGTGCTGATGGAGTCTATGGTGCTGATTTTTCAGCAATACGTCTCCAACGTGATCACGGCAACCGATGGCGAGCAGGCTTGGGCACTGTACCGGCAGCATCGACCCGATCTGGTTATCCTCGATCTGGCCATGCCGGAGTGCGACGGTCTGGAGGTTGCGCGCCGCATTTTCCGAGAGGATCCGAACCTCCCCATGGCGCTGATGACGGGCCACGATAGCCGCGAGAATATGCTGGCAGCCTTTCCCCTTCGGATGCTGAGTTTTCTGGTCAAACCGGTCGAGCTCGACGACCTTGACCGGTTTTTTCGACAGGCTGGCGCCCTTCTGGCACATCACGGCAGGTTCCGGACTGTCTTTGAAAACGGGGCCGTCTTCGATCCGACGCTGGGTGAAATTCACGATCTTGCCGGCGCCAGGCACGTCCTGTCCCGCAATGAAAAGAAGTTTCTCGAACTGCTGCTCGCACGACGCGGTCAACTCATCGACAGCGACACCATCTGCCGCGATATCTCCAGCGACAGCCCCGACCTGCTCAGCTCTCAGGGATTGCGCAACCTGATCCACCGGTTGCGACGTAAATTGGGCAAAGAGGTCATCGTCAGCCAAAAAGACCTCGGCTATCTGATCCCCTGATCGTCATGTCTCCTTTATCCTCCAACCTCGGCGACCAACTGCTCTGGAATTTTGCTCACCATTTCTCATGGGGGATATACGGTGGGGTGATCCTGGTCATGCTGGTGTATATCCTGACGCTGGGAGCTCTGACGCAGCCGCGAATCCTGTTCAGTTATGGATCGATGGCAACATCCTTGTTCGTGCTGATGTCCATTCATTCAGGTTATGGCGAGGCTCTGCCGCTCCCCATCGAATGGATCAAATTTCCGGCTTTGATCCTTGTGCCTGCCTGGTTCCTCTCCTCCACGGTTTTTGCTTCCCTGTTTCTCGATACGCGCAATCTCGCCCCGCAGCTACACAGATGGCTGCCGGTCCCTCTCTTCTCGTCTCTGGGGTTGGTCCTTTTTGAGTGGGCGGCGCCGGGAGCGCAATGGCACAGCCTGGGCGCTGCCTGGTGGAATTCAACCGTGCTGATGCATATCGGCTTGCTTTTCGGAGCCGCAATCCTGGCGTGGCGGCGTGGCCGCAATGAGGCGGGCTACTATCTGCCGGGGCATGGTCTGACGCTGATCGTCGTCGGAGTCCTCTTACTCTCCGCCCCGGGATCAGCCGGTTATGCCGATTTCGCGAAACTGCTTCTGCCGCTTGTCGTTTTGTTGGAAATGATGCTTCTGGCGGCGGCCTTTGCCCGAAGGCTGGCCCGGATTCGTCAGGAACACGAGGCGCGGGAAAATCTTGTGCGCGACCAGCGACGCTTCACCGATTTCGGCGAAGCCGTGAAAGCCTCCCGCGAGCGATGGGATGCCCCCATGATTCAGCTGCGCGAAATCCTGGACGAGGCACAAGGCGAGCTCTCAGCTTCGGCCCCCACAGAGTCCGGCAAAGATTCGGACTATCTGCGCAACGACCTGCTGCCTCGATTGGAGCATAATTTAGGCGACCTTCGTCGCAGCGCAGACGATGTGCGTCAACTGCTGCTCAACGCCTCTACAGCGCAGCCCACCCCTCATGATTAGAGTGCTGCTCTTTCTTGCGGTACTGCTGCCGGCCCTGACGTGCACCGTTGCGGCGCAGTCCATCCATCGAAATCCGATCCCGGCGGCTCTCGCGGAAGCGGATCTCCCTTTCAATCTGCAACCTTTGCTGGAATATCTCCCCGATCCCGACGGGCGGCTGACTTTCTCTGAAGCTCTTGCCAATCCCGGCTGGCAGCCCCTGTCGCAGATCAACCTCGGCTATCTCGGATATCCGGTCTGGACCCGCGCGACCCTGCCTCCGACCCTCGAATCGATGGTGGTGCTGCTTCAATACCAGCGCATGGCGGAGATCGACCTCTATCTGATCCGAACGGCGGAAACCGTCGAACATTATCAACTGGGACATCGCCAACCCCTCGACCCGACAGTGATTCGCTATCGACACCCGATCCTTCCGCTGCGCCTTGACCCCGGCCATGAGATCACTATGTTGACCCGAATCTATTGCGTCGGACCCACCGAGGTCGGTTCACGCATCAGCGATGCGACGGGTATTCTGCGGCAGGACATTCGGGAGCGTCTGATCTGGGGGGCGATCTGCGGCATGATGATCGCGGTGGTGCTCAGCAGCATGATCGTCTGGCACGGTTTTCTTCAACGCCTGGTGCTGGCCTACGCCGCCCTCGCCGTCAGCACCCTTCTGGCGATCCTCACCGTCAAGGGATTGATCCCCCTGACGCCCTATCCGCTTTTCAACAGTCTCGTCGCGTACAGCAGTTGGGTTTTCAGCAACTTGATGCCGGCGACCATGATCATTTTCGCCATGGTCTTTTTTTCCACAAAAGACGCGCTGCCCCTTCTCCACCGGTGGCTGACGTTGCTTCTCTGTGTGAACCTGGCACTAACGGCCATATGGGTGGCGGCGCCGTGGTTTCCACATCTTTATCGCGGCACCTTCATGCTGGGTGGGGCCACCTTTCTGACAGGAATCGTGCTGGCGATCGTCGGTATGGTGGGGATGCGGCGGGGGATAAGCGGCAGTGGTTACTACCTGCTGGGGCAGGGGTGTTTTTTTCTGGGTCTTCAATTTCAATTAATGGGCCAGTACGGCCTGCTGCAACGCAAAGAGCTGCTCGATTATATCATCCCCGTGGGCGCCACACTCGATATCGTCTTTTTGGCCAAGGCAATCAGCCTGCGGTTGGTCGCGATAAAAAATGCAATTCACCACCGCCGGATAGAGCTTGAGCACCATTCGCGGCAAAGCTCCTTCGGCAAGATGGTGGGGATGGTCATTCACCAGTGGCGAGCCCCCTTGGCGCGACAGGCCGCCATCGTCATGGAAACAAAACTGCGCCTGATGCGAAACGACTACGGTCATCACGATATGGAGCGCTTCACCGAGGTCCTGATGCCGAGGATGCGCGACAATGCCGAGCAGATGGAACGAACCCGGCGGGAGTTTGAAGATCTGTTCGACGGCAATGACCGACTGCAGCGTTTCCATCCGGACGCGTACCTGGACCAGACCCTCTCAATGATATCCGGCACCGAGCTCCCTGCCCCGCTGCGAACCGTTCGGCAGTATCCCGACGACCTGCAGCCGATCGTCAATTACCCCTTCGCGCTGATCCAGGTGATTCTGAGCATCCTTGAAAATGCCTGCGACATTCTGCACGAGCGGAAAATCAGCGATCCAGAAATCCGCATCACCGTGAATCAGGCACCGGACAGGTCGGTGACCATTACGGTGTGCGACAACGGCGGCGGGATCAGCATGACCCCTGTTGCGCGGATATTCGAGCCGTTCGTCAGCAACAAACAACAAGGCGGCACGGGGATGGGTCTTTACATCGCCAAATCGATCGTCGAATCACGCCTGAACGGCACCATTGAGGCGGCAAATACCGACGACGGAGCTTGCTTCACCGTAACCTTTCCAAACCTGGAGACGTCGCGGGAGCCTTCCTTCGCGGTGCCGAACCCTTGCAGAGCAGCAACGAGCGGCGCCGAAGCGACCTGAGCACTCGACGCAAAAAGGGCGACCCCACAAGGGCCGCCCTTTTTGCTTTTACTCTGAAGACTTCGGATCAGAACCGCGGTCCGGCCTGGGTGAAGTCGAAATCGTCGCCGGCGACGATGTACTTCTTGAAGTTCTCGATGAACATCCCGGCGAGCTTGTTGGCGGTGGCGTCGAACTTCTCCTTGTCCGCCCAGGCGTTGCGGGGGTTGAGGACGGCGCTGTCGACGCCGGGGAGGCTCTTGGGGATGTTGAAGCGGAACCAGCGGGTCTGGTCGAACTCGGCGTTCTCGATACTGCCGTCGAGGATGGCGTTGATGCAGGCCCGGGTCGCCTTGATGCTCATGCGCTTGCCGACGCCGTAGCCGCCGCCGGTCCAGCCGGTGTTCACCAGATAGGCGTTGACGCCGTGCTTCTG
The DNA here is from genome assembly GCA_050485365.1 of Desulfuromonadales bacterium. Classification (GTDB taxonomy): domain Bacteria; phylum Desulfobacterota; class Desulfuromonadia; order Desulfuromonadales; family JACZKF01; genus JARFUG01. The sequence continues at coordinate 10,202 of JBJHBH010000027.1, read as the reverse complement.
CATCTTCTCGCCGAGGAGCTTGGCGTAGACGGTCGGGTGCAGGGGGAGGAACGCCTCGCCGAAACAGGCCGAGAAGGTCGCCTGGGGCTCGGTGACGCCGCGCTCGGTCCCGGCGACCTTGGCGGTGTAGCCCGACAGGAAGTAGTACATCGCCTGCTCCTTCGTCAGCTTGGAGACGGGGGGGAGCACGCCGAAGGCGTCGCAGGTCAGAAAGACGATGTTCTTGGGGTGATCGGCCTTCAGGGTCGGCTCGTGGTTGTCGATGTGCTCGATGGGATAGGAGACGCGGGTGTTCTCGGTCTTTGTGCGGTCGTCGAAGTCGATGATCCCGTCATCGTCGGCCACCACATTCTCCAGAAGCGCATGGCGGCGGATGGCGGCGTAGATCTCGGGCTCGCTGTCTGCCGAGAGATTGATGCACTTGGCGTAGCACCCACCCTCGAAGTTGAAGATCCCGTCCTCGTCCCAACCGTGCTCGTCGTCGCCGATGAGCTTGCGCTTGGCGTCGGTCGAGAGGGTCGTCTTGCCGGTGCCGGACAGGCCGAAGAAGAGGCACACGTCGCCGTCCTTGCCGACATTGGCGCTGCAGTGCATGGAGAGGATCCCCTGCAGCGGCAGCCAGTAGTTCATCATGGTGAAGATGCCCTTCTTCATCTCGCCGCCGTACCAGGTGCCGCCGATGATGGCGACGTTCTTCTCGACGTTGAAGATGATGAAGACCTCGGAGTTCAGCCCGTGGCGCTCCCACTCCTTGTTCGGCAGGTTGCTGGCGTTGTAGACGGTGAACTCGGGGCCGAAGTCGTCGAGCTCGTCGGCCTCGGGGCGGATGAACATGTTTTTGACGAAGTGCGACTGCCAGGCGAACTCGGTGATGAAGCGCACCTTTTTACGGGTCTTCTCGTTGGAGCCGCAGAAGCCGTCGGTGACGTAGAGGTCTTTTCCGGCGAGATAATCGGTCACCTCGGCGTAGAGCTCGTCGAAGATCTCGGGGGCGACGGGCTGGTTGTGCTTGCCCCAGGCGATATTCTTGCTCGAAGGGGACTGGCGGACGAAATACTTGTCCTTGGGGGATCGGCCGGTGAATTTTCCCGTATCGACCATCATCGTGCCGTTGGCGGAAATCTTTCCTTCGGCGTTGCGGCTTTCGTGCTCGAAGAGCTCATCGTAGCCGAGATTGCGGTAGATTCGGCCGACGCTCTTCAGACCGAGCGTAGTTGCGTCGATTTCTCCTGCTGCTGCTCCGTCCATTGCCAGTTTCTGTGCTTCCATTTTTTCCTCTACCCCCTGCGTTGGGATTGATGTGGACCGCCGACCCCGCGGCGGCTCGATGGGACCCGAAATAACGCAAAACCCTCGAAATAATACGACAACAGGGCGACCCTGTTGTCGTGTCGGCTTCGAGCATCCCGACCATTATAGCGACTTTATTTAAAATAAAAAAACAAAAAGTCAAATTAAAAAACACCGCCCGGAAGCTAAGGCGGTGTTTTCACAAGAAAAAATATTTTAAAAATTTTTTATATGGTTTGGTGCGGCTGCAGCTCGACCCCCCACCTGCGGAGCTCGTCCCTCACCCCCTCGATCACCTCGGGGAGGGCACCCTCGACCTCCGGGCTCAGTTCGAGCCCCATTTCGATGGAAGACGGCTGCACCCCCCAGGCGACGAGCTCGTTGGGGAGATGACCCTGCAACTCGGCCAGCGCCAGCAGGTCCTGCACCCCCATCTGGTGGACCGAGAGCTTGCCGGCGAAGGCCCGGGGGACCTCCTGCGCTTCGAGGCGAAAGGGGGTGCCCGCAGGCTCTCCCATGTCGATGGCGTCGAGAACCACGAGGCGCTCCACCCCCTCGAAACGCGGCAGCAGATCGAGGCCGAGCGTCCCGCCATCCAAGAGGGTGACCCCCTCGGGAAAACGGAACCGGGCGGCGAGCGCCTCGATCGCCCGGCAGCCGAAGGCGTCGTCGCTCATGACGGCGTTGCCGATCCCCAGAACGAGGATGCTCACTGGAGATCCTTCGGATTGATGAATTTATACCCCCCGAAGATGCTCGACATGGTGCCGTTCTTCTCCTTGGTGTCCATGAGCCAGCCGCTGTAGACGTGGTGGATGGTGAAGCCGATGAGGAGCCAGGTGACGAGGTGGTGCGTCAGGCGCATCCCCGGCGAGCTGAACAGGCCGAAGGTCCAGCCGAAGACGACGTCCCAGAAGCTGCCGGGTTGGTACTGGCCGTACAGGGCGAATCCGGTGACGATCTGCACCAGAAACAGGACGAAGATGACCGAGTAGGCCGCCGCGGCCATGGCGTTGTGCCCCTCGACGGGGGGGGCGCTTCGCTGGATGAAGGTGTAGAACTTGAACGTCTCCCACATGTTCCTGCGCCCCTTTTTGTAGGCCCAGGGGACGAAGGCTCTCCAGGAGGCGTGCTCGTTGCCGAGAAAGAACCAGATGATGCGCGCCACCACCGAGACGGTGAACAGGTAGGCGAAGACGTAGTGGACGAAACGCATCCACCCCATGACGAAGGCGTCGGGCGAGGGGGCGGTGAGAAACGGATTTCCGATATAGATGCCGGTGACCGAGAGGACGACGATGCAGATCGCGTTGATCCAGTGGGTGATGCGCACCGGCCATTCCCAGACATAGCGGATTTCGAGCATGGGAAACCTCCAGGGACTCGGGACGCGGCGCGGGGTACGCGAAAGCCGGAAAAAACGATCTGCATTCCGCCTTGCGCGCCCCCACATTTCCGCGTACCGGCAGTTTTATAGCACCTTCACCTTGACGATCTCCGACCCCTTGCCGTCCAGAACATGCACGGCGCAGGCGAGGCACGGGTCGAAGGAGTGGATGGTGCGCAGGATCTCCAGCGGCTGCTGCTCGTCGGCGACGGGGGTGCCGACCAGGGCCGCCTCGTAGGGCCCCATCTTCCCGGCGGCGTCGCGGGGTCCGGCGTTCCAGGTCGAGGGGACGACCGCCTGGAAGTTGGCGATGGCGCCGCGCTCGATGCGTATCCAGTGCCCCAGGGCGCCGCGCGGCGCCTCGTGGTAGCCGAAGCCGCGGGCCTCGCGGGGCCAGGTGGAGGGGTCCCAGCGATAGTTGTTGTGGACTTCGAGGATACCGCGCCCCATGTTGTCGGCGAGCTGATCGAGCCACAGCTCGTTCTTGCGGGCCAGTAGGAGCGTCTCGATGCCGCGGGCGGCGGTGCGCCCCAGGGTGGAGAAGAGCGCCTCGGGGCCGACCCCGAGCTTCTCCAGCACGAAGTTGACCGTCTGCTGGATCTCCTGGTGCCCGGAGGCGTAGCCGATCACCATGCGCGCCAGGGGGCCGACCTCCATCGGCTCGCCGTCATAGCGCGGCGCCTTCACCCAGCTGTACTTGCCGTCGGTGTCGAGGAAATCGTACGGGGGCCTGGGGCCGGTGTAGCGGTGGGTCGTCTCCCCCTCGTAGGGGTGAAGGCCCTGATTGTCGCCGCCGCTGTAGGTGTACCACGAGCGGGTGACATACTCGGTGATCTTCTCCTGATCCATCGGCAGGACCTGTGAGAGGTCCTTGCCCATAATGACCCCCCGGGGGAAGTAGTACGATTCGGTCCCCCCGACGTTGTCCATGGGGAAGTCGCCAAAGGTGAGGAAATTGCCGACCCCCCCGCCGATGCCGGCCCAGTCCTTGTAGAAGGAGGCGACGGCCAGCAGATCGGGGATGTAGACCTGCTCGACGAAGGTGCGCGCCCGGCGCAGAAGTTTCTTCATGTGGGCGATCTTGTCGGCGTTGATGGCGTTCTGGCTGTCGGGATCGACGGGGATCGACATCCCGCCGACGAGGAAGGTCTGGGGGTGCGGGTTCTTCGAGCCGAGGATGGCGTGGACCTTGATGATGTCCTTCTGCCACTCGAGGGCCTCCAGATAGTGGGCGAGCGCCATGAGGTTCGCCTCGGGGGGCAAACGATAGGCGCTGTGCCCCCAGTAGGCGTTCTGAAAGGGGCCGAGGCGACCGGTGCCGGCGAAGGCCTTGACCCTCTCCTGCACCTGCCGGAAGTGCGTGGGGCTGCTGTTGGGCCAGTCGGAGATCGACTGCGCCAGCTTCGCCGTCTGCGCCGGGTCGGCCTCCAGGGCGCTCACGATGTCGACCCAGTCGAGGGCGTGCAGGTGGTAGAAGTGGATGACGTGGTCGTGCACGTTCTGGATCCCCATGATGATATTGCGGATCAGCCGTGCGTTGTCGGGGACCTGAATCCCCAGGGCGTCTTCGACGCAGCGGATGCTCGCCATCGAGTGGACGGTGGTGCACACGCCGCAGAAGCGCTGGGTGAAGTGGTGGGCGTCGCGGGGGTCGCGTCCTTTGAGGATCGACTCGATGCCGCGAAACGCGGTGGAGGAGCTCCAGGCATCGACGATGCGCCCCCCTTCGATCTGCGCCTCGACGCGCAGGTGCCCCTCGATGCGGGTGATCGGGTCGACAACGATCTTCTGGCTCATCGGCTCACTCCTCCTTCTTTACCTGTTCGGTTTCATGGGAATCCCCCTTGCGAAGGGCGTTGACCACGCCGTGGGCACCGAAGGCCACCGCCGTGGCGGCCGCAAGGCCCAGGCCGATCTTGTCGGCGGTCGCTTCGATGCCGAAGCCGGGGACCTGCGCCAGACGCCGGTAGAAGGGGGTCATGGTGTCCCAGAACCCCGGCTCCGAGCAGCCGATGCAGCCGTGTCCGGCCATGACGGGCCAGCTCGTCCCCTCGTTGTAGCGCACCGTGGGGCAGTTGTGGTAAGTCTGCGGCCCCTTGCACCCCAGCTTGTACAAACACCACCCCTGGCGGTGCCCCGCGTCGCCGAAGGCCTCGGCGTACTGGCCGGCGTCGTAGTGGGAGCGGCGCTCGCAGTTATCGTGGATGCGCTTGCCGTAGGCGAAGAGGGGGCGGCCGAAGGAGTCCGTCGCCGGGAGGCGCCCGAAGGTGAGATAGTGGACGATGACGGCGGTGAGGTTGTCGGTGTTCAGAGGGCAGCCGGGCAGGTTGATGACCGTCGCCCCGCGCACGGCCCGGCTCACCGACACCGCGCCGGTCGGGTTGGGGGCGGCGGCCGGAATCCCGCCGTAAGCGGCGCAGGTGCCCACCGCGATGGTGGCGGCGGCATTGCCGCAGACCTTGCGCGCCACGTCCAGCGCGCTCTCGCCGGCGACGGTGCAGTAGACGCCGCCGTCGGCCATGGGGATCGACCCCTCGACGATGGCGATGTACTGCCCCTTGTAGCGCTCGACGGCGTCGTATTTGGCCTTCTCGGCCTGATGGCCGGCGGCGGCCATGATCGTCTCGTTGTACTCGATGGAGAGATAGTCGAGGATGAGCTCGGCGGCGGTGGGCTGATTGGCCCGCAGCAGCGCCTCGGTGTCGCCGGTGCACCCCTGGAACTCCATCCAGATCACCGCGGGACGATTGTCCCGATCGAGCGCCTCGGCGATGCGGGGAGCGAAGCTGAACGGCAGGGCCAGAGTGGCGGTCATCGTCGTGCAGAACTTCAGAAAATCACGCCGGTTGACCCCTCGGGCCTCCCACCTGCACAGGATCTCTTCCGAGATTTCGATGGGGGGCGGGGACTGTTCCTTCTGCATCGCATCTGCCTCCTCTCTTTGGCTGGTGAGCGAACCCGCTGCGCTGCACATGCAGGCACCTCCACACTGTGGGAATCTACATATAACAATGTTTAATTATGAGGAGAACAAAACGGATGTCAAGGAATTTCCCCCATCTTGGTTTCTATGTGCGACATCTCACACGCCGCACCGTATACGGCACAAAACCTCCCCGCGCAGCGTCTTTTCACCCCCGCCCCGAATGATATACTGGAGGCAAACCGGGCGAAGGGCGCCCGAGGCGCCTTTCGCCGGATGAATAGGACGTAAAAAACGAAGGAGGAGCCATGCCATCCAAACGAGATCAGACCATGGACCGTGCTCCGAGAAAGTTCGAGATCGACCCCAACAAATCGGTCGAGCGCCCCGCACGCAACACCGATCCGTACGTCTTCACCGAGGGGATGAGCGAACCGGCTCTGTGCACCGTCTGCCATGCCATCTACCGCAACAAGCGCTGGTACCTCAAAGAGCGCGATTACGTCGCCATCGAGGCCGACGAAGAGGCGCAGCGTGTGGTGTGCCCCGCCTGCCAGAAGATCGAACAGCTCTACCCCGAGGGGATCGTCACCCTGCGCGGCGACTACCTGTGGCGGCACGAGGAGGAGATCCTCAACATCCTGCGCAACACCGAAAACTCGGCCATGGCCAAAAACCCGCTGGGGCGCATCATGAGCATCAAGCCCGAAGGGGACGCCCTCGTGATCGAGACAACGGAGGAGAAGCTCGCCGAGCACATCGGGCGCGCCCTGCACAAGTCGCATCACGGCGAGCTCAACATCGACTGGAGCGACAACCACTCGTTCTGCCGCGTCACCTGGGAACGAGGGGAATAGCGGCGCATGGGGAGCCATCGCCTGCTCGAACACACCGCCGATATGGCCATCGAGGTCTTCGGCGAGACGTTGCGCGATCTCTTCGTCGAAGCGGGGCGGGGGCTCAGGGAGATGATCTGCGCCGACGCCGTGGCCAAGGGGGGGAAGGAGAAGAGAATCGAAGTCGCCGGACAGGACGAAGGAGAGCTCCTCGTCAACTGGCTGAACGAAATCCTCTTCCTCTTCGAAACCGGCTTCTTCCCGACCGACTTCGCCGTTGCGCAGATCGAGGGGGGGAAGGTTCGGGGGAGCGTCTTCGGCGAGCCCTTCGACCCCCAGCGCCACCCCATCGAGCGGGAGGTCAAGGCGGTCACCTACCACCAGCTCAACGTCGAGCAGACCGAAGAAGGGTGGAAGGTGACCGTCTTCGTTGATTTGTAACCAAATGCAGGCTGAGTGGGGATCAGGCTGTTAGGGGTTTAGGTCTCCCTAAAAGCCTAATACCCTTCAGCCTAAACACCTGCCTTTCCGAAAGAAGCCGATGTCCGTCAAGGTCGAAAGAATCGATGCATACCGCTGGCGCATCCCCCGCGAAGGGAAGATGCGCACCGACGGCCTCGTCTTCGCCGACGAGAAGATGATCGAGGCGATCCGCGAGGAGAACGCCCTGCAGCAGGTCGCCAACGTCGCCACCCTGCCGGGGATCGTCGGCCCCTCCATCGCCATGCCCGACATCCACTGGGGGTACGGCTTCCCCATCGGGGGGGTCGCCGCCTTCGATCCCGTCGAGGGGGTCGTCTCGCCGGGCGGGGTCGGCTACGACATCAACTGCGGCGTGCGCCTACTGCGCTCGCAGATGCACAGCGACGAGGTGCGCGCGCGCCTGAAGGAGCTCGCCGACGCCCTGTACCGCAACGTCCCCTCCGGCGTCGGCTCCGAGCGGCGCGACCTTCGCCTCAGCGAAGCCGAGACGCGCCGCGTCCTCACCAAAGGGGCGCGCTGGGCGGTCGAGCAGGGGTTCGGCACCGAGAGCGACCTGCTGCACATCGAGGCGGGGGGGACGCTCCCCGGCGCCGATCCCGACGTCGTCTCGGCGCGGGCCGTCGAGCGCGGCAGGGCCCAGCTCGGCACCCTCGGCTCGGGAAACCACTTTCTGGAGGTGCAGCAGGTCGAGACGATCGGCGACGAAGAGGCGGCCGCCGCCCTCGGCCTTTTTGCCGGACAGACGGTGGTGACGATCCACACCGGCAGCCGGGGGCTGGGCTACCAGGTGTGCGACGACTACATCCGGGTGATGCGCCGCGCGAGCCAGAAGTACGGCATCGAGCTCCCCGACCCGCAGCTGTGCGCCGCCCCCCTGACGAGCCCCGAGGGGAAGGAGTACCTGGCGGCGATGGCCGGGGCGGCCAACTTCGCCTTCGCCAACCGCCAGCTCATCACCGCCTGGGTGCGCGAGTCCTTCGAGCAGATCTTCCGCAAGAGCGCCGCCGAGCTGCGCCTCTCGGTCATCTACGACGTGTGCCACAACATCGCCAAATTCGAAACGCACCGCTTCCAGGGGAAGGAGCGCCGCCTGTGCATTCACCGCAAGGGAGCGACCCGCGCCTTCCCGCCGGGACACCCCGAGACCCCCGAGCTCTACCGCGCCATCGGCCAGCCCGTCCTCATCCCCGGCGACATGGGGCGCTACTCGTACGTGCTGGTCGGCACCCACGGAGGATACGAGGAGACCTTCGGCTCCACCTGCCACGGCGCCGGGAGGGTCCTGTCGCGCCACGCCGCCAAGCGGCTCTCGCGGGGTCGGAACATCATCGCGGATCTGGCGGCCCGGGGGATTCTGGTGCGCGCCGCCGGGCGCGCCACGGTGGCCGAGGAGATCTCCGAGGCCTACAAGGACGTCATGGAGGTCGTCAACGTCGTACAGCAGGCCGGCATCGGCAAGATCGTCGCCCGCCTGCGGCCGATGGCGGTGGTGAAAGGATAGGCGATAGGCGATAGGCGATAGGCGATAGGCGATAGGCGAGCGTTCCATCCACTTGCCTATTGCCCATAGCCTCTTGCCTGAAGAATTTCGGAGGTTTCGATGAAAGTTTTTCTGACCGGAGGGACCGGCTTCGTCGGCGGCGAGATCCTCAGACAACTCTCGAAGGCGGGGCATGAGGTGCGCGCCTTGGTGCGGCCGGGCTCCGAGAAGAAGCTCGCGCCGCTGGCCGGAGTGGAGATCCTGCGGGGCGACGTCAACGAACCGGACACCCTCGAAGGGGCGATGGGGGGGTGCGATGCGGTGATTCATCTCGTCGGCATCATCCGCGAGTTTCCGTCGCGGGGGGTCACCTTCCGCCGCCTCCATTCCGAGGCGACGGCCCACGTCGTGGCCGCCGTGAAGAAGCAGAATATCCGCCGCTACCTGCACATGAGCGCCAACGGTACGCGCGCCGACGCCACGTCCGACTATCACCGCACCAAGTGGGAGGCCGAAGAGACGGTGCGCGCCTCCGAGCTCAGCTGGACGATCTTTCGCCCCTCGCTCATCTTCGGCGCAGGCGATGAGTTCGTGAACATGCTCGCCCCGCTGGTGCGCACCCTCCCCGTGGTGCCGGTCATCGGCGACGGGCGCTACCGCATGAGCCCGGTGGCGGTGGAGGATGTGGCGGCAGGGTTCGTGGCGGCGCTGGCGCGCCCCGACGCCGCCGGCAAGATTTATCACTGCTGCGGCCCCGAGACGCTGAGCTACGACGAGCTCCTCGACCGCATTGCACAGGCCCTCGGCAAGAACAAAGCCAGAAAGCTTCACCACCCGGCGGCGCTCGTCAAGCCCGTCGTCTCCATGCTCGATTCGATCCCCCGCTTCCCCATCACCCGCGCCCAGCTCACGATGCTGCTGGAGGGGAACGTGTGCGACCCCGCCCCTTGGGCCGAGGCCTTCGGGATCGACCCGATCCCCTTCTCCGAGGGGATCCGAACATACGTCAAATAAAAGGAGGGATCAGCGATGAGCGCCAAACGACTCTTCGGCCTGGGGATGATGATCGCCTTGCTGGGCGCCTGCAACGGGAGCAGCTCCGCCCTTCCCCCCGCCGACGGCTCGCAGGGGGTGACGGCGCAGCGGGCCTTCGCGGCGCTCAGCTTCGACGAACCGGTCGGGATGGTGCAGCGCCCCGGCGACGAGGCGCGCTGGTATCTGCTGGAGAAACAGGGGCGCGTCCTCACCTTCATCGACGGCGACGAGGAGGCCGCCGTCGCCGCCGACCTGCGCGATCGCGTCGACGCGACGCCCTTCGAGGGGGGGCTGCTGGGGATCGCCTTTCATCCGCGTTTCGACGAGAACGGCTTCGTCTTTCTCTCCTACACCGCCCACTCCAATACGCCGGATGTCGCCATCGTCTCGCGCATCTCGCGCTTCACCTCCCACGACGGCGGGCTGAGCATCGCCGAAGACTTCGAAGAGATCGTCCTCGCCCTCGATCAGCCCCTGGCCAACCACAACGGCGGGCAGATCGCCTTCGGCCCCGACGGCTTTCTCTACATCGGCTTCGGCGACGGCGGCGGAGGCGGCGACCCCTTCGAGCACGGCCAGAACCCCGACACCCTGCACGGAGCCATCTTGCGCATCGACGTCGACGCCCCGTCGGGCGATCACCCCTACGGCATCCCCCCGGACAACCCCTTCGTTCAAGGGGGCGGCGCCCCCGAGATCTACGCCTGGGGGCTGCGCAACCCCTGGCGCTTCAGCTTCGACCGGCACAGCGGCCTGCTGTGGGCCGCC
>JBJHBH010000026.1:0-39029 GCA_050485365.1 Desulfuromonadales bacterium | reverse complement strand
GCAGCACATGATCAGGGATGTGGCGCGGCGCCTCGGCGCCGCGGGGGGCTTCGCCGTCAAGCCCGCCAAAGGATCTGGGGGAAAAGGGATTCTGATCGTGAAGGGGCGCGAGGAGGATCGCTTCGTCAAAGCGTCGGGGACGGTGCTGGGGATCGCCGACATCCGGCGCCACATGTCGAACATTCTGGCGGGGCTCTACTCGCTGGCGGGGACTCCCGACGTCGCCATCGTCGAGGAGCTCATCGAGTTCGACGACCGCTTCGACGGCTACTCCCATCAGGGGGTCCCCGACATCCGCATCATCGTCTTTCAGGGGTATCCGGTCATGGCGATGCTGCGTCTGGCGACCCACGAGTCCGACGGCAAGGCCAACCTCCATCAGGGGGCGGTGGGCGTGGGGCTCGATCTCGCCACGGGGCGCTGCATCCGGGCGGTGCAGCACTCCAGACCGATCGACGTCCACCCCGATACCGGCAGGAGCTTCGACCGGATCGAGATCCCCGACTGGCTGCAGATCCTGGAGCTGTCGGCGCGCTGCTGCGAGATGACCGGGCTCGGGTACATCGGGACCGACTTCGTCCTCGACAAATCGCGCGGCCCGCTCCTGCTGGAGCTCAACGCGCGCCCCGGGCTCGCCATTCAGGTCGCCAACGGCGAGGGGATTTTGCCGCGGCTGCGGCACATCGAAAAGATCGCCCGGAAAAAGACGACGCCGCAGCAAAGGGTGCGTCTGGCGATGGACGCCTTCAGCGAAGGCAAAATGTGATCGCCCCTCCTTAGCCGAAGGCGGTGCCCGGCAGTGCGGCGGGGGGCCCCCCGCGCGGGACGTTCGCCGGAAAAAGAGAATCGACGGGGACGAGGTCCCTGTCCGCAGGGATTTCGTCTTCGCACGCCTGGAGCCAGTCGCACAGCTCCCTGACGCGGAAAGGTTTGCGGATCACCGTACAGCCCAAAGCGCGGGCCCGGCGAAAGACCGCCTCGGATCCGACCCCCGTCACCATCGCCCTGCGGGGCACCTTGCAGCCGCCGGCGTCGAGCAACTCCAAAAAGGCGAGCCCCTCCAGGTCGGGCAGCATGTGGTCGGTGATGATCACGTCGGCGCAGCGCGAGCGTCCGTCGCTGCGGCACGCAAGTCCTCGCGCCAGGGGGCAGAAGGCGGCGGAGGCGAAGGAGAGCACCTCGTGGCCGCACAGGCGGGCGGAGATCTCCAGCAGCTCGCGGATCGCGTCCTCGTCCTCGATGATGACCGTGCGGTACTGCATGATGCACCTCCCTTGCGAACGCCGCCCCTTACACCATGGTTTCACTCCTCAATCACAACATCTTGCCAAAAGATACCATTTCGGGTATCTCTGTCAACCGAAGTTCCCCTCTTCCTGCACGTTGCCATCGGGCCGTGACCTGAGCCACTCGCAAAAAAGCTCTGCAGGGAGCGCTTTGGCGAAGAGGTATCCCTGCGCCGTGGCGCACCCCTCGCGCAGCAGAAATTCGCACTGCGCCTGCGTCTCGACCCCCTCGGCGATCACCTCCAGCCCGAGGTTTGCGGCCAGATTGATGATGGTGCGCACCAGCGCCTCGCCGTCGGGGTCGCGCCCGATCCCCCGAATGAATTCCCTGTCGATCTTGAGCTTTCCGAAGGGGAGCCGCTTCAGATAGCTCAGCGACGAGTAGCCGGTGCCGAAATCGTCCAGCGAGAGGCACACGCCGTACTCGCCGAGCTCGCGCAGCAGATCGAGGGCGCTTTCGCTCTCGAGAAAGGCGCTCTCGGTGATCTCCAGCTCCAGCGCCGCAGGCGGAACGGCGTGCGCGGCGAGGATCGCCTTCACCACCTCGACGAAATCGCCGCGCTGCAGCTGCTTGGCCGAGACGTTGACGGCGATGCGCGGAAGACGCACCCCCTGGCGCGCAAGCTCCGCCCACATCCTGCAGCTCTCCTCCAGCGCCCGATTGCCGAGTTGCAGGATCAGGCCGGACTCCTCGGCCAGAGGGATAAAGTCGAGGGGGGGAATCAGCCCTTTTTCCGGATGGCGAAGGCGAACCAGGGCCTCGGCGCCGGTGACGCGGCCGTCGAGGAGGCTGACCTGGGGCTGAAAGTGGAACTCCACCCCTCCCACATCGAGGGCGCGGCGCAGCACGTCCTCGATCTCCATACGCGACAGGGCCTTCTGCGTCATCTCCTGAGAGTAGAAATGGAAGGTGTTTCGCCCCTGGGCCTTGGCCTGGTACATGGCGGCATCGGCATTTTGCAGCAGGGTCCGGCCGTCCTTTCCGTCGGCGGGATAGAGGCTGATGCCGATGCTGGCGCTCATGTAGACCGCCCGCCCATCGACATCGAGGGGGGCGCTGAAGGTCTCCATCAGCTTCGCCGTGACCTTGAGGATCTTGGAGGTGCCGGTCACGCTCTCGATCAGCACGGCGAACTCGTCCCCGCCGAGCCGTGCCAGCGTATCGGAGGCGCGCAGCGCGGCGCGCAGCTTCTCGGCGATGACGCACAGCATCCGGTCGCCGAAGGGGTGCCCCTGCGTGTCGTTGATCGTCTTGAAGTGGTCGAGATCGATCAGAAGCACGGCGAGCCGTTCGCCCTCGCGCTGCGCACGGCTGATGCCGTGCTCGACGCGGTCGCTGAAGAGGTGGCGGTTGGGCAGGCCGGTCAGGGCGTCGTGGTAGCCGAGATAGTGCAGGCGGTCCTCGGCCGCTTTCTGGTCGCTCAGATCGGCGAGCACCCACACCGCGCCTTCCATCGGATTCGCCGGGTCGAGCGCCCGTCCGTTCAGGCGCGTCCACATCAGGCTGCCGTCCCTGCGCTTGAGCCACATCTCCTGCACGGTGCTCTCTTCGCTTCGCAGCGCCTGGTAGATCTTCTCTCCGCCGGCGACGAAGGCGTCGCGGTCGGGGTAGAACTCCTCCATGGGGCGCCCCGCGATCGCCTCCCCCCCATACCCCAGAAGCTCCGAGGCGCGGCGGTTGTGCTGGACGATGGCGCGGTCCTTCACCAGCACGATGCCGACCAGGGCGTTGTCGAGGATCGCCTGCCGCTCTCCGAGCGCGCTGCGCAGATCGGCCGTCTGCGCTTCGAGCGCATCGCGATAGCTCCGAAGCATCTCGCGCATCGAGTCGTGCGCCCGGGCGAGTTGGTGAAACTCCTTGTAGTTGGTCTGCAGCGGCTCCCCCTCGCCGAAGTCGAGCTGGGCGATGCGCTCGCTGCCGGCGGCCAGCTCCTGCAGCGGGGCGCCGAAGCGAATCGCCTGACGGCGCGCCGAAAAGACGGAGAGCCCCAGCACGGCCAGCACGATGAAGCCGAGCCCCTGCAGCAGGGGACGCCACGGGGGAATGAAATCGCCCTCGGGGGCGAAGAGCGCCACCCACAGCGTCTCGCTCCCCAAGGCAAAAGGGTGAAAGGAGGCGAGCCAGGCGCCCTCCTCCCCCGCATAGCGCACGATTCTTTGCGTCGGCGCCCCCGCCGCGCGCCAGGCGCCGACCCCTTTGCGCACCGCGGGCAGGGGGAGATCCTCCACCGACTGCAGCAAAAGGCGCGCGTCGATGGGCGGGGCATCGCTCGCCGGAGATGCGGCGGGGAGGCCGATCAGGCGCCCCCCTCCTGTCATGACCAGGGCGCAGCCGCGGCGCCCCACCGTCAGGCGGGAGGTCGCGGCGGAGATGTCGATGAGCTTGATGTCGAAACCGACGACGAGATCGCGCCCGTCGTCCAGAAGACGGCGCGACGAGACGGAGATGCCGGGCATGCCGGTGGTGAAAAAGAGATACGGAGGGGTCCAGTGGGCCGACTCCGCGTCGGCGTCCATCGCCCCCGTGAACCAGGGGCGGCTGCGGGGATCGTAGTCGAAGGGCATTCGCTCGCGGCGCGCCTCGTCCCCGTCGCGCCAGTCGATGAAGAGATGCTCGTCCCCCCAGGCGGGGATATCGGTGAAGCGGTTGTGCCAGTAGCCGTCGGGGTGCTGCAGAAGGAGCCACCCCTGCCCGGCGCTGGTGCCAGCCACAACGGAAGTCACCTGAGGCAGACGCTCGAGGAGGGGAATGAAGAGGGCGTTGAACGGATGGGGGTCGTCGAGGGAGAAGCCGGGCGAGGCGCCCCATTGCGCGGCGACGGCGACGAGGTCCTCGACGGGGGTGAAAGTCTGGCGGAGCGTCTCCTCGACGCGGTTGCCCGCGAGGCCGAACTCCCCTTCGGCGATGGTGTGGACCAGCGGTCGAAGGCCGAAGTGGACGTACCCGAGGGCAAAGAGCGCGATCGCCCCGAGAGCCAGGGCGCTGAAACGCACGAAGAGGCTCTGACCGACCGAAATCAGAATCCTTCGGCCACCCCCCTGCGCCCTCAAAACATCCTTCTCCACACGCCTCCTCTGACGGCCGGCAACCACTCCCCTTCGAAGGCCGCAAGGAGAGCTTGAGGGATCGCTTTCATCCCCACATCGTACACTTTAACTCTCTGAAATCATTGGTCAAGGAAAAACTACATCCCTCACGGAGAGCGATAGAAAGCTGTCAAAGCGGGTCTCCTCGCTGCGCGAGGGAAACAGAAAAGGGCACAAGAAGATACCTGATCTCCTGTGCCCTTCCTCGTTCAAACCTTTAATTCCATCTGTCTGGGAAAAATAAAGTTGGTAACTGGTGAATGTCTGCTTTTCGGCAACTTGGCGGTTCCCACCAACGAGGTATTTTTAAGATAGTTGGGAAATGAGAACTCCCTATGTTGAGACGATTGGAAAAATAAAGTTGGTAACTGTCCCACCTTCTATGTTCTCAGGCGGGGTATCTACAAAACTAAAAACAATATTTGCAAACGGCCATTTAAACCTTTTTACCAAGATACCCATTGACAAACACAGAATTCGATTCGAGCAATGCTGACAAACTAGTTGCCCTACATAAGCCAGGAGAATTTCTAATTCTTAATTACATTACTTTATCATAACCCCTATCCAATCTCGAAAAACTACTTCCCCATAGCTGTCACTTACCTCGACTTTCATTGTGTGAAGACCTCGGTATGCTGTATAC
This sequence comes from Desulfuromonadales bacterium, assembly GCA_050485365.1. Lineage (GTDB taxonomy): Bacteria > Desulfobacterota > Desulfuromonadia > Desulfuromonadales > JACZKF01 > JARFUG01. Next base: position 34,010 of record JBJHBH010000026.1, on the reverse strand, counting down.
TCGTTAATTTTAGCGAAGGAAAATGGATTAGGTGATAAATCAAACTTATTGGCATTAATTGTTTTATTTAGAGTTCTCACAACAGGCTGGCACTCCACATCTCTTTCCGCCTCAGGCACATCTTCACCTTGATTTGTTTTTGTGAATACCGCCCTTAGCGGAAAACGCAGTCCTGCTGTTGTTGAGGCCACAACCTTGAATATTAGGTCTATTCCCTTATCTAAAAATCTAGACGCTGTTATATACTCTTCCTCATTGCCACCAATACATGTGTAGCACTTGTAACTAATAAAAGAATTATCAACAACCCTACTAGAAACACTTGCCCTAAAATGCCTTGGCAATGCACTGCACTCAAGTAAGGCATCGTAATTTAAAAGACGCATACTATAATCAATCGGCACACCATTGCCGTTAGTCAAATTTGGAACAACAACTGGAAGGTATTTTTTTTCGCCAGAACGAATAGATTCTTTAATTTTTGAATACTTTTCCGGCCAGTTCACGAAATTCAGCAGTCCCTGCCCGAGCATTGTTTGATTTTTATTAGCTAAGCCCTGCAACTTAGAAGCCATATCGACAGGCAAACCTGTTGCCGTTACTTCACCAACATTTGAATAACCATAATTCCCCCACAAAACTTCGCTATCGTCTCCGAAGTCACAACCCACCCTAAATCCAAAATCTTTTGCCTCGATTCCGTTCCTCTCCATCCATGGCTTAATGCTACCGTCCAAAACAGCTCGAAGCGTTATTGCACAATTAATTGCGTCAGCGATAGCATCCTCCTTTTCAGTGCCATTTCCACCGAAAAATGCCATGACAGCATCACCCATAAGACGGTGAACATGGCCATCCAGAGAACGGATCACTTCAACACAAGTTTGAATAACTGCATTTTTAAAATTGTAAACCAGTTCTAAAGGATATAATATGGATAGCCTCGTTGAGCCCTTGATGTCTACAAAAAGTGTGCAGGCATAATGATAAACTGTTCCGGATCCACTTGATTCTAAATCTATAAAATCCGGATGAGTACCTATGTGACTGGAATTAATGCCATTCTTGCCATATAGTGGCCTTATCGCATACTGAAGTCTGTATTCTGACTGTGGGCCAGACGGTATACCCTCGCTTTTTTCACTCATGCAAATAGCATTAGATGCCTTAAACAATACTCTTCTTTCCTGAATAGATTCATAAACATCATCAAACAAAGATTCAATCTTTCTCATATCTACCTCACCTAATTATTAAAATCAAAGCCAACGAAATGGCGAGCAAAGGTATTACTCCAAATTTAACAATATTGATTGCGCTCTGTAGCAATCTAAACTTTTCTGTTACTATTTCAGCAACAAAAAACGTTTGGCACGCTAAGTCTTTAAGCAAAGCCTCATCTGTGGAATTTTTAATTTTTTCGCAGTACCCATTCGGTCCTCCACTATTTTTTGACACATCCCCAAAAAATATCAGCGAATCGCACTTAGAGGTGGACCTCAGGCTTGGGAATACCACATTGAATATCTTAAATATTGCAATAAGAGATGTTGCTATAGTCAACATTACTGCAAGAAGCAACAACCAGTGAATAAAACTATTCACATCTGAACCCGATCCTATCATGACCAACCTAAGCGTAAGACCTAGTATTAAAGTCAACAAGAATGACATTGTAAGCCCAACCTTAAAATTAGTAGTACCTATATAATGGTCATACCGCTTTAGAACATCAAACAAAAAGCTAATTCTATCTTCCATCAACTTAACCAATCCCTTCAAAGAAAACAAAAAGTTATTTTAAAAGCGATCAAAATCGGCATAAACATAAGCTAACCATTTCAGAATATCAGCGGACGTGATTATTTGCAAGAGCAGCCCACCCCTGCTCTCCGTATTCTCTGTCCCCAATTCTCCAGCAAAGACCTCGTATGCTTGACCAACTCGAACCGCCTACCGCCGAGAAGTGATCCAAGTTCCTTCCTGTCCCAATGCCCACCGACTGCAATGGCCTCTCTCAGCACCTTCTCCGTCTTGGCTGTAATTTCCTGCCCTTCTTCCACAGTAAACACAAGCGTCGACATACTGTGCCCATCGCTGACGTCCACCTCCACCAGAAAAAAGCGCTTCCCCAGCACCGAGACACACACCAGCACATAGGGCCGGGGCATCTCGCTGCCCTTCGGGAGCTTCGGCAGGCCGCACCCCTCCGGGGCGCTTCCCTCCAGGAAGGATATGCAAGCCCGGTCAATGTGATTGAGGGCCTTGAAGAGCTTGTGAAATCCCGGCGAGACGTCGTCCATCGATTCGAAGTGCCTGAATTCCACAGACGGCAGCTCGCCGAATCCCCCCTCGTCGTTGAGCGTTCCTTCCTTGACCGGGATGCGCTCCTGGATCACCTCGCCTCCGCCTCCCTTGGATTCGTCCCCGTCCTGGTCGCGCTGGATGGTCTCCTGGATTTTTACCAGCTCCACCGCCTCGGGAAGGTTGGCCGTGGTGAAGCCGATCTGAACCGTTTGAGGCCTGGGGAGGTTGCCTGGGGAAGCAGGACCGGGAGGGATCTCTACCCCCTCCACGACCTCCACGGTCCTCGCCTCCCCTTCATCCCCGCCTGACGTTCTTTCCCCCACGTACTTCCTGAAGCTCGGGTGCGCATAGCTGACTGAAGTGAACGGAAGTTTCACGGCTGGGGTGAACTGCCGGATCTGGAGCACCAGAACCGTCTGTCCGAATCCGACGCTGACGACGTCCCAGGCACTTCCTGCGAGCGCCGGCGGTTCAGTCCGCAACGCCTGGGCCGATCCCCCGCTTCCCGGCTGCGCGATGGAGCCCCAAACTTTTTTCCAGGAATTCTCGAAAGTGGGCTCGAAGAGGATCAAAGCCATTCGCCTCAGCGCTTCAGGCGAGAGGGAAGCGGCCGCCACATGACTTGAGAAATCGAGGTGCGCCTCGCGGTTCGCCAGCGAAGCCGTGCAGATGTCGTTGAAGCTGTCGGGCCTGAGCAGCGCGGCTGTCATCATGCGATTCAGGGCGAAGTAGGCGCGGATGACCTCCAGACAGGGAATGACGAACTGCCTCCCCTTTAGCCAAACAATCACGCACCACTCATTCACGTCTGCTTCCTTGAGCCCATATGGCACAGGGACGGACCAGCCACTGCAGATTTTCGTCCGCGCCCCGGCATCGAAGCGAATCCGCGCCGGCGTCCCAACCGCCACCTCGCCGGTCGGCTTCCCGTCGCGAAAGACACTGCCGAGACGCAGCATGGGAAGTGCTCCCCACGGAATAGTCACTTCCTCCAGACTATCGTCCTCTCTTCTGAAGACCGTCTGCATCTTCCATTGCTTCTTCGGTCCCACCTGAGAAGGGGAGCGAAGCCAGTGCAACACGACTCTTTCATCCTTCTCGAACGGCCACCCATTGAATCTGATTCCCATGCACTTCGCCCCTTCATGTCATTGACATCATACGATCGAGTTCCGCTTCGATGTCTGCCAGGAACTTGGGGCGTATGCTCGCGACCCGGGCGATTCTCCAGGCCCGTAGCGGTTTCCCGCGCTCCTTGAGCACCTCAACTGCGAGCTTCACCCGTCGAAGGTTGAAGACATCCCTGCTTTCCACGACCCGCTCTAACTCGACCTTCGTAGCTGGGAGTTGGTCGAGTTTACTCTGCAAAAGAGCCAAGACGCCGAGCTTGCGGCCGATGCTACAGACTGTGACGCGGACCGGCCTCCCTGGTGCCCCCTGGATCTCCCTGGCCGCAGCGAGAATCTTTGCGGCAATATCCGCATCCCTCCTCGCCCAATCGACGCGTCGCTTGCCCGATTTTGAAGTAGCCTTTTTCAACGGGAGGTTTTCATAGAGCCATTCTCTGTCGTACCGGTACAGCCAAGTGAAATCCGCCGGCCTCAGCCCCCTCAATTCCGCCCTGCTTGCCTCTGGATTTTCAGTCTGCAGGGAGCGCCATCGCGCCCGGCGCTCTTTGCGTTCGTCTTCCTGCTCGACGACAGGCGCTGCATTTCCCTCGGTGAGGCGAGCAAGATGCTTCTTGACCGTGTTCACATCCACCCCAAGAGCGCGAGCGGTCGAGCGCAGACTTCTGCGCTCCTTGAGCACCATTCGCATCAGCGCTTCTTCCCACATGGAACCAAAAGCCAGGATTCTTCCTCGTCGGAACCTGTCGGAGCGCTCCTTGTCGGGACCTGTGCGGGCGTAGCCGAACCCGCACTGACAACGGAAGTTTCCGACCGGCTCACCCGTCTCCGAGTTTCGGGTGATCTCGCAACTGTCGACAACAAACTTCCCGAAGTGGGGAGAGGCCGGATTCAGGCAGGGCCAAGGCCCTCTGCCAAACGACGGGCGTGCCCGGACGTCCTCCAGGAAGAACTCTTCGGGCTCGAGGCCAAGGAAATGAATGAGCAGGAAATGCCGCAAAGGATGGCGTGCCTTGTTGCGCGGCTTTCGCGCCAACGAGTTCAGCCAGTTTTCCTCGCTGTCGCGGTCGATGCCGCAATGAACCTGCCGGAGGAAATCTTCTCCGTAGAAGGCGACAAAACGAGCTACGAGTTCCTTCTGGTCCACCCTGCCGGTGAAACTCGCCAGATCCAGTCGCCGCAGGTGATGAAGATATTTGCGATGAAGAACCTCAAGGCCGTGGCGATGCACGTCAGGGTGATAAAGGAGCCAAGCCGCAAATTGAGCAATCATTCTGTGAAGAGCAATGAACCGTACCTGCCGCAAAGAGTTTCCATGCCCTGGTAGGTGGCGATTCGGCGCAAGACGGAAGTCGTGCTTCCCCGCTGATACCGCCTCCGAAGAGTCGTCCTCTACAAGCCATTCGTTATGCTTGTGGCAAAGCCGCACGCCCGCTACTTGATGGCTGCGGTGCCAGTAGGTTTCTCCGCGCCGCTCAGCATCCTCTTCCAGGCAGGCTGGACAATAACGCATGAAGCGGTGGACTGGGACGGTGCTGGCCGTGGCCCCTATCGACATGCGGATGCTTCCGCCCCGGTGGGCTCCCTTCATCCATGCGATCAGCTTTGAAAGTCGCTTGCGCGGCAGAAATGGGGCATACAGCGGCAAGAGGGTGTTCTCGTTGATCAGGCGCTCCGGCGTATTGACGGTTCCGGGGAGTTGTCCGCTCAGATAATCGAGGTGACACGGCAAGTCGACCACCGCGCACACCGTCCTGCCTCCGAACAGATCCGCCACCGTGGCCTTGGTTGTTGAATTGCAGCTTCTCTGATGGAAGCGAGCGCAGACGCTGTAGAGGAGTTCGTCCGGGTACGGAGTAGGCAGGAAAGGAAGCATGGCTAGAGCTCCGTTGTCGTGAGAAACTCCATCGGATCCTTGATCACCCCTGCTTCCTTTATAGCTTCGTAAGCAGGGGTGTCTTTTCGCGCCTTCTTGATGATCTCCCTCAGGTCTCCGCTCAGGGAAATGACTTTCGCCCTCTTCGGGGGCGGATCGGCTTGTGGCTTTTCCTGTTCCTGCTGTTTCGCGGCGAGTTCCTCCATCGCCAGGCGAAAAGCCTCCGCCGTGGCGGTCTTGATATCGGTATCCGTGGCGAAGCGCTTGCAGGCGATCTCCGCGCACCGGTGGGCGACGTCGCGCTCGTAGCCCGCCTGAACCAGGAGCATCGCGACCTGGGCGGCGGGAGAGTCCACAGCCGCGGAATCCTGCGCTAGGGCGGCCGCCGTCTGGTTCTGCAGAGTGTCCAACGTTCCCTGCAGTGAAACCCGCTGGACAGCCTGTTTGAGGTGAGCATCCAGAAGGTTTCTCTGGGGGCGAAGGTCATCGATCCTGCTCAATGCCCCCAGATCGTTGTTCCGCAGCGCCCTCAGCATCGGCTCGACGGCGCGAAGATTCTCGCGGGCGACCCGCCGGATGAGCTCCGGCAAGATCCGTTCGTCCTTCGAATCGATGAGAAGCCATTGGACCAGCATGTAGAGCTTGACGGCGATGTCGACGATCCCTTGGGACTCGTCATAGAAGGCTTTTCTCAGCGTCGGCGTGAGGGGTGTCGGCACGTTCGTCCACTGGTAGCGCCAGATGACCTCGAGGAAAAGATCCCAGGCCTTGTCGGCGGCCATGTTGTGGATGATCATGTCTCCCTGCCCAGTGGTCCGGCGGGCAAGGGCGAACTCCTTGGTGAAGAGCCCCAGCGCCCTGTAAGTTCCCACCATGACCACCGGCACGCCTATGGTGCTTGTGAGCTGGGTGAAGAAATTCATGAGCGTTCCCGCGCTGTCCGCATGCGCGCCCTTGAGTCGCTGGATCTCGTCGATGACTAGCACACCGAGACCCACGGCCCCGGCTGTCCTCGCCATGATGGGGAGGATCTCGTTGGTGGTCCACCTGCGATTGTTCGCGTACATGGCCGCGTACCTGGTCCCCAGGATATCGTCAAGTGCCTCGAAGAAACTGAGGCACAACCCTCTGGGCGAGCCGTCGAAGGGACAATCGAGCTTGAGCCATACGAGCTGATGCTGATCGAAAGGCTGCCCCTCATACTCCCTGTGAACGATCACTTGTGGCATGAGAGGAAGGATGCTCTCGATCAAGGTCGACTTGCCAACGCCGCTGGCCCCAATCACCGAGAAGCCCGCCGAGCTCGAACGAACGTGGGGTGAATACGCATAGGCGCCTCCGCGGTTCCAGTCCAGGTCGGGAAAGCCCGAACGGAGCTGTTTTGTCCACTGCGCGCTTAGAGGATTGCGGGCCATATAGCCGTTGCGGATCATTCGGGAAAACTTCTGCTCGAGCTCCAGGTATTCCGGCAAAGGAACAACGCAGTTGGCGATCCTCATCACTGCGTGAAGGCGGTGGAGGGCCGGCCTGGATCTTTCGTCTTCGCTGTACGCGGGCAACCTCGTCATCAGGCTTGACGCCTTCGCCATGTCGAGCTCGGCGGGAAGGGCCTCGATAAAGCAGTTGTGACGATGGGTGGGCTCGTCACAGGGAATGTACGCCGCATCCACTTTTTCTCCGAAGAGCAGTTGCCCGCTTCGCCGGTCTCCTCCGAAAGTCATTCTTCTTCCCCCTCTGAAGGTTCATTGCTATCGTGGTCATTGTTGCTATCGTTGCCCTGAAGGCTTTGCTGGAGAATGGAGAGAAGGTCGTTTCTCCTGGTAGCAGGCGTGACCACGGGCTCTGCCGCGTGCCCTGGGTCCATCGGCCGTATTGGAAGAACGATTCCCTGCCTTGAGGGCTTCTCTTCCGGCCTGAGGTTAAACGCCTCGGTTTCCCTATTCATCTCCTTCTCGGCGGCTCGGTTGGCGCGAATCCCCTTGATCCTCTGCGTTTTGCTTTGCTGTGGCGGGGATTCCTCCTCCTTCTTCCTGAGCGCCTCCGCTTCGATGGCGGCAACCTGCGCCTTAAGCTGAGCGGTGCTTTGCCTTCGCCTGTCTTCGTGCTTGTCTGAACGGATGCTTTGCAGCGCGAAATGGTCCTGCATCTCCTCGAGAATCTGATCCTTGAAACGCTCATCTTTGGGCAGGAGGGTGCACACGTCGAAAAGACTCTCTTCTTTGTTGGGGAGATAGATGGCTCCCAGCCGCCGGGGGTCGTAGGAGACGGGAACTTTCCATGTCCCGTCCCTGCGCGCCCTGACATACCACTCCTTCTGGAGCGCCCTTTCGGTGCTGTAGTGCATCCCTTCGAAAAGAATTCCCCTTTCAGTGACGGTCGCCGTCTTCCTGGGCATCAGGTCGAGTTTAATGAGTTCGGGTGGCCTCTCCCGCAAGTGGCCCGCGCGGTTGGCAATCCCCCACTCCCATAGCTCGATTGGCACAGGCTCCACTCCGTCCCGGATCAAATCCAAATCCATGGGATAATCCTCGATTCGGTGGTGAAGGTTATATTGGATGGCGCTTAGAATGACGATTCTGGTGAACTGACGCAGGTCCAGTGTGGCGTCGAGGCGATGGTCTTTCTCTCCCCTTTCGCGCTTTCTCACGCTGCCAGGGAGCCATTTGATGGTCTTCAAATTCACCCGGCGGAACATCTGCTCGACGATTCCCTTCCAGTCCGCCCGGTACGGCGGGCAGTTGGACAGGGGAATGTCTGTGGATCCGGGGAGCCGGTCGGATTCGAGACCAACGAACTCTCCCCGGTCGGCGAGTATCGAGCCAGGCAGGTAGACGCAGGGCCACACTTCGTGCGTGATTTCGACTCCGTACTCTGCGCAGAAGGCGACCTTGTCAGTGGTCGCGTTGACGATCGCCATCATCCCCGATATCCAGCTTGGCCCCTCGAGCCCGACGTACAGCCCTACGATCATGCGACTGAAGACGTCGACGACGAAATAAACCACCGGCCGTCCGATGATCCAGTGCCGGTTGAGACTGCTGACGAGGTAGACGTCCGCGATGGTCGCGTCGACCTGGAAGATGGAGCCCGGACCGGAGGCCATCTGGGTGGAGTTGCCGAGGATCGGCCGGCTGTTCAGGTCGTACCGCCGTCTTCCCTCCCTGGAGATGATCGACTCGACCAGGCGCCTCTCCTTGCGATTGAAATAGCTGAACTGTTCGAGGGTCGGAACCTGGGATGCCGGAGGAAGAACGGCCACGCGCACGCCGCCTTCCTCCCGATATCCTACATGAAAGTGGTTTTCGAGCATCGTTTGGTAGGCGCGCTTCAAAGGATTTTCCCCGCCCTTGTGGTAATAGAGCCTGAGGGCGATCCTGAATATATTCTTCATCTCCTCATCGACGTTGACACCGACATCCTCCGGATTTATCAGCATTCTCCGAGGTGGCCGCCCTCGTTTCGGCATGTTCGGATCCGCCTTCTCAATGCGGCGCTCTTTTCCCGGTCCCCCGCACCTCTGATAGGCAGGGAGGAGAGCATATCGGGTCTTCCCCGCTATCCAGTAGCGCCTCAGGTATCTGTAAATCTCCTTGGAAGCGATCTTGAATTCGTCAGAAGCATCCCGGATCAGCCTTCCCCGGTACTCATCAAGGTAGATTTCGGGCTCCCTCTGCGCTATGTCCTTGATGATGCTCCAGGCTCGATCCATACGCTCACGGTGCTTCTCCACAAACTGCGGATCATAGTTCGTTAGATGCGCGAAAGGATCGATAAGACGCCGGAACGCGCTCTCTGCAGAAATCGCTTCGGCTATTTCCGCTGACGATTTCAGGACTGGGAGCGGATCAGGTTCGGAGATGGCGATGAGAACGACGTGCGCTCCTGAGCCGTCGATCCAGAGTATTCTCTCGATCAAGGAATCTTGGTCGGGACTCGCGGGTAGCCATTCGATGATCGCGTTGACGGCGAATTGCATACTCATGCGATGCCTTCCTGCGTGGTATCGTTTCTCGAGAAGCGAAGGGGCTGATCGGGAGGAATCGGTGCGGCCAGGTCAACGATCCATTGCCGGGTGGCGATGAGGTATCTGACGAGAAAAAGTCCAGTGCCCGGTTTGAGGCCCAATAGAGCGTCTACCGCTGACGCAGCTTCGGCCATGCTCATCCTGGAATCTTGCATCTGGTCGAATAGGGCGATCTCTGCCTGCACCATCATCTGAGGACTCATATCCGGCCCGCCCCCGGGAACCATGGCGTTGTGAATCCATTGAATGTTCTTCGTCAGCGTCCGAGGGATGTCCAACTCAGTGACGATGCCCCAGTCGATCTTGCGCTCCGTCCAGTAGGTCCGCTCGATCTCCTGCTTCTCGATCGTGCGGCCGGAGGAAAGATCGCTACTCATTTTGATGGACCGCGCCTTCTGTGAACGCCCTCCCTCGACCAGAAAGTCGATGAGGAAGTCCGTCGTCATGATCACCGGCTCTTTCGTTTTCGGGTCGGCGGGGTGCCTGATTCCCAGGCGCTCGGAGATGGAGAGAGTCTCGGCGAGTTCGAGCGGGTATTGCTCGCGGATGTCGACCACGATGGGAGACCACTCCAGGATGTGGAAGTAGTCCCTCTCCAGATTCGAGAGGAAGTGGTGGGTGCGGTTGGTCTTGTAGCCTTTGATGCGGTGACAGAGTCCTTGGGAGGGGACGTCGCGGACGGTCAGGAAGGGTTTGTAGCTCTCGCCGTGCCCCTGGCCGCGACCTTGTTTGAGCTTGTTCGAGTCCTTGGTGGTTTTACGTCGTGGCATGCGTCTCCCCGGTCGTCTGCGGTAATCCCTCCGATCCGAACGAAAATGATCCGTTCAGTGGGGTTTCCGATTGCAAAAACGGGTGAACCGGCCCGACATCGTAAAGTTGTGCCAATTTAGATTATTTCATTATCTTACGACGTCAAGCGGAGATGCTACCGCGATCAGGGAGACTGAAATTACTCACGCCTCCCTGATCGCGGGTTTAATGTGGCCGATGAAGGATCAACAGTCCGGCAGGTCGTTGAGATTGTTCCTGGTCGTGTGGTCCCGGTCCGTTCGCAGGTATTTCCCGTTCGGCCCGTTGACGACGTGTACCTCGGTTCTTTTCCTGTCGGGCCATTGAACGAAGTACGAGTGGATTCCGAGCTCAATGTCCCTGATCGCGTCGTCCTTCATTCGTGGTGACCACGTCATCCCGGGGTTGCAGAGTGCGGAGATGGTTCCATCATTGTCCTTACGAGTGCACATTACCTGTCGTTCCATACCGTTTTCCTTCCTCTTGTGGTTGAATTACTTCTTCTCCTTCCGGACTCCCTTGAAGGGTGTTCCGTCAGCCTTCTGGTCCATGAACCGGCCGGTCTCGGCGTCCCGCTTGACCCACCTCTCGTTCTGAGGGTTGAAGATCTGGGAGCGTCCTCGGACCGCGCCGATTCGGCGGCTATCGCCTACTGGGGGATTCTTCGCCATCGTTTTCACCTCCTTTCCGTGCCTCTTAATGTCTATTGCCGGCCTGCTTTCGAAATTCGCCGCTTGCTCTCGATTTTTTCTGATTTTCCCCGGATCGTGAGTTTGTAATGAGTCCAGATGTCCTTGGATTCATTGACCTGGAGCTCATTTTTTGCCAATCTGCCCCTTAAGGATGAATTGCCGGGCTGGGAGAAAAATTTTCCATCGGGCGGCTATTTTTTTGTTTGGCTCGGCATTACATGAGAGAGGAGGGGCATTGTGCCTGAGTTATCAGAAGAGGCTTGGGCTCTGATTTCAGAGCATTCCTGGGATGAGACGCTTTCCAAATTGGTGTTGCATGCGTTTCATAAGATGAGGAGGCATTTTTGGCAGGGGGTTTTCGGAGGGCCCGCCCCAAAAGGCAAGGACGCTGAGGATCTGGTGATGGAAAGCATCACCAAAGTCATCGAGGGTGATAGATCATGGGATCCCGTAGAGCAGCCAGATCTCTTCCTTTACCTGAAATCCGTTGTGGACAGCAAAATCAGCCACTTGGTGGAGGGATGGGAGAACCGTCATTGCTTCAGGGAAGCGGCCCTCTCCGGGGGTGAGAATGGGGAGGGTGATAGACCCGGGTTCTGGGATACCGTTGTCTGCACTAACCCCAGTCCAGAAGCGGCATTGCTCCTGGACGAGCGGGAGCAGTTGAGCGAAAGGTTCTTCTGGGGATTCTATGAGTTCCTGGACGAGAGTCCGAAGCTTCAGAAAATGCTCGAATGCATTTCGGAAGGGTGTTTCAAGCGAGCGGAGATCGCCGAGAAGATGGGCGTTCCTGTGAAAGAGTTCGACAACCTCAAGAAACAGATTCAAAGGCGCCTCAAATCTTTTCAGGAACAGGGCTCCGGAGGCTGGGAATGACTATGCATACGCCCGAAAAATTCTCGGACATTTTGAAGATTCTCCATGACATGCTTCTGGAAAAGGAAGAGGACGTGGAGAACATGCCGATTGATCGCGTCAACCAAGAGCTCGCGAAAGCGGGGATCTCCGTGGCTCCCATGATTTCCGACGTCAGGAGCCTGATCGCCAAGAAGCAGGCGCAAAGGAGACTGGACGCCGCCAAGGCCAAGCGGACCGCGTTTGAAAGGCTTGCGGCAGTGAAGGCGGACAGGGACCGTTCGAATCTTCGAGAGAAGTTCGTATCGATCTTCAACGACCTGAGCGGGGCGCAGCCCAATATGGCTTCTGCTTTCTTCAGGAAACTCGATGAAGTCGACGATGACGACTTGATGTCTATTCTCGACGATCTGGAACTGCTCGAGGGATTGGACCATGATCCCGAGTAGGGATCGATTGGCGAACGAGACCCGCGCCCGGGGGATGGCCGACGCACTTATCCGGCATTACGCGATCACCCGGGCTGAAGAGATCCGCCTCGAAGATATCGCCATGGATCGGGGAGTGGTGATCAGGGTAGGCCGGTTGAAAGGCTCAGAGGCTTACCTGATAAGGAAAGGCCCAAAAGGGGTAATCCGTGTCCGGGACGATATTCCGGAAGCGGGCAGAAAGCGTTTCGCGATCGCGCACGAACTCGGCCACTGGGAAATGCACGGGGATCAGAGCCAGATCAATTTCTGCGCGGAAGAGGATATAAGCGGATATCAGGGAAGCCCCATGGAGATCGAGGCGAACACCTTCGCCTCGGAAATGCTCATACCAACAAGAATTGCCGGGAAATCATTCGGTTCCGCCGAGCCCTCCCTCACAGCAGTGAAAGACCTTGCCTCAACGTTCGGGACCTCCCTCACGGCCGCAGCCGTGCGATTCGTACAGTTGTCGAAGGAAGATTGCCTGGTGGTGTTCTCGAAGGACGGAATCGTGCAGTGGTGGCGTAGGGGGAGAGAGTTCTCGTCCATTCCCGGCATCGAGAGACACCATCCCTTGCATCCCGAGAGCGAGGCTTACGAGGTGTTCAGTGGAAGGCGGGAGTCGGTGAAGATGGTCAGAGTTCCAACTGAGGCTTGGTTTCCTTGGGGTGGAAATAGGCGCGGGCTTGAGGTTAATGAGCAGTCGGTTCAGCTTGGAAGTTACCAGACTATATTGACTTTACTGTGGGTACTCTCGGTGGACTGAATGACTACAAATGGCGAGATCTACGGAGGGTTTTCTTCTGATGTCCGGGTTTGTATCTCGTCATTTTCCTCAGAATAGCTCCTGCATCCACGCCTAGATTCCTAATACGACCATCATTCTGAATGACCTTGTGCGTCTCCGACGTGAACAACAGCCTTGCTCGCAGGGCATCGAAAGAATATCCGCGTCCCATCCGATGGACCTCCTCGACTTGGGCGGGCAAATCCCATCTAGCCGGATTTGGAATGTCCAGGTCGAATGCAGCGCTGAGAGGCTCGCGCCATTCGGAGATCGCACGGAGGACTTCGGCAAAGGCATCCTGAAGCCTAGGCGAAAGGCCAGACGCCCAGTCGTTGCAGCGCCTCTCAACCTCACAAACGGTCCTTGAATCGGCGATGTCGGCGAGATCCTCCCTTACCTCGTACGCCTGAGTGAGAAGCGGGAAGCGTTCGCGCCAGCCGTCGAGAAGCCGTCGGTCCCAAGCGGAGAGACTGCCCCGTGCTTTTCTAAGGATTAGGCGGTCGCACTCGAGCTTCTTGTGGTCGTAGCGCTTGGCGGCGCGTCTGGTAGATTTCCTGATGTTCTCAAGGGCTGTGTCCGCGAGGGAGACGACGTGCCGCCAGGGAACCGCGATTTTCGCGTTAGGAAGGACAGCCCTGCAGGCTTCAAGAAGGAGAGGCCACATTCCAATACAAACGACCTCCGGCGGGTTTTCCCGGAGGGAGCTTAGGTGACGTGAAAGGTCGGAGGGTTTGTTGCTTGGGAGGATCTCGATGACCGTGCCCTTGGAAAGGTTCGTGACGAGCAGACTGTCGTGGATGAGGCGAATGGGGTCAAGTCCAAGGGTTGTCGGAGGTTCGAACCGATGGGTGACCTCCAGTTCGGCAAAATAGTCAGCGAAAACTTTGCGAACGGTCGATTCGGAGACGCCGAACTTCTTGGCGACATAAGTGAAGGGGTGAGCCAACGACGCAAAGGCGACTTGCTCGGCTACCCTTCTTTCCATGTTGTGATGGGGGAATCTATCAGGAAGAGTAGAAGAGATCGTTTTCCCGCAGGAGTGGCAACGAAACCTTTTCCGCTTAACCTCACGGGTGCCCTTGATTTCAACATAGGTGAATGCCTGAGATCCGTGCTTGTGGAAGAGGCTTGAGGCACAGTGGGAACAAGAGAGAGGGTGCCAGCTCATCTCTTTTCTGTCTTTGGTTATCTTTTCCATTGCGACGATCTGTGTGTCAAGAAGTAGCCGGGGATGGTCCAGACAATCACATGCAGCACTCTTCCATCGCAGGCTCATTTTCAAACAACGATACGGGGGAAGTCCTATCTTGTCCGATAGATTCTCCAAGCATTTGCTTCTTGATGCTCCATGCTAGTGCTCGCGCCATTAGGGGCGGCACCGCATTGCCAATAAGTGCATTCCTCTTATCTTGGGGTGCTTTGACGGTAGTGAAGTAGTCAGGGAATGACTGAAATCGCATCGCCTCTCGGGGCGTGATAAGTCTCGGCTCGGCGTAATGGAAATGACACCCGACGTTCGGGCGCCTGAAGTACGTATTGATTGTATAAGACGGCTTCTCCGGATGAAGCCTGCCATAGGTGGTTGTTCGCCCGCCCGTTTGCTTAAATTTAAGGATTCGGCCGGTGGCCACCGCGTCAGGAACATCCTTATAGTTCCCGCCGGGAGGTATGTACCTGATCAGGGTAGCATCCGTGTCTGACATCCGAGGTGCCTCATGCAGCGTTAGTGTGCCGCCGTTGCCGATCCTCATAATGCGGGCGAATTTGGATGGTTCGAAGTCGCTGTAGGTGGCAAGTTCTCCCCGCTTGGTGCAGGGACCGAGGTCGCCTATCGCAGCCAAGGCGCTGATATCGTAAGCGCTGGAATCAATACCGTAACATTCGCGGGCAAATCGTGAACGGTCAGGCTTCACCGGCAGGAAATCCTTGGCTCCTACCATGACGACCCTCTTCCTTCTCTGTGGTACCAGATAGTCGGTCGCCATGATTTCCATGCATGCCACTCTGTATCCAAGATCCTCATAGGCCTTTTTGAGAAACTCGGTCAGGCGGACCTCGTTGACCATAGAGGAGGCTATCCCCGGCACGTTTTCCATGATAAAGGCCCGCGGTTGCTTCCGTTCGATGATCTCTAGGAACTTAAAGACGAGCTGCCCCCTTTTATCCGAGGATTCCCTCTTCCCAACGAGGGAGAAAGACTGGCAAGGAGGACCTCCGACGATAATATCTGAATCAGGAATGTCGTCGATGGGGATCTGGGCCAAATCACCACGCTGAGGCTTAAATCCAAAGTTGAGGGCGAAGGACTCGGTCGCATGCCTCTCCAAGTCGTTCGCCCATAGGAGTTCGAACCCCTCCCAATGGAAACCGAGATCTAGGCCGCCAAGTCCACAAAACAAAGAAACGAGGGTTGGTTTTTTGTATTTCATGGCTGCCTCGAAGTTATCCACTCGTCAAGTTCGTCATGTACTTCAGTGAGCAGTGCGTCCCTGTCAAGACCGGTATTCCTATGAACGATCTCGTCAGCGAACAGGTTGTCGAGCCGATTCCTCTCTGGCAACTCGGCAGCGGTCAACTCCGCCCTTATCGGGTACGGAAGCGCTCTGAAGGCAGCTATTATCTCGTCCCGCCTTTCAGGTCTTATCCATCTCGGATCGAAGATCTTTATCCTTTCAAGTAGGTGCTTCTCAATCGCCAGCATGCCTTCGCGGTTCTGCCCCTCCCTTTCGAACTGGAGTTGTCCAAAGCTGGACATTAGAAATGCGGCAATTAGATAGGTTGCCTTTTCCCTGTCCAAACCCGAAGCAACGTCAGTGGCGGAGCAATGAGACAATGATAAAAAATTGCTGGAGATGCGAACTTGTCGTCCCGTTGGATTGAAGGCGAACCTGTTGATATGAACACGGTGCCCCTCCCTCAGCTTTCGGTTTAGAATCAATTCTCCTGCTGCTGGCTCACGAAGAATGAACCATAACTCTTCCCGAGACAGCACCGACTTGCGAAGATTTACAAGCCTCATCACCTTTCGGACATAGTTCCGAATGCTGCGGTTCGAATAGATTTCCCTTAATGCTTCTTTGTGGTGCTGCTGCCAAGGGGCTTTCCTTACAGCATCGACATATTCTCGCCTCCCCCGAAGGCTAGGGGGCTCGATGATCTGGCACTTTGTGACGTCTCTTACTGAAAGTTCATAGTGCTCCAAATCCCTGGAGTTCCTGATCGCATACCCTAAAAAATCCGGGTCGATTGCCCTAGAGGCCGCCCTAATCATTCTGTTTTCTTCGTCCGTAAGGGCTCTGCCTTGCTGCGTTTTGTACCGACCTTTGTTCTCGTCGGCACAGCATTCCCGTCTCGGTCCGTATTGTCTTAGCCCAACCGGGAAAGCGTAGGCGATGGTTCCACTTCCCTCCCTGTCTGGCCGTCCGCTCCGCATCGAGCGAAAGAGGTCGACCACGGTCGGCCAGTCCGGCTCCAAATAAAAGTTCTCTAACTCTTTAGAGAAAAGCGCTTTCCAGCCATCCTTCGCCTCGAGTAGCCTCTGGGTATGCTCTACACAACTCCAATGTGTCGGCCAATCCCCTTCCCCTGCGAGGAAGACTCTGGACAAAGCCTCCAGATCGACAAGCCTAGGGTCTTCTTTCGCCCGCACGAACTTTACCCTGTTGTCGGGATCGGGGCTTTCCGCACGCTCGGCTACGATTATGGAGGTTGCGATGATCCACTCCCTGAAAAATGCGCCGTGGGGGTACTCAAAGATTCCTCTAATGTTGTAGTTGGTCAGGAAGTGTTCCTTCAATGATTGGCCGTAGCTGTTGTTGTACCACTTGTTGTCCAGAATTATCGCGACCCTAGTGCCTTCGTTGATATTCCTCGTGACAAATTCGACGTAGTAGTTGTACAGATTGGCCTGTGATCTGATAGTCTTCGCCGGTTCTCCGTCTGATTGTTCAATGGCGATAGCGTAATGTTGACGGAGCGCCTCCGGCACCGGATGCCCATCTTGATTCTCGTACCTCTTGAAAGGCGGATTCATCAGCACAACGTTCGCTAGCCGCAAAGTCTCGCCCCGGACGAACATGTCATCCCGCCTGATGAAAGCAACAGTTGACGGCGTTAGCGATTTAGGTTCTTTCAGAGTCAGGCGCAATGCCGCAAGTTGGGCGGGGATATAGTCGACCTCGATCCCTTGGCACGCATGGAGAGCTTCTTCGAACGTCAGGCCCAAACCGACCAGCCGGTCGTATGCCGCCGAGATCAGTGCCCCCTCCCCGCAACAAGGGTCTAAAACACAACTAACCGGTTCGCTAATCGCGAGATGGGCCAGAACAGCTGCGAGTTCTGGATCTGTCTGTATCTTCCCCCTGCGGTGCTGGTCGCCTATCGGATGGATACAGGTGAACACCGAATCCACCAGCTCATATGGATTCCCAATTGCCTTTGCGAAGTCGCACACCTTCGCGCCGGGCTGGTTCAGGGCCCGGACGTATTCCTTCAATTTTTCAATGGTGCGGCTGTCAGTCAACGACCTGTAGCTTTGCACAGTTGACTGGCTGAATACATTTTCAAAATCCACGTCCCTCAGTTTTGAGAAAGCCCTCACCAAGGACGTGGGTATATCCTCCGTGAGGGCGGGGATTCTGACTGCACGTGGATGCCCAAATTTAAGAAGGATTCCCTTTAGATACTCCAGAAGAAGGCACCTCAGGAACAGCATCTTCGCTGCGTCAGCCTCTATTTCAGGGGAGAAATAATTCTCAACCACGTTGCCGCTTGCTCCCAACAGAGAGATGGAAGGAACGCAAGCCCCGGAGGCTGCGGCGCTTTCTGAAAAACCGACCCAATCCCGCAATATCCTCGGCCACACGCTCTCGAACCTCGGTGACCTCTCCGTTACGACCTTAGTGATAAGTTCCTTCATGATCCCAAGGAACTTTTCCTTATGTTCATTCTCGGGCGTGGACACGAAGTCGCCTGACTCGAAAGTCCCGTTCTCAATCTTGCAGTCACCTGGGGGCAAGGTACCATTCAGCGCAAAAAGCTCCGTTACTTCGATATTGGTGGTAGCGAAGTACTTCGGGCTGCTAGTGTCATAATGAGATTGATTGTATTCCGCGTAGCTCTTGGCCTGATTCTTAGTTCTGGATGAGCTTATGTCCTCCTTCCGCCTCTTGATCTCGACTGCAAGAATCCAACGACCATAACCTTCCTTAACGAGCACGTAATCAGGAATACCAGGATTGCTGACCGTTCTGAGATGGTGTTCCCACCTGTATTGCCCGTCGAATCCGAGCTCAGCAAGGGCTCGATTAGCCACGGCTTCGAATTCGGGGTGAAAGTGATTGACTTCGTGCATTGAATAAGTCAGCCAGGGCATTGGATTCTCCGTCGAGGAATAACTAGTGTCCCGTTTGGTTAGTCGTGTCAGTTAATGACTGTTTTGCTCTGTTGACTGCATCAATGATTGAGCTTGCACTTTTGGTCCACTTGAACGGCTTAGCACTGTGCGCGTTGTGTGCCCTGATGAACCGCTGAATTTCTTCGCGAAGCTCATTGACACTGGTAAAAACGCCACGGTGGATCGTCCGGCGCTCCAACTGTGAGAACCAACCTTCTACGGCATTCAGCCAAGAGGCACTGGTGGGGGTGAAGTGAAGAATAAACCGAGGGTGTTCAGCGATCCATTTCTTGACCTCCGCCGTTTTATGCGTACTGCTGTTATCCAAGATAACGTGTAGATCCAGCTCTTTTGGCACTGAGCGGTCAATCTGGCGCAAGAAATCGAGGAACTCTTTGGCCCGGTGCCTCTTCGTAACCCGGCCGATGACCTTGCCAGTCAGAACGCCAAAGGCAGCATACAGGCTGGTAGTGCCATGGCGCTTGTAATCATGGGTGCGGCGCTCGATTTGGCCGGGTCTTAAGGGAAGCATTGGCTGCGTGCGATCCAGAGCCTGAATCTGGGTTTTCTCGTCCACAGACAAGACAACGGCATTGTCGGAAGGATTCATGTAGAGGCCGACAACATCGATGACCTTTTCGGCAAACTCCGGATCATTGCTGATCTTGAAGGTCTTGAGACGGTGCGGTTTCAGATCCGCGGCATCCCAGATTTGCCGGACCTGCCAAGTGGTGATCCCGGCAGCTTTGGCCATGAGGCGCACGCTCCAATGGGTGGCCTCCTTCGGATTGCATTCGACGGACAGTCGCAGCACCTTCTTGATCACCTTCTCAGAGAGCTTTTTGGGCTGGCCGGGGCGCGGTCGGTCTTGCAGTCCCTCAAGACCATGCTCCTTAAATCGTTTGCGCCACCTGTAGACTGCTCGCGTGGTCGTGCCCAGGGCAGCGGCCACATCTTCGGGGGTTTTGCCCGCTGCAGTAAGCAGGATCACTTTGGCCCGAGAGACAAGACTTTGGGCGGATTTGGGAGATCGCAGTATCGCTTCGAGCGCCTGACGATCTTCCTCCTTCAATTCATAATTTTCATGTGTACGTGCCATAGCGGCACTATAGCACACTTCTGTTTAAACTGACACGATTAACCGCACAGTGCACTAGCGGGACTGGAGGGACTGCAGCACATCCGCCAGCACGGCCGGCCTAAGCTTCTCGTCGTTAAATTTCATGTAAATAAAATTGTCTATCTCCGCAAGGACTGCATTGTCCTCACACTCCCCGCCGGATGCGAGCTTTCGTCCGAATCCTTCCAAGAGTTGAGCCTCTGATTCACTGAAACTCTTCAGATCCGGTACGGAAACATTCCGATACTCATACAGCTGGATTTTTGACAAACCGCTCCCCTGAGTTCTTGAGTGCGTGAGGGTTTCGACGCAGACCGCAGTTGAGTTGAGGATCGCAAGCCATGCTAAAGGATTTCCGTGGTGGGGAATCAAACCATAGAAATTGTCCGAATAGCACCTGTCATTCAGAATGTGCTTCGGCCTGTTCCGCATGTAGTAGTTGAAGATCAGGGGGGCCGGCGGAGGCGGGTTATGAAAGCACCAAGCGCCAGGGCGCTCCTTGTGCCATGTCAAGATAGAAACATTCTCCTCCGGAGCTTTAGCTGCCAGCCTGATCCGGTCCTTCAACACCGCCATCATGGGGATGTTGACATCCCCTTTCTTGAGAATGAGGGCAGCTTCCGGGTGATCAGGTGCAACGGCGAATCCCTTCACGGCATTCACCTTCTTCACAAATGGGACAGCCCCGACGGAGGCGCCTTCTGCTTGGGAACACATGAAGAAGTCGACCTGCTTCAGCCTGAGCCCCCTTTTGGTATTGAAGAGATTTTCAATTATGGCAAACCCATGGTTCCCTGAGGCATACCCGGGACGGGCAATGTTCACCAGATCTCCGGAGGCGGATGTCTCACCAGCGGCCATGTTCCTTTTTGTGCCATACAGGATTGTGGCATCTATGATACGCCCCTCGAAAGGCTGATTTCCGACCCGCCTCAGGGCCAATTCACTACATTCACCGTTCATGAATTCGACCAACCATTGTCCAAACTTTGTGAACTGCCAAGAGTCGTAGATGATACAGGAAAACCTTCCGCCCGGCTTTAAGTCTTGGATGACCTTGACCAAGAAATACGCGTAGAGATTCGAGGTCCCGGGCACCTCAAGGCCATAGGTATCCCTGAAGAAGGTCCGGAGTTTTTCTTTATTCTCAATCCACTCCTGCCTAATGTAAGGGGGATTCAGGATGGCGTAATCAAAATTGTTGCCGAACCTGAGGGTGAGATAATCGCAATTTTGGTAAGAAGCAAAAACATTAGCCCTGCCCAGGTACGCTCTGGTCGCATCCACCATCTGCTCATCCATGTCGACGACAACCAAGTTATCGTCGACATGGAGAAGTCCGTTCCGCAAAAGAGCCCTAGGAAAAGTACAAGGCCCGACGCAAGGATCAAGAATCGTGACCGGACCTTCCTGACGATCCCTCATCATGGTGCAAGCCATCTCGGCAGCAATATCCTCTGGCGTGAACACCTGCCCGAGGGCCTTATTCCTCTGCATCGGCTTTTTCGCCCTAGACCTCGGATCGCTGTAAATCATTTGTGACATAAGCTCCCTCCTGATGGCTCATAACGGCTAGCGGAAAAAACTAATCCCAAATGGATGGTACCAAAGTTACAATGTTTTTCCAACAAAAAAATACGATTTTATGTCAATTTGAATTCATAAAATCAGATACTTATGGCTATACACCTCTCTGCCCCTCCGAGCTAGACAGAACCCCATCTTCGGGTGCCTCGAACTACTACTCCGCCGTGAACGAGCTACTCCCGAATGAGGGCGTAGCCCTCCGGATCCTACGCACCAATCCCATCACCACCCCCACCAAAACCAGAGTTCCTTCGGGACGGATATCTGTGAAAGATGAATTCTCCGGACGCAGCAACCATCCATGCACATCGCGCCCAAGGCGCTTGACGGTCAATTCTCCGTCTACTACAGCCACCACGATCTCTCCGGGGGAAGCGGTCGTCTGGCGCTCCACAACCACCACATCCCCTTCGAAAATGTTCGCGCCGATCATGGAATCGCCCCGAACAGGGAGCAGCATTGTCCGGGAAGGAGTGTCTACCAATATTTCATCGAGAAGCATTGCTGAAACCCCCGAATCAGCATCGACAGCCGGCTCACCGGCTTGTACAGCCTGTTGCGACATAGGACGCTCGTAAAACCGTCGGCCAGGAATCCAGGCGCCGTTCACAGTTCGATTCAGAAAGCCATGGTCAAGGAATCGCCCCAAAACCTTCCGCACGGCGGAAGTTGACTTGATCCCCCAGATGGATCCGAGCGTGCGATATGCCGGGACATGGCAATGCCGCGAATAAAAGTCCTGGAGCTGGGCAAGGTATTTGGGATCGTTTTTCGGGGTGCGCATGTCGGCCTTTTCAAGATCACTGTGTCCTACTGCGACAGGGTGAAACTTCGGGGAATATAGAGCACATTTGTTCTCTTATCAAGCCGCATCTTCACCCTCTGTATGTGCCCGACAATGAAACGACGTAAACTTGCGGCTTCTACCCAGAAAATGGCCGAAAATTGCCCTGATGGATTCACAGTTAACAGCCTTGATGAAACCGTGGGGAGAGCGGAGCACAAAGATGTTGTCTTGACTCCAATGAGATCGGAGATCATGATGGAAGCCCAAAAAGGATGCGCCATTTCAAAGGCTGGCAGCCGAGTGGGTGGTCTCAAGTCTCATCGAACCGAAAATAGGCAGAGAAATGCATTTCAGACTTCGAAGCCGCGCACTTCTGTGCCTGCTGCTCCTGACCACCTTCCTGTTTGCAAATCCCGTCGACGCCGAAGTCCGAATCGCCTCCTGGAACATCCAAAATCTAGGCTGGGGCGAGCAAAAGTCCTATCCGGCACTCGGCCTCATCGGCGCCCATTTCGATTTCATCGCCGTACAGGAAGCGATGACCCGGGAGGGGCTCGAGAGGTTCAAGGAGGCTCTTGAAGCCCACACAGGGGAGCCTTGGGAGAAAATCTACTCCCACCTTATTGGGCGGGGCACCTACAAGGAGAAATACGCCTTCGTCTGGCGCAGTTCGGCAATCGAGTACATCGATGGCGCCGTGGTTTACCTCGACACGACTGACAGATTCGCCCGGGAACCCTTCTCCGCACGATTCAGGGCTCGTGGAAACGGAACCGAGTTCGTGGCGGCTACCGTCCACATCCTGTACGGCCGCTCGGTGTCGGACCGCACTCCAGAAATCGAGACTTTGCGTGAGTACTGGGATTGGCTTGGCGAGACATTTAAGGGGAGCGAGAGAATACTTTTGGGGGATTTCAACCTGCCACCGCAGCACCCTGCGTGGGCGCCAATGCGGGAGGTCGCCCGTCCGCTGATCACTGATGGAGCCAGGTACCCTGTCTTCGATCGACGGGAGGTACGCCAACCTCTATGACAACATCTGGGTGAGCAGGGATTCCACCCTTCCGATTACGGGGGTCGGCATTCTGCGCTTTCCTGAAATTCTGACCGAGGCCACCGGCCGAACGTGGACCCACGAGAAGGCCCGCCGCCACGTGTCCGACCATGCTCCCGTGCATGTCCTGCTGGACGGTGCTCAGCTTGCGATGGAAGGAAGCGGGGAGTGGAACAATTCGCAGCCTCAAGCGAGTGCAGATGAGGCAGGTCGTTGTGTCGACCTAAACGAGGCCGATGCGGAAGAACTCCAACGGATCGTTCACATCGGTCCAGAGCGAGCGGAAGCCATCATTGAGGGCAGGCCATGGGAGAGTGTCAGGGAATTGCGGAGGGTTCCCGGAATCGGGCCAGGCAGGCTGCAAGACATCCAGGAACAGGGGCTGGTCTGTCAATAGAATGAATTTTTCTATCAGCCTGAAATCATTTGATTACACATGGTTTCTGATAGAATTGTGTTATCAGTTTCTGCGAGGAGGATTCAGATGAAAAGAGATGGTATTTGGTCACTCGCGTCTGGTTTTGCCCAGATCACTTATGGCGGACTCCTGATAGCAGCTATCATCGCGTACAAAGAAGGAGGCTCTTATCTTCCGCTCATCCTGTGCGCTGTGCTCTCAGTCCTTTTTATCGTCGGTGGTTTCGCCTGGTCATGGTGGGATGAGCGCAAGGATTGATGCTGACGCGTCATGACCCGCAGACGTCTCTCGCTCCATCACCTGCAAAGCACCACCGCCAACTCATCCAGCCTCGTCGTATAACGCGGCGTGCGCCGCTCGGAGCGCATCGCCCAACGGGGATCGCTCCCCTCGGCGAGGAGCTTGACCGCGCCGCGCCCCATGGAGCGGTTGATTTTGTCCATTGCTTCCATCAGCGCCTTCGATTTTCTCACCTGCTCCGAATCCTCGAACAAATCCCCCTGTCGCTGTCCGGATGGGACAAGGTCCGTGAGGATCACGCCCGCCTTCTGGTAGGCGAACCCCTCCCGGTAAATCGCTCGGAGTCCCTTGAGCGCCGCTTGGGCGATGAGGCGCGTATCATCCGTCGCGTTGGTCGGGGTGTTCAGCCCTCGCTCATATTGCGGCAGATCCTTTCGGAAGGGGTTGGTCCGCAGGAAGACGCCGACGGTTCCGGTAACAAGACCCTGCTGCCTCAGCTTCTCGGCGGCCTTGGTGGCGTAGGAGGCGACCGCTTCTTCCAAGGGCGCCAGATCGCCGATCAACTGCGCGAAGGAGCGCGACGACAGGATCTGCTTTCTGGCACTTGGACCCGCCATGAGCCCGTGGCAGATCTCGCCGTTGAGCTCGCGGACGGTGCGCTCCAGGGTGACGCTGAAGGAGGAGCGGATGCGCGAGGGCGCGCAGCGCTTCAGATCGAGGGCGGTGCAGACCCCGATCGATTGAAGGCGCGCGGCCAGTCGTCCTCCGACGCCCCAGATCTCCCCCACCGGCGCCCAGGCGAGGAGGCGGTCGAGGTCGTTCTCGGACAGCTCATGGAAGGGGCAGACTCCGGCGAACTCGGGCCTCTTCTTCGCGCAGTGGTTGGCGAACTTCGCCAGCGTCTTGGTCGGACCGAGTCCGACTCCGACGCTGAGTCCCACCAGGCGCTTGATCTCCCCGTGAATCATCCGCCCGCACTCGGTCGGCGAGGGCTTCGCTCCGGCCAGACCGAGGAAGCACTCGTCGATGGAGTAGACCTCCTGAATCGGGCTGTAATGGGAGAGGATCCGCATGACCCGGGCCGACATGTCGCCATAGAGGGCGTAGTTGCTGGAGAGGGAGATGACGCTGTGGCGGCGGGCGAGATCCTTCAGGGTGTGCCAGGGCGCTCCCATGGGAATCCCGATCGCCTTGGCTTCGGCGGAGCGGGCGACGACGCAGCCGTCGTTGTTGGACAGGACAACCACCGGCTTGCCGATCAGCCTCGGCTGAAAGAGCTGCTCGCAGGAGGCGTAGAAGTTGTTGCAGTCGATCAGGGCGATGGGCATAGGCGATGGATGGCCCAGCGGACCACTCCCCAGACGGTGATCTCTCCATGCGCTTCTTTGGCAAGATCCGCCGCCCTGCGGATGACGAACTCCCCGTCCGCGACCGCCACGACCATGTGCCTGGGACCGGGCGTGACGGAGCGATCGACCACGAGCAGATCGCCGTCGAAAACCCCGGACTCCTCCAGGGCCGCTCCGGAGGCCCGAAAGAAGAAGGTCGCCTCGGGGTGCTCGATCAGGGTGCGGTCGAGACTGATCCCCATCTCCACGTAGTCGGCCGCAGGGGAGGGGAAACCGGCCGCCTCGAGCCGGCTGGCGGCCGGATCGCGTTCGTTGTCCCGAATCATGGTGCCCCCTTGCGAAGGCGTCTCGCCAATCCGGTGACGACGCCCACAATCTCCAGCGACCCTTCGGGGCGGATGTCGCAGAAGGCGGGATTCTCGGGGCGCAGAAGCCACCCTTGGGCGTCGCGCTCCAGGCGCTTGACCGTCAGCTCCCCGTCGACCACCGCCACCACGATCTCTCCGGGAGAGGCCGTCGCCTGCCGCTTCACGATCACCACATCCCCTTCGAAGATGTTGGCGCCGCTCATCGAATCGCCGTGCACGGTGATCAAAAGGGTTCGAGAGGGGGTATCCACCAGCAGATCGTCCAGAAGGATCGCCGTCAGCCCCGAACCGGCATCGGCGGCCGGTTCTCCCGCCTGCACGGCCTGCTCGGCCATGAATCGCTCGAAAAAACGCCGGGCCGGAATCCAGGCGCCATCCGGAGTTCGCTCCAGAAATCCCTGCTGACGTAGGCGCTCCAGGACCTTGCCGACCGCGGAACGGGAGGAAAGGCCGAGCACGGAGCAGAGCCGCTCGTACGCGGGGATGCAGCGCCAGCGGGCGTAGTAGTCCTGCAGGCGCGAAAGATAGTCGGGATCGGACAGAGAGGTACGCACGAGAGGCTCCGAGAGTACAAATGTTCTCGGATGACTATAGAGAACATTTGTACTCCGCGCAAGCCTCTTTGATGCGGATCAGACCGGGGCGATGAGGTCGGGAGAGTCGTTGCGCACGCTGTTGACCTTGGCGGAGACGGGGAAGGCCTGAAGGTCTGCGGAAGGCAAGGGGGAGAGCAGATTTTGAAGGCGGGCGATGGGCGTTTGCGGATCGAGCCACGGCCGGATGTTCTCCTCCTTGAGAATCACCGGCATCCGGTCGTGAAGCGGAGCGACCAGCTCGTTGGGAGGGCCGACGAGAATGGTGCAGGAGAGCAGGATTTTGCCCTCTCCGCGCCATTCATCCCAGAGTCCGGCAAGGGCGAGCCCCTCCCCATCGGCCGCCGTGATGAAATACGGCTGCTTGCGGCCACTCTCCACCCGCCATTCGAAGAACCCCGAGACGGGGATCACGCACCTGCGCCGACGAAACGATTCGCGAAAGGCCCGCTTCACGGCGGCGGTCTCCACCCGGGCGTTGAAGGCGCTGAATTTGGGATTTGCGGTCTCCGACCACGAGGGGACCAGCCCCCAGCGCATAGGGACCAACTCGTACCCCTTCGCACCCAGCCGCACCACCGGTATCGGCATGGTCGGCGCCACGTTGTAGCACAGGTGCAGGGGAGGGTACTGTTGCCCCATGGCGCGCTCGAGGCGGGGAAATCTCGGATGGGCGATGGCAATACGTCCGCACATGAGGCGATTCGCTATCATGAGTTGGTGCGCTCCCGAGATACTAAAGATTCGATTTTCGCGTAAAGCCGCTCACTAATGACGGGTTTCGTCAAGAAAGCGTCCATTCCTGCGCTAATGCAAAGCTCTTGGTCCTCGCTCCGGGCATGCGCCGTAAGGGCCACAATGGGAACGTGTGTGCCGCGGATCTGTTCCAGCTTTCGGATATGGCGTGTTGCATTGAGCCCATCCATGAAAGGCATTTGCAAATCCATCAGTATCAGGTCAATCCTTTGCGATTCGTAGGCGGCTATCGCTTCCCAACCATCGGATGCTGTGATGACTTCCCAGTCACGTTGCCGGAGGATCATTTCCATGACCTCGCTGATGGTGGGATCATCTTCCACCAAGAGAATGCGCAATCCGGAAGTAGGTGCGACTGAGATAGGCGCCGTTTCGTCATCCAGTCCCACCCCTTCGGCTATATCATCTGCAGCGAGGGGGAGCATGAATGAAAAGGTACTCCCTTCTCCCTCCGCGCTCTCGACATGCATTGAGCCACCCATGAGTTCTACCAGTCTCTTGCAGATAGCCAAGCCCAAGCCGGTGCCCCCGAAATTGCGTGTCAGTGAGGAGTCCACCTGGCTGAAGGCCTGGAATAGAAGATCTCGTTTGTTTTCCGGGATTCCGATTCCCGTATCCCTAACGGAGAAAAGTATCTGCCCACTTTCCAATGCTGGCCCTACCTCCAAGGCAATCTCGCCCTTTTCAGTAAATTTTATGGCGTTTCCGATGAGGTTTACTAGGACCTGGCCGATACGGTCTGGTGAGCCAACGTAATTCTCCGAAATCTGCGGAGAAATGGTGGATGTAAGCTGCAGCCCTTTTTTCTCAATTTGCAGTGCAAAAAGGGCCTGAGTATTCTCTATCAAATCTGGCAGATTGAAAGGCTCAACAGCCAGGACGACTTTTCTCGCTTCGATGCGTGAAAAATCGAGTATTTCATCAATCAGGGTCAGCAATCGTCTGCTGGAGTTCTCGGCCATTTCGATGAGATCGCGATGTTCAGGCTGGAAACACCCTTGCGAGAGAAGCTCTAGGCTCGTCATGATTACGGTCATCGGAGTTCGGATTTCGTGACTCATGTTAGCCAGAAACTCGCTCTTGGCGCGGTTTGCTTCTTCAGCAGCGTCTTTTGCCCGTCGCAGTTCCTCCTCCAAATTTTTCTTCTTGGTGATGTCCTGTGAGGTGCCGAATCCTCCAAGCAAATTACCCGAATTGTCAAACTCCAGCTCCGCTTTCTCACGAACCCACTTAATCTGACCATCCACGATGATCCGATGATCGATATCGTAGGGAGCCCCCTCCTTCAGCGCAGCTGTCCAATGACGGTGAACGTGCTCACGATCATCAGGATGAACAGTTGCCAGAAATTTCTCATAGGTGAGGGGAGTCCCTTTCGGGATACCGAAGATCTTGTGATTTTCATCCGACCAGATCAGTTTGTTTCGATGGATATCAAGCCTCCAGCTTCCGATCTTGGCCACCGATTCTGCCCGATTGTGATCCGCCTGCCTCTCCAGGAGCTTATGTTCTGCCTGTTTTCGATCCGTTATATCTTCAGTGAAGATGACGATTCCCCCGATTCCTCCGCTCGCATGGTACCAGGGCCGAACCTCCCAGCGTTGCCACTGTTTTGAGCCATCGGCCCGAACGAAAAGATCTTCCTCTGCGCGCAGCACCTCTCCGGAAAGGCCCCTGAGGTGGACGTCTTTCCAGGCCTCCGGGATCTCTGGGAAGACGTCGTAGTGCGACATTCCACGCACATCTCGGTCCTCAAGCCCATAATCGATCAACCAACGCTGGCTGACATGGATGTACCGCATACCACGGTCAAACATTGCCAATGCCACGGGTGCGTGGTCGAAGAAAAGCCGTAACCGTTTCTCCCTCTCGATCAGCAGGTGATCGGTTACACGTTTATCGATCAGATTTTCTTGCAATTCCCGCACTTTGGCCAAAGCCGCATTTCGCTCTTGCTCGAGAAGGCGAATTCTTTTCTCAAGGACAGCTATACGAGTGGATGTTTCCATTTGATTATCCCAGGTGTATTTTGCCGAAACGCGAAAATAGGCTCTCTACAAGACTCTTCCTGGAGACTCTACAGCTCAGCTACCGTTTGCTCTTTGAGCCATTCGCAAAAGATGTCCTCAGGCATCGGTTTGGCGAAGAAGTACCCTTGAGCTACTCGGCATCCCTCCCGAAGGAGAAAATCAACCTGCGCTTGAGTCTCGACTCCCTCGGCGATCACCTCCAGGCCCATTGTATCTGCCAAATTGATAATGGTTCGCACCAGGGTCTCACCGTCCTCATCTTGGCCGATCGCCTGAACAAATCCCTTGTCGATCTTGAGCTTTTTGAAAGGAAGGCGCTTGAGGTAGCTCAGGGACGAGTATCCTGTGCCGAAGTCGTCTAGAGCGAGGTTCATCCCGTAATCTGCCAGTTCTCGCAGCAGGTCGAGGGCGCCTTCGCTTTCGAGGAAAGCAGTCTCCGTGATTTCCAATTCGATCGCTGAAGGGGGAAGGCCAGCAGCGGCAAGAATCGATTTTATCACCGCCGAAAAGTCGCCGCGCTTCAGCTGCTTTGCCGAAACATTGACCGCGATGCTCGGAAGCCGAAATCCCTTCTGGGAGATGGAGGTCCACATTCGGCAACTCTCTTCAAGAGCCCGGTTTCCGAGTTGAAATATCAGGCCCGATTCTTCGGCAAGCGGAATGAACTCGAGCGGCGGGATAAGCCCCTTTTCCGGATGGCGCAGGCGTACAAGGGCCTCGGCGCCTGTGATGGAGCCGTCAGCGAGGCAGATTTGCGGCTGGTAGTGAAATTCCAGCCCACCGTGTTCAAGCGAGCGGCGCAGTGAGTCCTCGATTTCCAGACGCGAAAACGCTCTGAGAGTCATCTCCTGGGAGTAGAAGTAGTAAGTGTTTCTCCCTTGTCCCTTCGCCTGGTACATGGCAACCTCGGCGTTTTGCAAAAGAATCTTGCCATCTTCCCCATCGGCGGGGTAGACGCTGATGCCGATACTTGCGCTCATGTAGACCGGTCGTCCGTCCACCTTCAAGGGCGTTGAAAAGGCCTCCATCAGTTTCCCCGCGACTTTGAGGATTTTTGAGGTCCCTGTGACGCTTTCTATGAGGACTGCGAATTCGTCACCTCCCATCCTTGCCAAGGTGTCCGAGGGGCGAAGTGAGGATCTCAGGTTTTGTGAAATGGCGCACAGGAGTCGATCCCCGAATGCATGTCCTTGGGTCTCATTGACCGCTTTGAAATTATCTAGGTCGATGGAGAACAGAGCGACTTGCTCCTTCTCCCGCTGCGCGCGGCGGACGGCATGTTCGAGTCGATCATTGAAGAGGTGGCGGTTGGGTAATCCGGTGAGTGAATCGTGATTTCCTAGGTAGTGAAGACGGTCCTCCGCGCTTTTTTGATCTGTCAGATCGGCGAGTATCCATACCGAGCCGTCCGCCGGCATTGCCGGATCAAGTGCCCGTCCGCTCAGACGTCCCCAGAACCGACTCCCATCCCTGCGTTTGAGCCAGAGTTCTTCGACGAAATTCTCTCCGCGCTGCAGCGCGGTCTGGATCCTCTTTCCCGTGGCGATGAAGGAGCTCCGGTCGGGATATAGCTCCTCGGTGGAGAGCCCCGTTATGCTTTGGCCGCTATAGCCCAGTATTTCGGAAGCCCGGCGGTTATGCTGAAGGATGGTTCCGTTTCTCAGTAAACCAATCCCAACGAGTGCATTGTCGAGAATGGCCTGTTTTTCACTCAAAGCACCCTGCAGATTGAAGGCTTGAGTTTCGACCGTATCTCGAAATTCTTTCAGCATTGCACGCATGGATTCTTGAGCCTGAGCCAACTGGTGAAATTCTCTGTAGTTCGTCTGTACCGGAGGCGATTCACCGAAGTCAAGATTCGCTATGCGCTCGCTGTTTGCAGCGAGATGTTTCAGAGGGGCGCTGAAACGCAGCGCCTGCCGACGTGCCGCAAGCAGCGAAAGACCGAGAACGAGAAGAAGAATGACGCCAAAAACCTGCAGAACAGATTGCCAAGGGGGAATGAAGTCTTTCTCCGGGGCGAACGCGGCTACCCAGAAGGTCTGCTCGCCAAGGGAGAAGGGACGGAAGGAACCCAGCCATGGTCGACCATTGTGAGAAAAGCGCAAAATCCCTTCATCGAGCCCCCCTTCACTTCTCCATGCGTCGACCCCCGCACGCACAGAGGTGGTCGGCAAGTCTTCTACGCGTTGCAGAAGGGGAGGATTTCCCATGCTGCCGCTGTCATCATCACGAGGGAGGCCAAGCACACGGCCATCGGCAGTCATGACCAGAACGCATCCCTCCTGCCCGACAGTGATGGCGCTGGTGACCTGTGAGATGTCGAGGAGATCAAGATCAAATCCGACGACGAGATCTCGACCGTCAGGGAGTGCATGCCTGGATGAGACGGAAATTCCGGGCTGTTTGGTGGTGAAAAGAACGTAGGGAGGGGTCCAATGTGGTTGTCCGTAACTTGCGGACTTTGCCCCCATGAACCATGGGCGGGTGCGAGGATCGTAATCGAAGCCTCTTCGCTCTTCCTGGTGAATGGACCCCTTCTCCTCATCGATGAAGAGATGCTCGCCGCCCCACCTGGGAATATCGGTGAAACGGCTATGCCAACGGCCGTCGGGGAGTTGCAGCAATAGCCATCCTTCTCCCTCGGTGGTGCCCGCGACAATGGATGTCACCTGTGGCATCTGTGCCAGGATGGGCCGGAAAAGGAGATTGAATTCTTGCGGACGGTCCACTGAGAACCCAGGCGATACTCCCCACTCGCCAACAACCCCAATTAGACCTTCTATGGGCTCAAAGGTCTGCTGAAGGAGATCTTCGACACGGTTCGCGGCAATGTCGAACTGTCCGTCCGCGATACTCAGAACCACCGGCCGAAGACCAAACTGCAGGTAGCCGACACCAAAGAGGATGATCGCACCGAGAGCAAGGGCGCTGAAACGGAAAAAGAGGCTCTGGCCAACTGAAATCAGAGTTTTGGTTTCGGAATCTCGTTTTAACCCAAAACTCTTCGACTTGATTGGTGGATTTTCCAAGATCTTCTCTGGATGAATGCAAAGAAGCGGATGAAACCATATGGATATGCCGGATTAAAACCAAGTGTATACATCATAAATAATTGAAATCATTGGTCAAGTTCGAATATTTTATTATATTTGGTAAGAGGGGGGGCTGAAGACAGGGCAACTTATGTCTTGGACCCCATTCGGCAATGAACGGATTTGTCAGAAACTCCACTTCACCTCCGCAAAGGCCCGGTCGTTATCGCCCGTCCCTCGGAAATGCGGCGACCCTCCGGACTGGAAGAGGACCACGCCGGCTGTTAAAGCTACTCCGTCCCGAAGATCGTAGGTTGCCTGCACTCTCTGCAGCGCACCATCTTCCCCTTTCGCGCCAGTGAAGGCAACGGCCGTCAATGTAAGGCGCTCACGCTGGAAGGTGCGCGAGATGCGAAGTACCGTCTGGATTCTCTCCCTGTCCGGATGATCGAAAGAGAGCACAGGGCGATAGCCATTCAAGCGCCCGTAAGCCGTCTCGAAACTGATAAGTGTGTCGGAAAAGCCGGCGTATTCGATCCCCGCCAGAAAATCGGTTCGGGAAAAAGGGCCGGCCGCGCCGAAAGTCTTGAGGCCGCGGGTGAGAGCCGCTTCGCCGAAGAGAAGGACGTTGCCGAGAGCGATGCTCGATGCAGCCCCTGCCATTGTGGTGCGGGCATGTTTCAGGATGGCCCCATCCTGACCTGCTTCGGCATGCGGCTGGTCGTCGTAGCGGTCGGCCAGATAGAAGGAGATGTCCCACCCGGGGAAGATGCCGGTCAATGCAGCGGCGTATTCGACGTTGCGCACCCCGCTCTCCGGAACCTCCTCGGGGGGGAGGGGGCGATCTGAAGGGAAGAAATCGTGCCCGAAGACGGGACGTTTGTCGAAGCGGATTTCGGGGATGAGGAGGGCGGTGAGGGTCCAGGGGCCGCCGTGGTAATCGAGCCGGACCATCGTCACCGGCAGGCGCAGGTCCTCGACATCGGTTAGCCCCGGCTCGCGCAGGTCGAGGGGATTGAGGACGTCGGTCACCCTGATGTGGTCCGAGCGCCCCCAGACGACGATCTGGCGTCCCGCTTTGAGGTCGAGTCGACCCGACAGAGGACCGGCCACAAAGGCCTCGCGCACCTCCAACTCCCTTTCATATTCATCGATGACCTCCCGGGTGAACCCGTCCCGGCCGCGGAGCACATAGGCCAGATCGTAGAATCCTTGGACAGCGCCGTACAGTCGCCAGGAACGGGGGAGGCGCAGATCGCCATTGATCTGCACTTCGGGGCGCAGGCGCGAAAGCCCCCGCCAGTCTGTCTCCCCTTCGGGCGGCGCCGAGTGGGCGAAATTCCACGTGCCACCCACCCGCGCCCAGCCACCGAACCGTACCGCGGAGGGAGACATCGGGCCGAGGCTCTCCGGCCCTAGCCGATTCCCGGAAGCAGCTGCGGGTTCCTCGAAACCGTCCAAAACGAGATCCCACCCATCGGCCAGCGACACTCCTGGAGTTGCCGTGATTATTCCCCAGAGAAAAATGAGCGGCGGGAGGGTCTTTCGGAACAGGAAATGGATCAATTTCCCTTTATTCACATTCCCTGCTCAAGCTGTCGCACGGTGAAAAGGCCCTCGGCGAGATCCTGGTTGAACCTCACGTTGGAGAGTCGCATCACGGTTCTGTGCCGGATCTCATCCCCGCGCCTGGTGCTCACGTGAATCTCCGTCCCCACCCAGATGCCGTCTATCAGCTCCAACCGACGCACTTCCATATACTTCAGATCCCCTCCTTTGAGCCAGCCGACGCTACGCACCACAACGAAATTGTCCTGCCGCACAAGATGAAGAGATTTCTCATAGCCGGTGCGGTCCACTACCTCCCGCGTGCGGGGGACCGAGCGGATGACCCAGACCTTCTCCCCCGCCACGTCCCTCTCCCCCTCCAGAAAGTAGTCGTAGTCGTTTAGATCGGGGCGGGTGAGGTCCGAATAGCTGAAATCGGACCCCATGAAACTGCCGCTTTTGTCAGTCGAGGCGATGCGCCGGGTCCTGCGCAGGGCGGGAAGGTAAAGCCATTGATCGTCGTCCTTCCCCGAATCACGGTAATCCCACGTGAGAAAACCTGTCCCCGCCACGTCGGCCGGATGGGTGAAGAACATCATCCTCAACCTATCATTCCCCCGGTCCTTGTTGAAGCTGCGCATTTGGCGAAGGCGTTCCCTCCCCTGACGGTCGATGAGGTGCATCTCCATATCGCAGGTCATATCGTCGCCTTCATCTCTGGCATCGACCTGTTCCATGATGGCGCGGGCTCGGGGGTCATCGGAGGCAAGGGAGTGCGAAAAAGAAAGAGCCAGAGAAAAAAG